>NZ_SMAK01000003.1:0-300000 GCF_004346195.1 Tepidamorphus gemmatus | reverse complement strand
GCTGGTTCTGGTCCTTCGGCATGGGTCCTTCAGTTCCCGGCAGATGTGACGGGCTCGGCATAGGGATCGGGAATGCCGAGGTCGGCGAGAACGGCCGTCTCCAGCCGCTCCATCGCCTCGGCCTCGTCGTCCGATTCGTGATCATACCCCAGAAGATGGAGCAATCCGTGAATGACGAGATGGATGAGGTGGTGATCGAACGGCTTGCCGTCGAGGGCCGCCTCCCGCTCAACGGTCTCGCGCGCCACCACGATGTCGCCGAGCGGAGCACCCGGCGCGGGGACCTCGCCGGACGGGAACGACAGAACGTTGGTCGGGCGGTCCTTGCCGCGGAACCGCCGGTTGAGATCGCGCACCAGGGCGTCGTCGGCGAGCGCCAGCGTCGCCGTGCCGGCCACCCCGGCAAGGTGCCGGTCGAGAACCGGGAGGATGCGGGCGAGAATCGTCTCCACGGCCCCGAAGTCCCAGTCGCCTGCCTCGTCGACGACCTCGATGGTCAGACCGGCCTCAACCATCCCTCGTGCCTCAGCCATTCCGCTGCCGCTCGGCATCCTCCGCCGCCTCGTAGGCGCGGACGATGCGCTGGACCAGCGGATGGCGCACCACGTCGGCCTCGCCGAAGAATGTCTGGCCGATCCCCTCGACGCCGCTGAGCAGCCGCACGGCCTCGCTGAGACCGGAGCGCTGGCCAGGCGGCAGATCGACCTGGCTCGGATCGCCGGTGACGATCATCTTCGATCCCTCGCCGAGGCGGGTGAGGAACATCTTCATCTGCATCGGCGTGCAGTTCTGCGCCTCGTCGAGGATGACGACGGCATGCGTCAGGGTACGACCGCGCATGAAGGCGAGCGGCGCGATCTCGATGGTGCCGGACTGCAGGCCGCGCTCGACGCGTTCGGCCGGCATCATGTCATAAAGCGCGTCGTAGAGCGGACGCAGATACGGGTCGACCTTCTCGCGCATGTCGCCGGGCAGGAAGCCGAGCCGCTCGCCCGCCTCCACCGCCGGCCGCGACAGGATCAGCCGGTCGATCTGGCCGCGTTCGAGCAGCGAGGCGGCGAAGGCGACGGCCAGATAGGTCTTGCCGGTGCCGGCCGGACCGACCGCGAAGGTCAGGTCGTTCTCGGCAAGCTTCCTCAGATAGAGATCCTGACGCGGCGTGCGCGCGGTGACGGTGCGCTTGCGGGTCGAGACCTGGGCAAGCGCGCTCAGGCCGGGCAGGTTGTCCTGGTGGTCGGGCACCGCCGTCGCCACCCGGATCGCGCCGTCGACGTCACCCAGACTGACCTGCTGGCCGCGCACCAGGCGGTGATAGAGGCTTTCCAGCACCTCCGCGGCGCTGGCGCAGGCCTCCTCGCTGCCACGCAGCGTCACATGATTGCCGCGCGCGCTCGCTTCGACGCCGAGGCGCTGCTCGATCAGCGCCAGATTCTGGTCGTACTGGCCGTACAGGTCGCTCGCGAGGCGGTTGTCCTCGAAGGTGAGGATGCGTTCGGCCGGACCGGCACGCATCGGCCCGCGGCGGGCGGGAGCCGGGCGGCCGACGCCGGGGTCGCTCAAGAGATGGCCTCCATGGCGCGATGCTCCTTTCCCTCCCCACCCGCGATGATGTCGCCGATCAGGCTGTTGGGTCCCGCCGACCGGATCAACGTCTCGACGATCTCGCCGCGGCGGCCAGGATCGGCCTCGACGAAGACCGACTGCAGATAGGGCGACCGGCCGATCATCTGTCCCGGCTTGCGGCCCGGCTTCTCGATCAGCACGGCGAGCCGACGTCCGACCGTCGCCGCGTTGAAGCGCGCCTGGCCGCGGTCGAGCTCGGCCTGCAGGGCGGCCAGACGTTCGACCTTGACGGCCTCCGGGACCTGGTCCTCCAGGCCGGCCGCCGGCGTTCCGGGGCGCGGGCTGTACTTGAACGAGTAGGCCTGCGCGTAGCCGATCCGGCGGACCAGATCCATGGTGTCCTCGAAGTCGCGGTCGCTCTCGCCGGGGAAGCCGACGATGAAGTCGCCGGACAGGGCAATGTCGGGGCGCGCCGCGCGCAGCCGCTCGACGATGGCGAAATAGTCATCGCGGCGATGCTTGCGGTTCATCAGCGCAAGGATGCGGTCGGAGCCCGACTGCACCGGCAGGTGCAGGTAGGGCATCAGCGCCGGGATGTCGCGATGGGCGGCGATAAGCGCCGCATCCATGTCGCGCGGATGGCTGGTGGTGTAGCGGATGCGTTCAAGCCCTGAGAGGCCGGCGAGCGCCTCGATCAGGCGGGCGAGCCCCCATTCGGCGCCGTCCGCGGCCTGTCCACGATAGGCATTGACGTTCTGTCCCAAAAGGGTGATCTCGCGCACGCCCGCAGCGACCAGCCGGCGCGCCTCCTCGAGGATCGCGGCAACCGGTCGCGAGACCTCGGCGCCACGCGTGTAGGGCACGACGCAGAAGGTGCAGAACTTGTCGCAGCCCTCCTGAACGGTGAGGAAAGCGGTCGGGCCCGCGCTGCGCAGGCGTGCGGGGGCGGCAGCGGGCAGATGGTCGAACTTGTCCTCGACCGGGAACTCGGTCTCCACAACCGCGCCCGCACGGCTGGCGCGCAGCAGCTCCGGCAGGCGGTGGTAGCTCTGCGGCCCGATGACCAGATCGACGGCGGGCGCCCGCCGCACGATCTCCTCGCCCTCGGCCTGGGCGACGCAGCCCACAACGCCGATCAGCATCTCGCCGCCGGCGCGGCGGCGCGCCTCCTTCAGGGCGCGCAGGCGGCCGACCTCGGAGTAGACCTTCTCGGCGGCCTTCTCGCGGATATGACAGGTGTTCAGGATGACGAGATCCGCCTCCTCCGGCCGCTCGGCCGGCTCGTATCCCTCGGCCGCCAGCGCGTCGGCCATGCGGCCTGAATCATAGACGTTCATCTGGCAACCGAACGTCTTGATGAAGTGCTTCCTGCGTGAAGCCGTCATTCCAGGGGGCTGGCCTGTCCAAACCAGGCGGGCGGCCATGTCGCCCGCGCCGCGAGGGTCCACTGTGTCCGCGTCGGAACTGCCCGACCTCCTTAGCCTGTTTCGGCCGGCGCGGGAAGTATCTCGGAGAGCGAACGGCCGGCGATCAGCAGCGTGGCGCGCTGGCGTACCGCATGCTCGGCGGCGCCGGCGACCTTCTTGCGCTCTGCGGCAGTGGCGAGCGGGATCGGTTCGGCGAAGGCGAGCGTCACGTCGATCGTGCCGGACTTGAGCAGCCGCCACAGATGCGGGAGGAGATCGACGTCGCCGTGCCAGGCGACCACCGGACGGTGCTGGAAACCCATCGGCAGGCCGCACAGGCGGGTGTAGACGAGGGCCACCGGCTGGACGTTGATAGCCGGACCGGCGCCGTCTCCGGCAAGTTCATGCACTGCGCCGAGCAGCGCGCTGCGGAACGGCAGCACCCGGTTGCCGTCGCTGGACGTGCCCTCGGCGAACAGCACCAGGACATCGCCGGCGGCGAGTCGGGCGGCGATCTCGCGATTGACGCGGCCGGTGTGGGCGCGGCGGTTGCGGTCGACGAACAGCGAGCGCTGCAGCCGGGCGAGCCAGCCGAACACCGGCCAGCCGGCGACCTCGCGCTTGGCGATGAAGGACAGCGGCGCGATCGAGCCGAGTACCGAAATGTCGAGCCAGGAAACGTGGTTGACGGCAAGCAGCAGCGGCCGGCGCTCGCTGAGCGCGCCATGCAGCGTGACGCGCACGCCGAGCAGCGCGCAGACCATCCGGTGATAGGCGACCGGCAGCCGGGCGGCCAGCGGCGCGCGCACGGCGAGGAGCGCGAGCTGGACCAGCATCAGCGGCGGCGTGACCAGTGCCAGCACGGCGAGGATGAACAGCGCCCGCAGCGTACCCATCGGGCCTCAGCGCTCCTCGTCGCGCAGCGGCAGGCCGTAGAGCTCGAGCCGGTGGTCGACCAGCCGGTAGCCAAGCTTGCGGGCGATCAGCTCCTGCAGGCGCTCGATCTCCTCGTCGCGGAACTCGATCACCTGACCGGACTTCAGGTCGATAAGATGGTCGTGATGTTCGTCGGGCACTTGCTCGTAGCGGGAGCGCCCGTCCCGGAAATCGTGCCGCTCGATGATGCCGGCATCCTCGAACAGCTTGACGGTGCGGTAGACGGTGGAGATCGAGATCTTCGGATCGACGGCGGCGGCACGCCGGTAGAGCTCCTCGACGTCGGGATGGTCGGCAGAGGCCGCCAGCACGCGGGCGATGATGCGGCGCTGGTCGGTCATGCGCATGCCGCGCGACAGGCACTGCTCCTCGATCAGGTTGGTCTCGTCCGCCATGGCCCTCGCGATCCCGCCGCAATGCCCCGATCCTAGCCGCCACGCCGCGCCTGCTCCAGATCGCCCGGACGGGCGAGGAGAAGCGCGTCGACGCGTCCGGCCGGGCGCCGGTAATAGCCTTTCCGCCGGCCCGCCTCGCGGAAGCCGATCGACCCGTAGAGCGACAGCGCGGCCGCATTGTCAACCGCAACTTCCAGGTAGACGCGGCGGGCGCCGTTGCGCGCGGCCGTCTCGAGGGCGGCCGCGACAAGGGCGCGACCGAGACCACGACGCCGGGCCTCCGGCGCAACGCAGAGCATCAGGATCTCGGCCTCGTCGAGGACCGAGCGCAGCAGCAGCGCCCCGGCGAGCCGCCATGATTCGCCGACACCGAACCCTGTCACGGCCGGATCGGCGAGGAGGCTTTGCCAGGCGTCGGCGCCCCAGGGTTCGGTCATGGCCGCGGCATGCAGCCGGGCGGCCTCCGCCGCATCGCCGGGGGCGAGCCGCCGCGGCAATCCGATGGTGCTCATGCGCGGGCGAGCCGGGCGGCGGTCTGCGGTCTGGCATCCGGCGCGCGCAGATAGAGCGGCGCGGGGGCACGGGCCGGCTGCCGCACCGCCGCCAGCCGCGCCAGCGCGACGGGATCGGGCCAGCCGATGGCAGCCGTCGGGACAACCGACCGTCCGAGCCGCAGCGCCGCTTCCGCAAGAAGGCCGCCCGCCGTGCCGACGACGGCACCCACGTCGGCGGCAAGACCGGCCGCGAGCATATCCACCGCCACCGCCCGGGCGTCGTCCAGCGGCGCGCCATCGGCCGAGAAGACCTGCGCATAGACCTCCTCGCGGCGCGCATCCATCGCCACGGCGAACGGCGCCGCTGGCCGGCCTGCGGCAACATGGGTGGCGGCGATCGCCTCCAGAGTCGAGACGCCGATCGCAGGACGCCCGGTGGCAAGCGCCATGCCGCGCACCGCCGCGACGCCGACGCGCACGCCGGTGAAGGTGCCCGGCCCGATGGTGACGGCGAACCGGTCAATCGCGTCGTAGCCGATCCCGGCGTCCGCCAGGACCTCGGCCACCAGCGGCATCAGCACCTCGGCGTGGCCACGCGCCATCGGCACGATGCGCGACACCGTCCGCTCGCCGTCTGCGATGGCGACGGAGCAGGCGGCGAGCGCCGTGTCGATGGCGAGGATGGTCATCTGCGGCGTGACAGCGTGGCGAAAGGCAACGACGAAGGGGTGCGCGCCGATCCGGCGATCCACGGTCGTCCGGCCGCGCGCCGCCGCCTGCGGTCGGCGCTCAGATCGGGCGAACTTCCTGTACGTCGGGCACGAAATGCCGCAGCAGGTTCTCGATGCCGTGCTTCAGGGTCGCCGTCGAGCTCGGGCAGCCGGAGCAGGCGCCGCGCATGTGCAGATAGACGACACCGTCGCGGTAGCCCTGGAAGATGATGTCGCCGCCGTCGGAGGCGACCGCCGGACGCACCCGCGTCTCGATCAGCTCCTTGATGGTGGCAACGGTCTGCGAATCGGCCTCGTCGAAGAATTCCTCGCTGCCGGAGTCCGAAGCCGACTGACGCAGCAGCGGCGCCCCGGCCAGATAGTGCTCCATGATGGCGCCGAGAATGGCCGGCTTGAGATGCTGCCATTCGCCTGCATCCTTGGTCACCGCAATGAAATCGGCGCCGAAGAACACCCCGGCAACGCCGTCGATCTCGAACAGCCGCTCGGCCAGCGGCGAAACGGCTGCCTCCTCGCGCGAGCGGATGTCGAGCGTGTCGCCGGGCAGGACCACCTTGCCGGGAATGAACTTCAGGGTGGCCGGGTTCGGTGTGGCCTCGGTCTGGATGAACATCGGTCTCGTCCCCTAACGCTCGCCGGCGCGGACGCGCGCCGACCGGAATGGCTCGTCATGAGGGGATATGGGGCGATCGTCCCCGCCTCCCAAGTGCCAGTTTAGAAGCATTCTACCAGATGGCCGATGAAGGCAAGCCCGCCGCCGCTCAGCTCAGCGCTTCGATCTCCTCGTCGGAGAGCGATCCCGGAACGATGGTGATGGGGATCGGATAGGTTCCGGCCGAGCGCGAAACGATCGCCGAGACGAGCGGTCCGGGGCCCTCCTTGCCGGCGCTGGCGGCCAGCACCAGGACAACGATGTCCTCGTCCTCCTCGATGACCGCCAACAGCTCCTCGGCCCGGTTGCCCTCGCGAATCACCAGTTCGGGCTCGATCCCGGCCCATTTGCGCGCCTTCTCGGCAAATTCACCGAGAACCCGGCGCGCCTCGTCCTGCGCCTCGGCGCGCATGATGGTCTCGACCCCCAGCCAGTGCTGGTAGTCGCCGGGCGGCATCACGTACAGCATCACCAGCGAACCGCCCGTCTGGCGCGCGCGGCGGCTGGCGAAATAGACCGCGCGGTCGCATTCCGGCGTGTCGTCGATGACGACGAGGAACTTGCGCCGGTGGCCCGGCTCGCTGCTGCGGCGCTTCGGCATGGCGCGCATGCTGCCACCGACTCGGGAGGGCAGCAAGCGGCGTCGCGCGATGGCCGGTCCTGTCGTCGCGCTGCGCTTCGTCCGAGCGGCAGAAGCTGCATGCACGGATGGAAACATCGGTTCGGATCTGGGGCTGCCGGGGGCGGAAATTGCCCTGGTCCTCGTCATCGCGGCCCCGACACCCACCGCGGGCGCGGTCGCGGCGGTGCGTCTCGGCAGCTTCGACAGCCCGACCTTCGTCACCGCCGCGCCGACCACCGTCAGCGCAGGAAGCCGACGACCTGCTTGACCTCGGCCATGATCGGGGCAGCGATGGCGCGGGCCCGGTCGGCGCCGGTCCTGAGCACCCTGTCGATATGGCCCGGATCGGCCGTCAGCCGGCGCATCTCGGCGGCGATCGGCGCAAGCTTGGCCACCGCCAGATCCACCAGCGCCGCCTTGAAGGTGGAGAACTGCGCACCGCCGAATTCGGCGAGCACGTCTGCGCGGGTCGAGTCGGCGAGCGCTGCATAGATGCCGACGAGATTGTCGGCCTCCGGACGGCCGTCGAGCCCCGCCTCCTCGGAGGGCAGCGGCTCGGGATCGGTCTTCGCCTTGCGGATCTTCTGCGCGATGGTGTCGGCATCGTCGGTCAGGTTGATGCGCGAATAGTCGGAGGGGTCCGACTTCGACATCTTCTTGGAGCCGTCGCGCAGGCTCATCACCCGGGTCGCCGGCCCCTGGATCACCGGCTCGGTCAGCGGGAACAGCGCGTCGGCACCGGTGACCCTGCGGATCGAATCGGCAAAGTCGGTGTTGAACTTCTGGGCGATGTCGCGGGTCAGCTCGAGGTGCTGCTTCTGATCCTCGCCGACCGGAACGTGCGTCGCCTTGTAGACGAGGATGTCGGCGGCCATCAGGGTCGGATAGGCGAACAGGCCGACGGACGCGTTCTCCCGATGCTTGCCAGCCTTCTCCTTGAACTGGGTCATCCGGTTGAGCCAGCCCATGCGGGCGACGCAATTGAACACCCAGGCGAGCTCGGCGTGCTCGCCGACCTGGCTCTGGTTGAAGACGATGTGGCGGTCCGGGTCGATCCCGGCCGCAAGGAAGGCAGCGGTGACCTCACGCGTCGAACGGGCGAGCTCGGCCGGGCCGCCCCAGACCGACGGCGCCTGGGTGATGGCATGCATGTCGACGACGCAATAGATGCACTCGAAGGTGTCCTGCAGCGCGACGAAGCGCTTAATGGCGCCGAGATAGTTGCCCAGATGCAGGTTTCCGGTCGGCTGGACGCCGGAAAAGACGCGCTCACGAAACGCCGCCATCGTGTTCCTCCGGGAAATGCCGGCGCCTTATGGCTGATCGCAGGGGCGGATTCAAGCGCCGGTCCGGCGACGGCCGAGGGCGCGGGCGAACTCCTCGCGCGTCAGCACGCCGGTGAGCATCGCGGCGAGGGCATAGGACGCGCCGCCCGCCGCCACGAGCGCCGCCAGCACCATCGCGTTGGCGAGGTCGCGGCCGGAGCCGGAGAACGGCCGCAGCAGCCACTCGACGAGCAGCAGGACGGCCGCCATGATCGCCGTCGCGGCGATCGCCCGCAGGGCGCGCGACTTCAGCCGTCCATCGGCGACGAAATAGCCATCGCGCCAGAGGCGGCCGGCGAGAAGGCCGGTATGGATCCAGCCCGCGATGCTGGTCGCCAGGGCGATGCCGACATGAGCGAGGACGGGGAACAGCGCCAGGCTCAGGACGATGTTGGCGGCGGCGTTGATGCCGGCAAACCACATCGGCGTGCGGGTGTCCTCGCGCGCGAAGAAGGCTGGCTGGAAGACCTTGCCGAGCACGAAGGCCGGCAGGCCCAAAGCAAAGGCGGCGAGGGCCTGCGCGGTCGCCCGCGTGTCGGCCGGGTCGAAGGCGCCACGCTCGAACAGGCCGCGGATGATCGGCGTGGCAACGAGGATCAGCGCGCAGGCGGCGGGCAGCGTCAGCGCCAGAGTGAACTCGAATGCCCGGTTCTGCGCCGTCTGCACGCCGACATCGTCGCCGGCCCGCAGCCGGCGCGCGAGTTCCGGCAGCAGCACCACGCCGATGGCGGTTCCGACGATGCCGAGCGGCAGCTGATAGATGCGGTCGGCATAGTAGAGATAGGAGACCGCACCCTCGCGCAGCGAGGCGATGACGGTTCCGACAACGATGTTGATCTGGGTGATGCCGCCCGTCACCACCGCCGGAATGCCGAGTGCGATCAGCCGCCGGACTCCGGGCGTCAGCCGCGGTCGGATGATGGCGAGGCCCATGCCGGCCCGGCGCGAGGCGACCACCAGCATCACGAGCTGGCAGACCCCGGCAACGAAGACGCCCCAGGCCAGCCAGATTCCCGCGCGCGGCGTTTCCTCGAGACCAAGCCAGAAGATCGCCGCGAGGAAGGCAATCAGCACGAAATTGAGCAGGGCGGAGGCGAAGGCCGCCGCGGCAAAGCGGCCGAGCGCGTTGAGGACTCCCGACAGCAGCGCCACCAGCGAGATGAACAGGAGATAGGGGAAGCAGATCCGCGACAGCAGCACCGCCAGATCGAACTTGTCGGGATCGGACACGAAGCCCGGCGCCATGACCAGCATCAGCGGCGCCATCGCGATCTCGGCCGCTGCCGTGAGGACAAGCAGCGTGAACAACAGCGCGGACAGGGCCTCCTCCGCGAACTGCCGGGCCGACTTGGCGCCCTGCCCCTCCAGCGACTTGGCGAACAGCGGAATGAACGCCGAGTTGAAGGCGCCTTCGGCGAAGATCCGCCGGAACAGGTTGGGAAAGCGGAACGCCACGAGAAAGGCATCGGCCACCGGTCCGGTGCCGAGGCCGGCGGCCATCATGACATCGCGGATGAAGCCGAGCAGACGGCTCGTCGCCGTTCCCCCAGATACGGTCGCGAAATTCCTCAGGAGCGACATTCAGGTTCCCTGGATCAGCGGGCAACCGCCAGGATGGCGGCGGCGGACCCTATCCGAAACGGGGGACGCCGTCACGGCGCGCCGTTCAGGCGGGCGCGCCCTCCCGGGCGGGCTGGAAGACTTGCAGGAGATGGCGGCGGATCGCCGCCTGGCGGTTGGCATTGGTGATCTTCTGACCGGTGAGGTCGGTGACGTAGAACACGTCGATGGCACGCTCGCCGAAGGTCGCGATGTGGGCCGAGGCGATGTTGAGGTTGAGCCTTGCCAAGACGCCGGTCAGCTCGAACAGGAGACCGGGCCGGTCGAGACCGGAAATCTCGATCACCGTGAAGCGGTTTGACCAGGTGTTGTTGACGAGCACGTAAGGCTCGACCGAAAAGGCGCGTAGCCGCGACTTCGGCACGGTGCGCTTGCCGACCAGATCTGGCAGCGGCGCCTTGCCCTCCAGGGCCTGCTCGATCAGCCTGCCGATGCGTTCGGCCCGGCGGCGCTCGTCGGCATCCTCCGGCAGTTCGCGGGAGACGAAGATCGTGTCGAGCGCGAAGCCGTCGGAGGTGGTGAAGATCTGCGCGTCGACGATATTGGCACCTGCCGCCGCGCAGGCGCCGGTGATGATCGACAGCAGCCGGGGATGATCCGGCGCGAATACCGTGATCTCGGTGATCTCGCGGAACTCGTCCGGCTTGGCGCGGGTGGCGAGCTTGCGGCGCTGGACGTCGAGATCGCGCAGGAAGCGGGCGTGCTCGATCTGGCGCTCGAGATCGGTGCGCAGCCAGTAGGCCGGGTAATGGCGGTCGCGATAGGCGGCGAACTCCGCTTCACTCCAGTCGGCGAGCGCCTCGCGCAGCGCCGCCTGGGCCGCGGCGATCCTGACGGTGCGCTGCGTCTGGCTGTGGCCGCCGGCGAGCACCGGCTCGGTCTCGTAGTAGAGCGTGCGCAGCAGCTGGCCCTTCCAGCCGTTCCAGACCCCGGGGCCGACGGCGCGGATATCGGCGACGGTAAGGATCAGCAGCAGCTTGAGCCGCTCCAGGCTCTGCACCTGGGCAGCGAAATCCTCGATCGTCTTGCGGTCGGCGAGATCGCGCGACTGGGCGATCATGCTCATCGTCAAGTGGTTTTCGATCAGCCAGGCGACGGTATCGGTGTCGGCCGGCGAGAAGCCCAGCCGCGGCGCCAGCCGGCGGGCGATGCGGGCGCCGGCAATCGAATGGTCCTCCGGCCGGCCCTTGGCGATGTCGTGCAGGAACAGCGCCAGATACAGCACCTCGCGGTTCTGGATGGTGTGGATGATCTCGTTGGCGAGCGGATGATCGTCGGCATGCCGGCCCTGCTCGATGTCCGCCAGGATGCCGATCGAGCGGACGAGATGCTCGTCGACCGTGAAGTGATGGTACATGTTGAACTGTACCAGCCCGACGATCCGCCCGAATTCCGGGATGAACCGGCCGAGCACGCCGGCCTCGTTCATCCGCCGCAGCACCACCTCCGGGTCGTTGCGCGAGGTCAGCACCTTCATGAACAGCCGGTTCGCCTCGGGGTTCTCGCGCAGCGACTGGTCGATCAGCTTCAGCGACCGGCGGGCGAGCTTCAGCGCCTCGGGATGGAACGGCAGGTTGTACTTGTCGGCGAGGAAGAACATCCGGATCAGGTTGACCGGATCGCGCTCGAAGGCGAGATCGTCGGTGACGTTGAGCCGGTTTGCCTCGATGACGAAGTCGCCGCTCTCCGCCAGATGGCCCGGCTTGCGGCGACGCAGGCGCTGCATGAAGCGCGACAGCACCTGCGTGCGCTTGACGTGCCGCATCTCCAGATCCGAGCAGACGATGCGGGTCAGGTCACCGACATCCTTGGCCACCAGGAAATAGTGCTTCATGAAGCGCTCGACCTCGCGCAGGCCGGGATGCGGCGTGTAGCCGAGGCGCATCGCCATGTCGCGCTGCAGGTCGAAGGTGAGCCGCTCGTCGGCGCGACCGGTGAGGAAGTGCAGGTGGCAGCGCACCGCCCACAGGAAATCCTCGCAGCGGCGGAACTGGCGGGCCTCGGAGCGGTCGAGGACGCCGAGATCGACGAGCTCCTCCCCGGTGCCGACGCGATAGAAGTACTTGGCGATCCAGAACAGCGTCTGCAGGTCGCGCAGCCCGCCCTTGCCGTCCTTGACGTTCGGTTCGACCAGATAGCGGGATTCGCCCACCCTGGCATGGCGCGCGTCGCGCTCGGCGAGCTTGGCCTCGATGAACTCGGCGCCGGTGCCGGTCACTACCTCTGCCTCGAAGCGCGCCTCGAGTTCCTCGAACATCTCCCTGTCGCCGCACAGGAACCGCGCATCGAGGATCGAGGTGCGGATCGTCATGTCGGACTTCGCAAGCCGGATGCAGTCGTCGACAGAGCGCACCGCGTGGCCGACCTTCAGCTCCATGTCCCAGAGCGTGTAGAGGATCTGCTCGATGACGCTCTCGCTCCACGGGGTCTTCTTGTAGGGGAGCAGGAACAACAGGTCGACATCGGAGCCCGGCGCCATCGTGCCGCGCCCGTAGCCGCCGGTGGCAATCACCGACAGCCGCTCCGACGCGGAGGGATTGTCGGCAGGAAAGGCGGTGCGGGTGGCGAACAGGAAGACCGCCTCGACGATCGCGTCCTGCAGGGCGGCGATGCGCCGGGCGCAGGCGAGGCCGCGGCCATCCTCGGAGAGCCAGTCCTCGATCGTTGCGAGCCCTTCGGCCCGCACCGCCTTCAGCCGCGCAAGCATCGCCGTGCGGAAGGCCGCTGACGCGCCGTGCTCGGCGTGCAGGGCAGAGAGCTCGGCCGCCAGCGTCCCGGCCTCGACGATCTGCGCGAGATGGCGCTGCGGCCTGTTCATTGCTCCGCCATATCCTGTGCGAGCGCCTTGAGCTCGTAGATCAGGTCCAGCGCCTGGCGCGGGGTCAGATCGTCGGGTATCAGCGCGGCGAGCCGTTCGGCAAGCACGGAATGAACGGGCGGCGACGGAGCGGCCGCCGGAGCGGCCCGGCGCGGCTTGAGCGAGAACAGCGGCAGGTCATCGACGAGACCGGCGGTGCCGGCACGCCGGTCGGTCTCCTCGAGCCTCTCCAGAACCTCGCGGGCGCGCGCGACGACCGCCGCAGGCAATCCGGCAAGCCTGGCGACCTGGATGCCATAGGAGCGGTCGGCGGCTCCCGGTGCCACCTCGTGCAGGAAGATCACCTCGCCCTTCCATTCCTTGACCTTCACCGTCGCGTTGGAAAGCCGCGGCAGCGTCTCGGCAAGCGCCGTCAATTCGTGGAAATGCGTCGCAAACAGCGCCCGGCAGCGGTTCACCTCGTGCAGGTGCTCGACGGTCGCCCACGCAATCGACAGACCGTCGAAGGTCGCCGTCCCCCGGCCGATCTCGTCGAGGATGACAAGCGCGCGCGGGCCTGCCTGGTTGAGGATCGCGGCGGTCTCGACCATCTCGACCATGAAGGTCGAGCGGCCGCGTGCCAGATCATCGGCAGCACCGACGCGGGAGAACAGCCGGTCGACGATGCCGATGCGCGCCCGTGCCGCCGGAACGAAGGCGCCGGCCTGGGCGAGGATCGCGATCAGCGCGTTCTGGCGCAGAAAGGTCGACTTGCCGGCCATGTTCGGACCGGTCAGCAGCAGGATCCGCCCGTCATCCCCGTCGGGGGGCGACAGGTCGCAGTCATTGGCGACGAACGGCCCGGCCGCATCGGCCGCCAGCGCCTGCTCGACGACCGGATGGCGGCCGCCGATGATCTCGAAGGCGAGGCTCGCCTCGACCAGCGGGCGCACATAGTCGCGCTCGACCGCGAGTTCGGCGAAACCGGCATGAACGTCGAGTTCGCCGAGCGCGGCGGCGGCCGCCTCCAGCGCCGTACCCTCGGCGAGGACCGCGGCGGCAAGCGCGTCGAAGATCTCGCCCTCCAGCGCCAGCGCCCGCTCGGCGGCGGTGGCGATGCGGCCCTCGAGATCGGCAAGCTCGGCGGTCGAATAGCGCACCTGGCTGGCGAGCGTCTGCCGATGGAAGAAGACGCCGGCGAGCGGTTCGGCCGACATCTTCTCCATGTGCTGGGCGGTGGTCTCGACGAAATAGCCGAGCACGTTGTTATGGCGGACCTTCAGCGTGCGGATGCCGGTCGCCTCCTGATACTTCGCCTGCAGGCCGGCCACCACCTTGCGGCTTTCGTCGCGCAGGGCGCGCGCCTCGTCGAGATCGGCGGAAAAGCCCGGCCTGACGAAGCCGCCGTCGCGGCGCAGCAAGGGTGGCCGATCGACCAGGGCTGCCTCGAGCCGCCCATGCAGGCTCACGTCGGGGCCGGTGAGCCGATCGATGATCGCCGCAATGGCGGCCGGCGCGTCGCCGGCCGCGCCCAGCGTCGCTGCGGCGGAACGGGCGGCGGCGATGCCGTCACGGATCGCGGCAAGGTCGCGGGGACCGGCCCGGCCCACCGCAATGCGGGCGCGGGCGCGGGCGATGTCGGGCGCGGTGCGCAGCGTCTCGCGTATGGCACGGCGCACCTCGCTGCGCCCGACGAGCCATTCGACCGCATCGTGGCGGGCAGAGATCGCCGCGGGGTCGGTCAGCGGTGCGGCGAGGCGGCGAGCCAGCTCGCGGCCGCCCGGGGCGGTCAGCGTCCGATCAACCGCGGCCAGCAGGCTGCCGCGCCGCTCGCCCGACAGGGTGGCGACCAACTCCAGATTGGCGCGTGTCGCCGCGTCGATCGCCATGACCGCCCCGCGCGGCTCACGCGCGGGCGGCGACAGCGGCGGGCGCGAGCCCATCTGGGTGCGATCGACATAGGCGACGACCGCACCGGCGGCGGCAAGTTCGGCCCGCGACAGGGCGCCGAAGCCATCAAGCGTCGCCACGCCGAAATAATCCCGGAGCCGGCGCTCGGCCGAAATCGAATCGAAGCTCGCAGCCGGCAGCGGCGTCACCGTCCACCCGGCCGTGCGCCACAGCGGGCGGAACTGCGGATCGTCGTAG
The DNA here is from genome assembly GCF_004346195.1 of Tepidamorphus gemmatus. NCBI lineage: Bacteria > Pseudomonadati > Pseudomonadota > Alphaproteobacteria > Hyphomicrobiales > Tepidamorphaceae > Tepidamorphus > Tepidamorphus gemmatus. The sequence continues at coordinate 285,311 of NZ_SMAK01000003.1, read as the reverse complement.
AGCGAATCGGAGACCAGCAGCTCGCCCGGCTCGATTCGGGCGAGCGCGGCGGCAAGTTCGCTCGCCTGCGTCTCCGCCACCGCGAAATCGCCGGTCGAGATGTCGGCCCAGGCCAGCGCCACCACGTCGTCGCCCATGCCGCGCACGCGCGCGGCCGCAGCGAGATAGTTGTTGCGGCGGGAATCGAGCAGCGTGTCCTCGGTAAGCGTGCCGGGCGTCACCAGCCGCACCACGTCGCGGCGCACCACCGCCTTTGAGCCGCGCCTGCGGGCGGCGGCGGGATCCTCGGTCTGCTCGCACACGGCGACCCGGTGGCCGAGCGCGATCAGCCGCTGCAGATAGTCGTCGGCGGCATGGACCGGCACGCCGCACATCGGAATGTCCTGACCCAGATGCTTGCCACGCTGGGTGAGCGTGATGCCGAGCGCCCGGCTCGCCACCTCGGCGTCCGAGAAGAACATCTCGTAGAAGTCGCCCATCCGGTAGAACAGCAGACAGTCCGGATTGGCGGCCTTGATCTCGAGGTACTGGCGCATCATCGGGGTGACGCGCGCATCCTCGGCCGGATCGGGTACGGGAACGGTCGCCGCCGCGGCGGCGGCTCTATCGGGTGGCCTGACGGTCATGGCCCGCGACCCTAGCAGATCGACCCGGGCGATTCATCGTCGCCGCCGCGCGACAGCTTGAGTGGTGCACAGCCCCTCTGTAAGGTCGCCATCCCGCATCGGCGGGACACAAGCCTTTGAGGAAACGCGGGGAGACGCACGGCCGATGCCGTCAGACAAGCCACAGCCGGCCCAGCGGCCGACCTTTACCGATCAGGAAGCCCTGCTGTTCCACAACCAGGGCAAGCCCGGCAAGCTCGAGGTCAACCCGACCAAGCCTATGGCGACCCAGCGCGACCTATCGCTGGCCTATTCGCCCGGCGTGGCCGTTCCGGTGCGCGCCATCGCCGAGGATCCGAGCCGCGCCTACGACTACACCTCGAAGGGCAACATGGTCGCGGTGATCTCCAATGGCACCGCGATCCTTGGTCTCGGCAATCTCGGCGCACTCGCCTCGAAACCGGTGATGGAAGGCAAGGCGGTGCTGTTCAAGCGCTTCGCCGACGTCGACTCGATCGATCTGGAGATCGCCACCGAGGACGTCGACGCCTTCATCAACGCGGTGCGCTATCTCGGCCCGTCGTTCGGCGGCATCAACCTCGAGGATATCCGCGCGCCCGACTGCTTCATCATCGAGCAGCGGCTGCGCGAGCTGATGGACATCCCGGTGTTCCACGACGACCAGCACGGCACCGCGATCATCTCGCTCGCCGGACTGATCAACGCGCTCGACCTCACCGGCCGTGACATCCGCAACACGAAGCTCGTCTGCAACGGTGCGGGCGCCGCCGGCATCGCCTGCCTCGAGCTGGTCAAGGCGATGGGCTTCCCGAACGAGAACGTCATCCTCTGCGATACCAAGGGCGTGATCTACAAGGGCCGCGAGGAGGGGATGAACCAGTGGAAATCGGCGCACGCTGTCGACACCGACGCGCGCACGCTGGCCGACGCGATGAAGGGCGCCGACGTGGTGTTCGGCCTGTCGGCCAAGGGCGCCTTCACGCCGGAGATGATTGCCTCGATGGCGCCGAACCCGATCATCTTCGCGATGGCCAATCCCGATCCGGAGATCACGCCGGAGGAAGTCGCCGAGATCCGCGACGATGCGATCGTGGCCACCGGCCGGTCCGACTATCCCAACCAGATCAACAACGTGCTGGGCTTTCCCTACATCTTCCGGGGCGCCCTCGACGTGCGCGCGACAACCATCAACGACGCCATGAAGATTGCCGCGGCCAAGGCGCTGGCGCAGCTGGCGCGCGAGGACGTGCCCGATCAGGTGGCGGCCGCCTATCGCGGCAACCGGCCGCGCTACGGCCGCGAATACATCATCCCGGTGCCGTTCGATCCGCGCCTGATCAGCGCGATTCCGGCTGCGGTCGCGCGCGCGGCGATGGAGTCGGGCGTCGCCGGACGGCCGATCGTCGACATGGACGCCTATCGCGCCGAACTGTCGGCCCGGCGCGATCCGATCGCCGGCACGCTGCAGCGGATCCACTCGAAGATCCGCCGCGCGCCGAAGCGCGTCGTATTCGCCGAGGGCGAGGAGGAGCCGGTCATCCGCGCCGCCTTCGCCTTCGCCAATTCCGGTCTCGGCTGGCCGATCCTGGTCGGCCGCGACCAGCAGGTGCTGGAAACGATGGCGGGGCTCGGGCTCGAGCCGCGCGACGACATCGAGATCGTCAACGCCAGGCTGACGCGCCGCAACAAGGACTATGCCGATTATCTGTACGCCCGCCTGCAGCGGCGCGGCTACCTCTGGCGCGATTGCCAGCGGCTGGTCAATACCGACCGTAACACCTTCGGCGCCTGCATGGTGGCGACTGGCGATGCCGACGCGATGATCACCGGCGTCACCCGCAACTACTCGATCGCGCTCGAGGACATCCGCCGGGTGATCGACCCGAAGCCCGGCCATCGGGTGATCGGCGTGTCGCTGGCTCTGGCGCGCGGCCGCACGGTGCTGGTCGCCGACACCGCGATCCACGAGATGCCCGGCGCCGAGGAACTCGCCGACATCGCCGTGGAGGCGGCCGGCGTGGCGCGCCGGCTCGGCTACGAACCGCGGGTGGCGCTGCTCGCCTACTCGACCTTCGGCCATCCCAGCGGCGAGCGCTCCGAACGCGTCCGCGAAGCGGTGAAGATCCTCGACAAGCGGCATGTCGATTTCGAGTATGACGGCGAGATGTCGGCCGACGTCGCGCTGAACCGCGACGCGATGGCCGCCTATCCGTTCTGCCGGTTGTCGGGTCCGGCCAACGTCCTGGTGATGCCGGCGATCCACTCCGCGTCGATCTCGACACGCATGCTGCAGGAGCTCGGCGGCTCGACCGTGATCGGGCCGCTGCTGGTCGGCCTCGACAAGCCGGTGCAGATCGTCGGCCTCGGTGCGACCGACGCCGACATCGTCAACATGGCGTCGATCGCGGCCTACAATATCGGCGGCTGAAAGATCGGCGGCTGCCCACAGCCGGCGGGTGGAGGGTGCAGCGCGGCGACGTGCGGGGCGCGGCAGGTCGCGACGCCCCGCCGCCCGGCAGGTCACACCGGCAGATCAGGACAGCCGTTCCCTGGGCGGGCCGAAATGGCCGAAATAGCGCGGGTTTATCGCCGAGACCGGCAGCACGATGCAGACGTCGGTGGTGCCGAACTGGTGGTCGACCACCGCGCCATCGCCGACGAAGGCGCCGAGCCTCAGATAGCCCTTCACCAGCGGCGGCAGCGAATGCAGCGCGGCACGCGCGTCGATCGCCTCGGCCGGTATCCGGTTCATCGGCACGTAGCGGCCGGGAACGGCACGGATGCGCCACTCCTCGGGCGCCGCGGCATGGTGGTGCAGGAATGACAGCGGCAACGCCAGCAGATCGGGCCGAGTGCCCTCGAGGCTGGCGCAGCCGATCATCACGTCGATCTCGTGGTGCTGGACATAGCCCCAGCAGCCCATCCACAACAGCTCGACGGTACGCTTGTTGCGGTATTCCTTGAGGACGCAGGAGCGTCCGAGCTCGAGAAAGCGCAGCGGCCGGTGGCGCTCGACGAGATCGGCGATCTCGAACTCGTCGGCGGTGTAGAAGCCGCCATACTGCTCGGCGACGTCCTGGCGCAGCAGCCGGTAGGTGCCAACCACCACCGGCTTGCGGCGGCGGCGCAGGTCGGCCGGCGGATCATGGTCGATCACGAGCAGGTGATCGCAGAGACCGTCGAAGCCGTCGACGTCGCGACGCAGGAACTTGTGACCGGCACCGGCCTGGGCCGACATCTCGCGATAGAACACGCGGTAGCGTAGGCTCTGCGCCATGCGCACCTCGGCGGCGGTGCGGGCCAGCCGCACCTCGAGCGATCCGATCCGGCCGAAACTGTCCGGAACGGGCGGCCGGGTCCGCCCGAAATCGAAGGTCATCGGCGTCAATCCGGCAACAGGCCCGAACTTCCGCACGAGCCGGCCGGGGCTGAACCTGTCCGTCAGTCGCATCTGGCCCCTGTGCCGCACCTGTCAGCGAGCCTCCCCCCGAAGGTGACGGGTCCCCTCACGGTGCCCGAACCGGGGTGTCCCGCCCCCATTTCCTTCGCGATATGAAACATAGTTCGCCGACAGTTGCGTGACAATCGTGAACGCTGCTGCGGGTCCCGTGCCGGGGCGGGTGTGCATGCTCACGGGATGCGGCGTACGGTCGGTGCGCCGTCCGGTCGGGGGCCGGTGCAGGACGCCGCGGCGCGACGGCGCGGGCACGCGTCAGCGCCGGGCGGACCGCGTGGCAGACGTCGAGTCGGGCTCAAGCCATGCGGCCAGCGCCTCGCGGGTCAGCGGCTTGACCAGGAAACCATCCATCCCCGCCGCAAGGCAGGCGCTGCGGTCCTCGGCGAAGGCATTGGCGGTGAGCGCGACGATGAGCGGGCCACCGGACGAATGCTCGCCGCCGAGCGCGCGGATGCGCCGGGCGGCCTCGAGCCCGTCGAGACCGGGCATGTGGATATCCATCAGGACGACCGGGAACGGCCGCCGCCGCCGCCGCGCGGCCCGATACATGTCCACGGCCGCAAGACCGTCGCGGGCCCGTTCGCTCCGGTGTCCCATGCGCGCGAGCAACGCCTCGGTCAGGAGGGCGTTGACGTCGTTGTCCTCGGCCAGAAGGATGTCGAGGGCGCGCACGGCGGTGCGGCTGCCCCGCGCCGCAGCCGGGTCCGGCATGGCTTCGCCCGAACGCGGTTCGCGCGCTGCCGCACTGCCCGCGCCGCAGGCGACACCGAGCCGGGTGACAAGCGACTGGCGCCGCACCGGCTTGACGAGATAGCCCGCGAATCCCCGCTCCTCGATCAGGGCGGGCAGCGACTGGCGGCGCGCCGGCGTGACCAGCACGATGGTCGGCAAGCGGGCGGGCTCGGCCGCGTCGGCAAGCGGCAGGTCGACCAGCACCGCGTCGTGGCGACAGGGAGCGGCGAGGCGGGCAGCGAGCGTCGCGCCGCGGGCGACGGCTTCGACCCGGGCGCCCTCCTCGCGCAGCGTGGCGGCTAGCGTCTGGCGCAGCAGCGGTTGTGCGGCGGCGATCAGGATGGAGCGTCCCTCGAGCAGCCGGCGGCGTCTCGCCGGCTGCGGACCACCTGCAGGGGCAAGGGGCAGGGCGACCCGGAACACACTGCCGCGGCCGGGGCGGGACGACACCGTGATGTCGCCGCCCATCGCCGTCACCAGCCGCCGGCAGATGGCAAGCCCGAGGCCGGTGCCACCGTGCCGACGCGATGGCCCGCCCTCGGCCTGCTCGAACTCCTCGAAGATGCGGTCGACCGCTTCGGCCGGCACGCCGATTCCCGTGTCGCGGACCGCGATCGCGACGCCCTGTCGGCCGGGCAGCGGGCGGACCTCGATGGAGACGCCGCCGCGGTCGGTGAACTTCACGGCGTTGCCGGCGAGGTTGAGCAGCACCTGGCGGACCCGGTCGGCGTCGCCGACGAGTGCCGGCCCGACATCGGCGGACACGAAGACGCACAGTTCCAGGCCCTTCTCCTCGGCACGCGGCTGCAGCAGCTCGGCGACGTCCTCGATGAGCGGGGCGACGGCAAAGGGTTCCGACGCGAGCTCGATGCGGCCCGCCTCGATGCGGGAGAAGTCGAGGATCTCGTCGATCATGCCGAGCAGGCTTGCCGCCGAGGTGCGCACCGCGCGGGCATAGGTCGCCTGCTCGGGCGTCAACCCGGTGTCGAGCAGCAGGTCGGCCATGCCGATGACGCCGTTCATCGGCGTGCGGATCTCGTGGCTGAGCGCCGCGAGGAAGCGTGACTTGGCGCGGTTGCCGGCTTCCGCCGCGTCGCGGGCACGCCGCAACGCCGCCTCGGCTTCCTTGCGTGCGGTCACGTCGCGGCCGATGCTCTGCACGGCAACGAGGCGCCCGGCATCGTCGCGCACCGGGACGTCCTGCCAGTGGATCCAGCGGATGCCGTCGGCGGTGCGGTAGCGCGCCTCGAAGGCAGCGACGGGGGTGCCGATCGGCCCCGGCCGGTTGGGCTCGTCGAGCGGATGCGGCATCGCGCGGGTGCCGAGGACGATGGCGCGGTCGAAGCCGAACAGCGCGCAGAAGCGGTCATTGACGTGGATCAGGCGGCCTTCGCGGTCGCGACGGACGATGATCGCGCCCTGCGCGTCGAGCAGATCGCGATGGTGTCGCAGGTCCTCGGACAGTTCCCAGATGCGATCCTGTGCGTCCTCGAGGCGGCCGCCAAGATGGGCGGCGGTCGCGGCGAGGGCGCGCGTCCGGCGCATGGCCAGAAGGAGCAGCCCGGCCATCAGCGGAACGGTCGCGATCAGCGCGGCCAGCGACCAGGACTGCAGCTCGGCCAGCGCCGTTTGCCAGGCGGACGGCGCTGCAGCGGCGACCGCCGCCCCCGCAAGCCAGACAACCGTCGCCGCCAGGCCAATCGCGACGAGGACCGCACCCGGGTCGATGCGTCGACCCGCAAATGCCCGAGGCTGACGGAGCGACGGGTCCGGGCGTGACGGGTCCCGGCAGGACTCGGCTCGGCGGGGCGGCATCGGCGGTCGACAGGTCCCGGGCTTGGCGCATCATCCCGACGCGCGATCGGTCGACCGCTACACGATCGCGATTAAGATCGCGTTGCCCGCCGGGGACGGCAGGTCGGGACGGGACGGCGCGCCGGACCGCCGATCACGCCGCGGCCAGAACCGTCGAGCCGGCCACACGCATGCCGATCGCCTCGGCAATGTGGAGCCGGCCGACCGAGGGGCTCGCCTCGAGATCGGCCAGGGTACGCGCCACCCGCAGCACACGGTGAAAGCCGCGCGCCGACAGCTTCAATGCCTCCGCGGCATCGCGCAGCAACGCCAGGCCGGCGGCATCGGGACGGGCGATCTCCTCGAGTAGACGGGCGGGGCAGGCGGCGTTGGTGCGCACGCCATCAAGGCCGAGCGCGGCATAACGGTCGCCCTGCACGGCACGGGCGGCCGCGACCCTCGCCGCCGCCTCGGCGCTGCCTTCGGGCGGCGGCGGCAGGATCAGGTCGCTCGCGCTGATCGCCGGCACCTCGAGCCGGATGTCGATGCGGTCGAGCAGCGGCCCGGAGACCCGTGCCTGGTAGTCGGCCGCACAGCGCTGGCCGCGCCGACAGGCATGACCCGGTTCGCCGGCCATGCCGCAACGGCAGGGATTCATCGCCGCGACCAGCTGGAAACGGGCCGGATAGGTGACCCGGTGCATGGCGCGAGCGATCACCGCCTCGCCGGCCTCGAGCGGTTCGCGCAAGGCATCCAGCGCCTGCGGCGCGAATTCGGGCAGTTCGTCGAGGAACAGCACGCCGTTGTGGGCGAGCGAGACCTCGCCCGGCCGTGCGCGCGTGCCGCCACCGACCAGCGCGGCCATCGAGGCGGAATGGTGCGGCGCTCGGAACGGCCGCTCTGCCGAGAGCCGTCCTCCGGCGAGCGTTCCGGCGATCGACTGGACCATCGAAACCTCGAGGAGTTCGGCCGGCGACAGTGGCGGCAGGATCGACGGCAGCCGCTGGGCGAGCATCGACTTGCCGGCGCCGGGCGGACCGACGAACAGCAGGTTGTGGCCGCCGGCCGCGGCGATCTCCAGGGCGCGCTTGGCGGTCTCCTGTCCCCGGATGTCGGAGAGATCGAGCCGGGCCGCCGCCGGCTCGCGCACCGCCGGCCGCGGCCGGGCGAGCAGCTGCGTGCCCTTGAAATGGTTGGCGACCTGGATCAGGTCGGCAGGCGCCACGATGTCCATGTCCGGGCTCGCCCAGGCCGCCTCCGGACCGCACTCGGCCGGACAGATCAGCCCCAGTCCCATGCCGTTGGCGCCGATCGCCGCCGGCAGCACGCCGCTGACGGGCGTGATCCGGCCGTCGAGCGCCAGTTCGCCGAGCACGCACCAGCCGGAAAGCGCATCGGCCGGCAGCGCGCCGATTGCCGCCATCAGCCCGACCGCGATCGGCAGATCGAAGTGGCTGCCCTCCTTGGGCAGGTCGGCCGGCGCGAGATTGACGGTGATGCGCCGGGGCGGCAGCGCCAGGCCGACCGCGGCCAGCGCCGCGCGGACCCGCTCGCGGCTTTCGGCCACCGCCTTGTCCGGCAGGCCGACGACCGCGAAGCCGGGAATGCCCGACGCCACCTGGCACTGAACGTCGACCCGGCGGGCCTCGATGCCGACGAAGGCGACCGTGGTGACGCGCGCGACCATCTCCGATTGCCCCCTTCCCCGCAGAAGGCTTCCGCCTCCTGCAGCCCTAGCGGTAGTCCGCAATCGGAAGTCTACGCCGGGCGGCTGCTGCACGCAAGAACATTGTGCGAACATAGCAGGCGCGATTCGAACCGTCGTCCGACCGCGCCGCCGCTGCCAGCCCTACTGATCCACCGCGATCCGTTCCAACTCGCGATAGGAGACCGACAGCACCTGGAACAGCACGGCGGTCGACCAGCCGAACAGCAGCACGCCGTTCATCGCCGTCATCGGCCCGATCAGGTTCCAGCGCGGTTCGGGCAGCACGTTGCCGTAGCCGAGCGTGGTGTAGTTGACGAAGGCAAAGGAGAAGCCGTTGGCGCCGGACGGCGTGACGCCCACCGCTGCATAGAGCATGGCCCAGGTCGCGATCTCAACGATGTGGGCGACCATCAGCACGGCGACGGCCGTCACCATGATCACCACCAGCCGCACCATCGCGCTGCGGTGGAACGACATCACCAGACGGGTGCGCAGTGCCCGCACCAGCGCAGACATCGCCGCCGCATGGACGGCGATGTTGAGCAGGCTGATACCCATCCCCAGGCCGAGTTCCACGAGCATGTCGGCCGGGGGGCCGGCTCACGCCGGCAGATCCTTCGCCGCCATGGCGGTCATGAACAGCGCAAGGCCGGCGAACAGCAGGTTGATGCCGACCAGCAGTCCCACCGCCCAGACGGCCGTACCCGGCCAGCCGGCCAGCAGCAGGACCGCCAGCGCGAGGTCGATGACACCCGAGATGATGATCCACACCCAGCTCGACGCCGCCGCCTTGCGGAACTCGAGACCGGCGATGATCTGGAAGATGCCCTCGATGACGAACATGGCGATCAGCACCATGGTCAGCGACAGCGCTCCGGCGAAGGGATCGGCGGCAAGAACAAGGCCGACGAGGATGGCGAGCACACCGGTCAAAACCGACCACCAGAAGCCGGGCGCCTGCCGGTGGCGGACGGTCGAGACCAGGCGGACGATGCCGCCGATGATGAACAGCCAGCCGACGAAGACGGCGGTCGTCAGGGTCGCGATCTGCGGCCAGAGCACGGCGAACAGGCCGAGGACAACCAGGACCACGCCCTCGATCATGAACAGCGTGCGGTTCTCCCGGATGGCCTCGCGGGCCCGCTCGGTCATCTCGGCAGCGGACGGCAGTGCGGCATTGCTGGATTGCATGACTGGCCTCCCCGATTCATGCCCTTGCAGGATCCCACCGCGCCACGGCTTCGTCCAGTGGGCGGTTCCGCCCGAAGGCATGACAGCCCGCCGGACGGCCGGCAGCCAGCGCCCTTCCCGGCGACGCGGACTTCGGTTCCCGGACAGGGCTGGCGACGATTCAAGGAGTGTAGGCTCAGGGAGACGGAGCGGATCATGAGGTCCGCGAGACGATGAAGCGCACCGGAGCCGGATGGACAAGCTTCCGGGAATTCACATCTGGCGTCCCGCCCGCTTCGCCTCGATCGAATCCCAGACGATCGCCGCGACGTCCGGACCGCCGAGGTTCTTCACCGCGCGCAGGCCGGTCGGGCAGGTCACGTTGATCTCGGTCAGATGCCCGTGGATGACATCGATGCCGACCAGCACGAAGCCGCGGCGACGCATTTCCGGCGCCAGTCGTTCGCAGATCTCCCGTTCGCGGGGTGTGAGGTCGGTCGCCTCAGCGGCGCCGCCGCGCACCATGTTGGATCTGAGATCGTCCTCGGCCGGCACGCGGTTCACCGCGCCCGCGAATTCGCCGTCGACCAGCAGGATCCGCTTGTCGCCATGCTTCACTTCGGGCAGGAAGCGCTGGACCACCCACGGCTCGCGGAAAGTGACCGCAAAGAGGTCGTAGAGCGAGCCGAAGTTGAGGTCGTGGCGTGCGATGCGGAACACTGCGCCGCCGCCATGGCCGTAGAGCGGCTTCATGACGATGTCGCCGAACTCGCGGCGGAACGCCTCGATCTCGCTCCTGTCGCGGGTGATCAGGGTCGGCGGCATCAGGTCGGGAAAGGTGGTGACGAGGATCTTCTCCGGCGCGTTGCGCACCCCGGCCGGATCGTTGACCACGAGCGTGTGCGGATGGATGCGCTCGAGCATGTGGGTCGCGGAGATGTAGGCCATGTCGAAGGGCGGATCCTGGCGCATCAGCACCACGTCCATCTCGGCGAGATCACGGCGTTCGGCGGGCCCCAGCGTGAAGTGGTCGCCGAGGACGTCGCGGACCTCGACGGGCGCCAGGGCGGCGCTGACCCGACCGTCGCGCATCGCCAGCCGGTCGGGTGTGTAGTAGTACAGGCGGTGGCCGCGCGCCTGCGCCTCCAGCATCAGCGCAAAGGTCGAATCGCCCTTGATCGAGATCGCTTCGATCGGGTCCATCTGGACCGCCACGTCGAGCGCCATTGCCGCCTCCTGTTCATCCGCGTCGGGTCGTATGCACCTGGTCGTCGGCAAATGCGCCCGTCAGCCGGCGCGGCCACGATCGCGGCGCCCAGGTCACTACGTCGAAGCGCATCGTGTATCGGGCATGCGCCGGGTGCTTCGCAAGCCACCAGCGCGCCGCCTCGACGATGCGTCGCCGGCCGCGCGGCAGCACCGCCTCGGCCGCAGCGGTCTGGTCAGCCCTCAGCTTGACCTCGACGAAGACCAGCACCGCCCCGCGCCGCACCACCAGGTCGATCTCTCCGCGCGGGGTGCGGAACCGGCGCGCCAGCGGCCGGAAGCCGAGGCAGACATACCACACGGCGGTCGCCATCTCGGCGACACGGCCGGCACGTTCTCGACGCCGCCGCTCACGCGTCATCGCCGCAGCCGCCGCCCGCAAGCGCCAATGCCCGCCGGTAGAGGTCGGCCCGCTTCAGCCCGGTCTCCGCCGCCAGCAGCGCGGCGGCCCGGCTGACACCGTGGGCGGCGACCAGCGCCGCGAGCCTGGCGTCGAGATCGCCGACCTCGGGACGGTCGGCAGCTTGCGGCGCCGCGCCGATCACCAGCACGATCTCGCCCTTCGGCGGGCTTGCGGCAAAGGCCGCCGCGAGATCGGCGAGCGTGCCGCGCACCACCGTCTCGAAGCGCTTGGTCAGTTCCCGGGCGAGCGCCGCCGGTCGGGCGCCGCCGAGCCCGGCGGCAAGATCGGCGAGCGCGGCCGCCGTGCGCTGCGGTGCCTCGAACACGACCAGCGTGCCGGGCAGCGCGGCGAGTTCGGCGATGCGGGCGCGGCGCGCCGCCGCCCTGGCCGGCAGGAACCCCTCGAACCAGAACCGGTCGGTCGGCAGCCCCGCCGTGACGAGGCCGGCCATCAGCGCCGATGGCCCGGGCACCGGGAACACCGGATGTCCGGCGGCGATCGCGGCGGCGACCAGCCGGAAGCCGGGATCGGAGACCAGCGGCGTTCCGGCGTCGGTCACCTGGGCGACGCGTCCGCCGGCGGCAAGGCGGGCGATGAGTTCCGGCCGGCGCGCCTCGGCATTGTGGTCGTGATAGGAAACCAGCCGCGTGCGGATGCCGTAGCGCTCGAGCAGCCGTCGGGTGACGCGGGTGTCCTCGCAGGCGATCACGTCTGCCTGGGCCAGCACCCTGAGCGCCCGCAAGGTGACGTCGGCGAGATTGCCGATCGGCGTGGCGACCACGTAGAGGCCGGGAGGGTCGGGACGGTCGCCGCTGAGCGCGGCCGCCACGGCGGCGAGGTCGGCCGCGGGCGGGGCGCTGTCCGGCCGGGTATCGGGGCGGCGGGCCAAGCTGTCTCCGGGGTGGCGGGTCGTACGCCTGTGAAACTAGCACGTCACGGGCCCGGTGTGCGCACCGGTTGCGCGGGCCGATGCATGCGGCACTGCCGGCGGCAAGGCGGGCGGGCTTTGCTTTCCATCGGTCGAGCCACTACCATACGCGGCCGAGGCAGAGCCCGCGCGCGCCTGACGGGGTGCAGCGGTTCGGGCAACCACACGACGAGGGACCTGTCGGCAACGTGCGTCACATTCTCGACTGGACAGCCATCGCGGCAACATCGGCCTGCCGCCGGTTGATCACGGCCACCGCAGTGGCCGGCGCGGCAATCATCCTGAGCGCCTGTGGCCAGGGTCTGGACTCCGGCCCCGGCACCGGTCCGGTCAGCGGCGATGCGCTCGGCACCGGAGCCAACCGCATCGCGCTGTTGCTGCCGTTGTCGGGACCGGGCGGCTCGGCGGATGTCGCCAAGGCCATGCAGAACGCCGCCGAACTGGCGCTGGCCGAACTGCCGACCGCGGACATCCAGCTCGTGCCGATCGACACGCGCGGCACCACCGAAGGCGCACAGGCCGGTGCCCGGGCGGCCATAGCCGGCGGCGCGCGGCTGATCGTCGGCCCGCTGTTCGCCGCCGAGGTCAGCGCCGTCGCACCGGTCGCGCGCAGCGCCAACGTTCCGGTGATCGGATTCTCGAGCGATGCCAACGTCGCCGGGCCGGGCGTCTATCTGCTGAGTTTCCTGCCCGAGCAGGATATCGAACGGATCGTCGAGTACGCGGTGCGACAGGGCAAGCGGTCGTTTGCGGCACTGCTGCCGGAAAGCCCCTACGGCTCGATCGCCGAGGCAGCGCTGCAACAGTCGGCCCCTGCGGCAGGCGGGCGGGTCGTCACGGTTGCCCGCTATGGTGCGGACGAAGCGCAGATGCAGGCCGCCGTGGCGCAGGTCGCGCCGGTGGCAAGCGGCGCGGCGCCGCAGGCCGACGCGCTGCTGATGCCCGAGGGGCCGCCGGCGCTCGCCACCCTGTTGGCGCAGCTGTCGGCCGCCAATGTCGGTGCGCGGCGGGTGCAGTTCCTCGGTTCCGGCCAGTGGAACGATGCCGCCGTCTGGCGACTCGGTGCGCTGACCGGCGGCTGGTTCGCCGGGCCCGACCCGACCGGCTGGCAGACCTTCCAGGCAAAGTACCGTGACCGCTACGGTGTCGAGCCGCCGCGCAACGCCACACTGGCCTACGACGCGGTGACGCTGGCCGCTGCGCTGTCGCGCATCCAGGGCGCCAACGCCTTCACCAATCAGACACTCACCAATCCGGACGGCTTCTCCGGGGTCGACGGCATCTTCCGGTTCCGCCAGAATGGTACGATCCAGCGCGGACTTGCCATCCTCGAGATCGGCAACGGCCAGGTGCGCATCCGCGAGCCGGCGCCGCGCTCGTTTGCGGCGGGCGGCTGAAGCGTCCGGGGCCAGCACAGGGCCATTGCGCCGGGCGCCGGATCATCAGATCGGGCGCACCGGGCGTCAGGCAGCCGGGGCGTCAGGCAGCCAGGTCGCCGACCACAGCATTGAGCACGGCAAATCCGGCCGGCGTTGCCCGCAAGCGGCCGTCGGCGAGCCGCTCGATCAGGCCGTAACCGACCAGATCGCCGATGCGGTCTGCGGTCAGCTCGCGGCCGGCGAGCTGGCGATAGCGGGCCGGATCGACCCCCTCGGCCAGGCGCAGGCCCATCACCAGATATTCGTCGGCCACCTCCTCGCGGGTCAGCTCGATCCGCTCGACGACGCCGTGACCGCGCTGGCCGACCTCGGCCAGCCATGCCTCCGGGGCGCGCACCGTTGACAGCGCCGTGCGCACGCCCATCACGTCGAGCCGGCCGTGCGCGCCGGGTCCGACACCGGCCCATTCGCCGCCGCGCCAGTAGACGAGATTGTGCCGGCACTCGCCACCCGGGCGCGCATGGTTGGAGATCTCGTAGGCTGGCAGCCCGTACCGATCGGTCGTCTCCAGGGTGACGTCGTAGAGGGCGCGACCGAGCTCGTCGTCCGGGACGACGAGCTTGCCGCGCGCGTGCAGCGCCGCAAACGGCGTCTCCGGCTCGATGGTGAGCTGATAGAGCGACAGATGCTCGCCGGCCATCCGGCAGGCTTCGTCGAGTTCGGCCGTCCAGGCCGCGACCGTCTGGCCTGGCCGGGCATAGATCAGGTCGAAGGACACCCGGTCGAAGGTCGCATGGGCGATGTCGAGCGCAGCGCGGGCGGCGGCGACGTCGTGCAGACGGCCGAGAAGGCGCAGCGCCTGATCGTCGAGCGCCTGGATGCCGAGCGAGATCCGGTTGACACCTGCCGCGCGATATCCGGCGAAGCGGTCCGCCTCGACGCTGGACGGGTTGGCCTCGAGCGTGACCTCGACGTCTGCGGCGACCGGCCAGTTGGCGGCCACCGCGTCAAGTACGCCGGCGACCGTCTCGGGATCCATCAGCGAGGGTGTCCCGCCACCGAAGAACACCGACCGAACCGTGCGGCCGGGTGCCAGCGCCGCCATGTAGCCGAGCTCGGCGACCAGCCCGTCAAGATAGCGCACCTGCGGAATCTCGCGCCGCACATGCGAGTTGAAGTCGCAATAGGGACATTTGGCCGCGCAGAACGGCCAGTGTACGTAGACGCCGAAGCCCGGATCCGCATCCTGCGGGCGGGGCGAGCTCGGTCTATCCGGCAAGGCAGGCCTCCACCAGCGCGGCGAAGGCGCGGGCCCGATGCGACAGTCCCGGACGCTCGGGATCGCCCGGTGACCAGCCGTGCTTCTCCGCCGCGGACATCTCGCCGAAGGTGCGCGATTCGCCGTCCGGGAGGAACATCGGATCATAGCCGAAGCCGGCACTGCCGCGCGGCGGCCAGACAAGCGTGCCGTGCACCTCGCCGCGCACCGTCTCGACATGACCATCCGGCCAGGCAAGTGCCAGCACGGCGACGAAACAGGCGCGTCGCGCGTCCGGCCCGGTGGCGCCCTTCTGTTGCAGGCGTTCCTCGATATTGCGCATGGCGCGCGCGAAATCGCGGTCGCTGCCGGCCCAGCGGGCCGAGTGAATGCCGGGCTGGCCGCCGAGCGCGGCCACACAGAGTCCGGAATCGTCGGCGAGTGCCGGAAGGCTCACGGCGGTGGCCGCGGCCAGCGCCTTCAGGGCGGCATTCGCCTCGAAGCTGTCGCCGGTCTCCTCGGGCTCGGGCAGGCCGAGATCGGAGGCGGCGACGGGGTCGAAACCGAGCGGGCCGACGAGCGCGGCGATCTCGGCGAGCTTGCCGCGATTGTGGGTCGCGATGACGAGTCTGCCGGGGTCGAGCCGGCGCCGGCCGGCCGCCATCAGGCGATCGCCATGCGCTGGAGATCGACGAGCCGGTCGATGCCCCGGCGGGCCAGGGCGAGCATGGCGACGAGTTCAGCCTCGCTGAACGGCGCGCCCTCCGCACTTGCCTGCACCTCGACGAGCTTGCCCGAACCGGTGACAACGAAGTTGGCGTCGGTCTCGGCCTCGGAATCCTCCAGATAATCGAGATCGAGTACCGGCGTGCCGGCATAGACACCGCAGGAGACGGCGGCGACATGGTCGCGCAGCGGGCTTGTGGCCAGCATTTCGCGGCGCATCATCCAGGTGATGCAGTCGCTGAGCGCCACCCAGCCGCCGGTAATCGCCGCCGTGCGGGTGCCGCCATCGGCATTGATGACGTCGCAGTCGACGACGATCTGGCGCTCGCCGAGTGCGACGAGATCGGTCACCGCGCGCAGGCTGCGGCCGATCAGGCGCTGGATCTCCATGGTGCGTCCGCTCTGGCGGCCGGCGGCCGCCTCGCGCCGCATCCGCTCGGTGGTGGCCCGCGGCAGCATGCCGTACTCGGCCGTCACCCACCCCTTGCCGGAACCGCGCAACCAGCCGGGAACCTTGTCGTCGAGACTGGCGGTGCACAGCACTTCGGTGTCGCCGAAGCGGACGAGGCAGGAGCCCTCGGCATGGCGCGAGACGCCGCGCTCCAGCCTGACGGGGCGCAGTTCGTCCGCGGCGCGCTTCGAGGGTCGCATGGTCCGGTCTCCCTGGAATTGGCCGGCACGGCGGCCGGCGAGCGTCGTTCTAGCGGCTTCCCCCCCGCTTCGCCACCCCGACCCGATCGGCGCCGGTGATGTGCTTGACGCGGTCGTGCCGGCTCCTCACATAATCCTTTGCCATGAACCAGATAAGACCGCCTGGACGTTCCGTCACGCCAGCCGGCAGCCGCTCGCCGCTGGCCGAGCTCGACCTGCGTTCGCGCGAAATCTTCCGGCGCATCGTCGAAGCCTATCTGGAAAGCGGCGAGCCGGTCGGCTCCCGCAACCTGTCGCGAAGCCTGCCGATGAGCCTGTCGCCGGCCTCGGTGCGCAACGTGATGAGCGATCTGGAAGGCCTCGGGCTGATCTACGCCCCACACACCAGCGCCGGACGGCTGCCCACCGAGCTCGGCCTCCGGTTCTTCGTCGACGCGCTGCTCGAGATCGGCGACCTCGGCGAGACAGAACGCAGCCATATCGAGAGCCGGGTGCGCGCGCACGCCCATGACGGCTCGCCGGAGGCAGTGCTGGCGGAGGCCGGCAACCTGCTGTCCGGCCTGTCGCGCGGCGCCGGCGTGGTGCTCGCCTCGAAGGCCGATCCGCGCGTCAAGCACATCGATTTCGTGCGGCTCGAACCGCGCCGGGTGCTGGCGATCCTGGTCGGCGATGACGGTTCTGTGGAAAACCGCATCCTGACGCTGGACGAGGACATCCCCCCCTCGGCGCTGGTCGAGGCCTCGAACTACCTGAACGCGCGGCTGCAGGGGCGCACCCTCAACGACCTGAAGGCCGACATGGAGCGCTCGCGCAAGGCGCTGGAAGCCGAGCTCGACGCGTTGAGCCGCCGCGTCGTCGAGGCGGGACTGGCGACCTGGGCCGGCTCGGGCAGCGAGCGCCCGCACACGCTGATCGTGCGCGGCCACGCCAACCTGCTCGAGAACCTGAACGCGCTGGAGGATCTCGAGCGCATCCGCCTGCTGTTCGAGGATCTCGAGAAGCAGAACGATATCATCGAACTGCTGGCGCATGCCGAACGCGGCGAGGGGGTCAAGATCTTCATCGGCTCGGAGAACAAGCTGTTCTCGCTGTCCGGCTCGACGGTGGTGGCGACGCCCTATCGCGACGCCAACCGCAAGATCGTCGGCGTGCTGGGCGTCATCGGGCCGACCCGGCTCAACTATGCGCGCATCGTGCCGGTGGTGGAATACACTGCCCAGGTGGTCGGGAGGCTGATCGACCGGGAGTGAGCCGGACGGTCGCGGCGGCCGCGACGCGCTGCGGCGCGGGCGCTGACGCCAGAGCGGTTGATTTCTCGCCCGCAAGCCTCGATATCGGGGGCGACCCTTTCACCGAGACTTCCGCTCAGAGGCAGCGATGACCGAACACAAGCACAATGCCGAGTCGCAGGCCGGCACGCCGGAGACGGCCGCCGAGCCCTCCGCGCCACAGGCGTCCGGGGACGGCGAACCCGCCCGCGCCGAGGCAGACATCGACCCGACCGCGGCCCTGCGGGCCGAGATTGCGGATCTCAAGGATCGCCTGATGCGCTCGATCGCCGAGGCGGAGAACCTGCGCAAGCGCGCCGAGCGCGAGGTGCGCGATGCCGGCCAGTACGCGATCTCGAAGTTCGCCCGCGACATCCTGAGCGTCGGCGACAACATGCGCCGGGCGCTCGACACGGTCGGCGCGGAGGCGCGTGCCGCCGCCGACGCCACCTTCGTCGCGCTGCTGGAGGGCGTCGAGCTGACCGAGCGCGAGCTGCTGAACGTGCTCGAACGGCACGGCGTCAAGCGCATCGATCCGAAGGGCGCCCGCTTCGATCCGAACCTGCACCAGGCGATGTTCGAGGTGCCGGACGAGTCGGTACCGGCCGGAACCGTCGTCCAGGTGGTCCAGCCGGGCTACACCATCGGCGAACGCTGCCTGAGGCCGGCCATGGTCGGCATCTCGCGCGGCGGGCCCCGGCCGGCGGCCCGGCAGGACGGCGAGCCGGCCGCGGGCGAGGAGGCAACCGGCGGTCGGATCGACCGCACCGCCTGATCCGCCGGCCGGAGGGACGGCTGTCGCCTTTATGTAACAGGTCGGCCCTGGCCGCGTAGGCCTGGAAGAAGTTGCTGTATTCTCAGCGCTCTAGGTCGTAGCCTTGCGGCCGGGAGGGGCATTGCCGCGCTTGCCGCGAACCGGCGCCCATAGTAGCTTCGCCGCGATCGCCGCGGAGCGATGAACATTGCAAACCCGAATCGGGGGATTCATGTCCATGCTTTCCACTCGCCGGGCTCTGATGCTCGGTGCGTTCCTGACGGCCTTCGCTGCGACGGTACCGTCGGCGCAGGCCGAGGACGAGGCCGAGGTGCAGACGATCCGCGCGGTGAGCCACAGCATTCCGGCCGGCAGCCGGGCGCAGGCCGTCGCCGCCAATGCCGGCGCACCGCGCATCATTCCGGCCGGCGAGGCCGAGCTCTTGCGGATCAAGGCGCTGGCCGGCGGGTCCGAGGGCGCGACCAGCCTGGTCGCGGCGGGAGAGGCCACCGAACTGACCGTCAGGGTGCGCAACGAGAACCGCCGGCGCGTCTGCCAGACGGATGCCTCCACCGGCGCGGCTCCCTCCGGGATCAATGGCGCGGTCGGCCCGCAGATCATGGTGGTCGTCACCAATTCGGCGATCAGCCGCTACAACAAGAACAACTGCGCGAGAGTGGGCCAGCAGTCGCTCGCGGCCTTCTTCGCCGGCGTCGGGGTTCCGGCCACGGCGCAGCTGAAGGATCCGCGGGTCATCTACGACCGCAGGAGCCGGCGGTTCTTCGTCACCGCGGTGTCGACAGATTCCGGCAATTCCGACCAGTATCAGTACGTCGCGGTGTCGACGGACGCCACCGGGCGCACCTACAACCTCTACCGAATCATGCTGAGCGAGGGCACGGCGCGCTTCTGCAAGCGCAGCGTCGGCTCCACCTGGGACTTCCCGATGGCCGGCGTCAGCAATGCGCGCTGGTTCGTGACGGCCAATGACAAGGGTCTGGCCGGCGGCGTACGCGGGGCGATCCTGTCGATGGACAAGCGGGCGTCGCTGAGCGGCGCGCCGATGACGGTGAAGTGCTTCAACCAGCTGCCGGCAAACCTGGCCGCGACGATCTCGCTCGACGCCTCGGCAGCGACCGCGTTCCTGTCGCCGGGCAGCGGCTCGAGCAGCCGGATCGAGCGTCGCGTGGTGACCGCGGTCGGCGGCGGCGTGGCCAACGACACGCTCACGCCGATCGCGCCGGTCGTCATCCCGACCTGGTGGGCGCCGCCGGCGGCGGCCCAGCCGAACGGCCAGCTGCTCGACACACTCGATGGCCGGTTCGTGGCGCCGAGCATCCAGAACCAGCAGAAGATCGTCAACGTCCATTCGATCAAAGTGCGGGATACCGCGAAGATCCGCCTCTACCACATCTCAACCCTGAACGATGCGGTGTCACCGACGCTGATCTTCACGCCGACCACGGTCGAGGACGAGTCCGACAACCTGTTCAACGCCTCTGTCGCCACCAGCTACGGCACGGCGGATGCCCCGGTCTTCATCTCGGCGACGCGGACGATCCCCGGCAACCGCAATGCTGGCCGGGCCTCGCAGCTGCTGTTCTCAGGTCCGGCCGATTCGGCTGACTCGGCGCGCTGGCGCTACGCGCTGATCGGCAGCTCGCAGGCGCAGATGACCGGCTGTGCCCGCCAGCCTGCTGGCGTGTGCCGCTGGGGCGACTATTCCTCGACCCAGATCGAGCCCGGCAACGCCCGGCTCGGTTGGGGCTTCAACCAGCTCGTCGACGGAACCGGTTCTGCCAACCAGTCGCGCTGGACGACCCGCGCCGGCCTGATGCAGGCCTTCCGCGGCCCCTGAGGCGTTCCATCCCGGCAGTTCCATCCCGGTAACCGCATCCCCCGGCAGCTCCCGCCACAGCGGGCGCTGCCATCTGCGGGACCGGCGACGTTGCGGCGGCTCGTTTGCTGTCGCGTCCGGGCGGACGTCCGGTCACGGCCGAGATTCGGTCCGGCTGACGCGGCGCAGCGTGAGGTTGAGCCTGCCGCCGCCGGGCGGCCAGCCCGCCAGCAGCGTCGAGCTGCCGGCCACGATCCGGTCGACGCCGTGGAAGGCCAGCCGACTCTGGCCGCCGAGCACCAGCGCGTCGCCGGACTTGAGGCGGATCGAGAATGTCGGATCCCTGCGCCCGGTCCCGCCGATACGGAATATGGCGGTGTCGCCGAGCGACAGCGACACCACCGGTGCCGTCATGTCCTCCTCGTCCTCGTCGCGATGCAGCCCCATGCGGGCCTGCGGCAGATAATGGTTGACGAGGCAGGCCTCGGCCGGTGCGGCTGCCGGCGCCAGCTCGCGCCAGGCCTGCAGCACCAGCGCCGGCATCGGCGGCCAGGGCGCGCCGGTTTCGGGATGCGTCGCCACGTAGCGATACCCGCCGGCGGCATCCGAAACCCAGCCGAGCGGTCCGCAATTGGTCATCCGCACCGAGAACGGCCTTCCGGTGCGTGGCATCCGCGGCGTGAAGAACGGCGCCGCCTCGACGATCCGCCTCAGATCGGCGACGAGCGCTTCCTGCGCCTCCCGGTCCAGATAGCCGGGCACATGCAAGCACCCCGGTCGCAGTTCGATCCTCGCGTGTCCCATCGCGTCCTCCGGCTCGGCTGATGCACGGCCTGCCCGACCGCCCGACGGCCCCGGCGCATCGCACGCGTCATCGCTCTCCCGCCTTGCGTGCCCTCGGGCCCCTCCTTATATCAGCCCGGAACGTCGCCCTGCGTGGCGACGACTCCATTCGTCAATGGGGGCCGTTCGCAGACCCCTTCGAAATCATGTCCGAAGGGCCGGGTGCCTCGTCCGAGGGCCCCGGCGGCCTGCCGGAAAGAGAGGTACGACATGGGTAAAGTCATCGGCATCGACCTCGGCACCACCAATTCGTGCGTCGCCGTCATGGAAGGTTCGAGCCCCAAGGTCATCGAGAATTCGGAAGGCGCGCGCACGACGCCGTCCATGGTGGCGTTCACCGACGATGGCGAGCGCCTCGTCGGTCAGCCGGCCAAGCGCCAGGCGGTCACCAACCCCGAGAACACCTTCTTCGCCATCAAGCGGCTGATCGGCCGGACCTTCGACGACCCGATGACGCAGAAGGACATCGGGCTGGTGCCCTATCGCATCGTCAGGGCCGACAACGGCGACGCCTGGGTGGAGAGCCGCGGCAAGAAGTATTCGCCCTCGCAGATCTCCGCCTTCATCCTGCAGAAGATGAAGGAGACGGCCGAGGCCTATCTCGGCCAGAAGGTCGATCAGGCGGTCATCACCGTTCCGGCCTATTTCAACGACGCCCAGCGCCAGGCGACCAAGGATGCCGGCAAGATCGCCGGCCTCGAGGTGCTGCGCATCATCAACGAGCCGACGGCGGCCGCGCTCGCCTACGGGCTCGACAAGAAGGACGGCAAGACCATCGCGGTCTACGACCTCGGCGGCGGCACGTTCGACATCTCGATCCTGGAGATCGGCGACGGCGTGTTCGAGGTTAAGTCGACCAATGGCGACACCTTCCTTGGCGGCGAGGACTTCGATATGCGCCTGGTCGGCTATCTGGCCGACGAGTTCAAGAAGGAGCACGGCATCGATCTCCGGAAGGACAAGCTCGCCCTGCAGCGCCTCAAGGAGGCCGCCGAGAAGGCGAAGATCGAGCTGTCGAGCGCCACGCAGACCGAGATCAACCTGCCGTTCATCACCGCCGACCAGACCGGCCCGAAGCATCTGACGATGAAGCTCACCCGCGCCAAGTTCGAGGCGCTGGTCGATGACCTCATCCAGCGCACCATCGAGCCGTGCCGCAAGGCGCTGAAGGACGCGGGGCTTTCGGCCGGCGAGGTCGACGAGGTGGTGCTGGTCGGCGGCATGACGCGCATGCCGAAGGTGCAGGAGGTGGTGAAGACCTTCTTCGGCAAGGAGCCGCACAAGGGCGTCAACCCGGACGAGGTGGTGGCGATCGGTGCGGCGGTGCAGGCCGGCGTGCTGCAGGGTGACGTCAAGGACGTGCTGCTGCTCGACGTGACGCCGCTGTCGCTCGGCATCGAGACGCTGGGCGGCGTGTTCACCCGTCTCATCGAGCGCAACACGACGATCCCGACCAAGAAGAGCCAGATCTTCTCGACCGCCGAGGACAACCAGACGGCAGTGACGATTCGGGTCTTCCAGGGCGAGCGTGAGATGGCGGCCGACAACAAGCTGCTCGGTCAGTTCGATCTGGTGGGCATCCCGCCGGCGCCGCGCGGCGTGCCGCAGATCGAGGTCACCTTCGACATCGACGCCAACGGCATCGTCAATGTCTCGGCCAAGGACAAGGCGACCAACAAGGAGCAGCAGATCCGGATCCAGGCGTCCGGCGGCCTCTCCGACGCCGACATCGAGAGGATGATCAAGGACGCCGAAGCGCACGCCGAGGAGGACAAGCAGCGGCGCAAGCTGGTCGAGGCAAGGAATCAGGGCGAGGCGCTCATCCATTCGACCGAGAAGCAGCTCGCCGAGTTCGGCGACAAGGTGCCGGCCTCCGACAAGTCGGTGATCGAGGCGGCGGTGGCCGATCTCAAGTCGGCGTTGGAGGGCAACGACGTCGCGGCGATCGAGGCAAGGTCGCAGACGCTCGCCCAGGCCGCCATGAAGCTCGGCGAGGCGATGTATGCCGCCGCCCAGTCCGGCACCGATGCCGGCGGCGGAGCCGGCACGAAGGGCGGCGACGACGTTGTCGACGCCGATTTCGAGGAGGTCAAGGACGACGACCACAAGAAGTCGGCCTGATCCGGAGGTCCAGCATGACGGCCCTCGATCGCGTAGAGCGCATGCTCCACCTGATCGGGGGCCGCTTCGTTCCCACGTCCCGGCAGGGACGCGCCCTGGCCGTTAGCCGGACGAGGCGGGAGATCAAGGCGCGCCATGTCCAAGCGTGACTACTACGAGATCCTCGGCTGCAGCCGCACCGTCAGCGAGAACGAGCTGAAGAGCGCCTTCCGCAAGCTGGCGATGCGGTACCACCCGGACCGCAATCCAGGCGACGCTGAGGCCGAGCAGAAGTTCAAGGAAATCAACGAGGCCTACGAGATCCTGAAGGATCCCCAGAAGCGGGCCGCCTACGACCAGTTCGGCCACGCCGCCTTTGATGGCATGGCGGCCGGCGGCGGGCACGGCTTCAACTCGGACTTCGCCGCCTCGATGTCCTCGATCTTCGACGACCTGTTCGGCGACTTCATGGGCGGCGGACGCGGGCGCGGGCGGGGCGGCCGGCAGCGCGGCGCCGATCTGCGCTACAACATGGAGATCACGCTGGAGGAGGCGTTCGCCGGCAAGACCGCCGAAGTGCGCGTGCCCTCCAGCGTCGCCTGCGAGAGCTGCTCGGGCAGCGGGGCGGCGCCGGGCACCAGCCCGCGGACCTGCACGACCTGCGGCGGCATGGGCAAGGTGCGGGCGACGCAGGGCTTCTTCGCCATCGAGCGGACCTGCCCGCATTGCCAGGGCCGTGGCGAGATCATCGAGACGCCCTGTGCCGATTGTGGCGGTGCCGGGCGCGTCGCGCGCGAGCGCACCCTGTCGATCAACATTCCGGCCGGCGTCGAGGACGGAACCCGCATCCGCCTCTCCAACGAGGGCGAGGCCGGGCTGCGGGGCGGTCCGCCCGGCGACCTCTACATCTTCCTCTCGGTCAAGCCGCACGAGATCTTCCAGCGCGACGGCGCCGACCTGTTCTGGCGGGTGCCGATCTCGATCACCACGGCGGCGCTCGGCGGCGAGCTGGAAGTGCCGACTCTCGACGGCGGTCGCACCAAGGTGAAGGTTCCGGCCGGCACGCAATCCGGCAAGCAGTTCCGCCTGAAGGGCAAGGGCATGCCGGTGCTGCGCAGCGCGCAGTCCGGCGATCTCTACATCCAGACCGTGGTCGAGACACCGGTCAACCTGTCGCGCCGCCAGCGCGAGCTGCTCGAGGAATTCGAGCGGGTCTCCTCCGAGACGACCAACCCGGAATCCTCCGGCTTCTTCTCCAAGGTCAGGGAGTTCTGGGGCGGGCTCGGCGGCTGACCGGGGGCGAGGGCGCGGGTGATCGTACTGCTCGGACAGCCACGCAAAGCAAGGTCTCCAGCCCCATTCTGTCCCAATTCTGCCCTTACGTCGGTTTGGTTTGACCCCACGGACGACGGATCAGCATGACGACCAGCCGCAGCGACCTGAAGAAGCAGGACATCCTGGACGAACTGCGCTTCGTGCGGGAATGGATCGGCAATCCGCTCAAGATCGGCGCCGTCAGCCCGTCCGGGCGCTGGCTCGCCCGCGCCATGGCGGCGGAAGTGGACCTCGACCGGGATGGCATGGTCGTCGAGCTCGGCCCCGGCACCGGGGTGTTCACGAGGGCGCTGCTCGATCGCGGCATCCCGCCCGAACGGCTGCTGCTGATCGAGTACAACCGCGACTTCTGCCGGCTGCTCGGCGAGCGGTTTCCGAATGTCAGGGTGATCCAGGGCGATGCCTACGCGATCCGCAGCCATCTCGATGCGCTCGAGGTCGGCCCGCTCGCCGCGGTGGTCACCGGGCTGCCGCTGCTCAGCCGCCCGCTGCGCCGCCGCGTCGAGCTGATCGAGGCCTGCCTCGCGGCAGGCGGGCCTGGCATGCCGCTGATCCAGTTCAGCTACGCGGTCCAGCCGCCGGTGCCTGCCGGCGCGGGCGATTTCGACGTGCGTCTGGCCCGCAGGGTGCTGCTCAATCTGCCGCCCGCCACGGTCTGGGTCTACAGCCGCAAATAGCCCGGCCGCATGCCGCGCCCGGGCCACCGGGCTGGCCGGACCGCACGTCGGCGCTAGATGCTGCCGGCAGCAGGGACTGGCAGCGGGGAGAGCGAACGTGTCGAAGCCGAAGATCCTCCTTTTCGCCGGAAGCATCCGGACAGGATCGATCAACGAGAAACTGGCCGTCGTGGCAGCCGGGACGCTGGCCGAGGCGGGCGGCGACGTCTCGCACATCTCGCTCGCCGACTATCCGATGCCGATCTACAACGGCGACCTCGAGCAGGCCGAGGGTATCCCCGACGCCGCGAAGCGGCTGGCGAACCTGTTCACCGAACACCAGGGCATCCTCATCGTTGCGCCCGAATACAATGGCGGCATCACGCCGCTCCTGAAGAACACCATCGACTGGGTGTCGCGCCCCGGCGCCACCGACCGCAGGCCCGGCCCCTACAAGGGACGGGTGTTCGCGCTCGGCGCGGCGTCGGATGGCGGCTTCGGCGGCTATCGCGGGCTCCTGCAGCTGCGCCATACGCTCGAGAATGCGCTCGGCGCGCTGATGGTGCCGGAAATGGTTTCGGTACCGGCAGCCGCTTCTGCCTTCGACGCTGAGGGCAGGCTCATCGCCGAGCGGCCGATGGCGATGCTCAGGACGGTGTCGCAGCGCCTCGTCGAGATGGCAAGGACATTCGCGGCCTGACCTGCCGCCGATGCGGTTGACAGGCGTGCGGAGGCGATTCACAACCGCTGCGCCGGCCGGCATCTGTCCCCCGCGACACGGAGTGGCCTCATGGGCTCTGCGAGCATGACAGCGCGCGAGCGGCTGATCATCGGGCTCGACATCGGCACGCCGGAGGCGGCCGAGCGGATGGTCGAGCGGCTCGGCGAGGCCGTCTCGATCTACAAGATCGGCATGCAGCTCGCCTTTTCCGGCGGCCTGCCGCTGGTGCGCCGTCTCGCCACTGCCGGCAAGGACGTGTTCCTCGACATGAAGCTGCTCGACATCCCCAACACCGTCGGTCACGCCGTCGAGGCGATCGCTGCGATGGGCGTCACCTATACCACCATTCATGCCTATCCCCAGGCAATGCGGGCGGCGGTCGCCGCGCGCGGCGATGCCCGGCTCAGACTTCTCGGTGTGACGGTGCTGACCAGCCTCGACGCTGGCGATCTTGCCGAGGCGGGCTATGCAGGCGATGTCTCCGACCTGGTGCTGCGACGCGCCGAGCAGGCGGCGGCGATTGGCATGGACGGCCTGATCTGCTCGCCGCAGGAGGTGGCGGCGATCCGCGCGCGCATCGGCAATGCGCTGGAGCTCGTCACACCCGGCATTCGGCCTTCCGGCGCTGCGGCGGGCGACCAGAAGCGGGCGGCGACGCCGACCGCCGCGATCCGCGCAGGAGCCGACCGCCTCGTGGTGGCGCGTCCGGTGATCAGCGCGGCGGACCCGCACGCGGCCGCACGGTCCATCATCGCCGAGATTGCAGCGGCCGTCGGCTGAGTCGGCCTGCGGTCGCGCACAACCATTGTCAGCACGGGAGAACAGACATGGCAAAGGGCTATTGGGTCGGGCACGTCACGGTGAAGGACCCCGACGGATACAGGAAGTACCAGGCTGCGAATGGCGCCGCCTTCGCCAAGTATGGCGGCCGCTTCCTGGTACGGGCCGGCAAGGCAGAATCCAAGCTCGGTGACCTGAAGCCACGGCACGTGGTGATCGAATTCCCCAGCTACCAAGCGGCGCTCGACTGCTACCATTCGCCCGAGTACCAGCACGCCCTCGCCGTGCGCGGCGATGCGGGCGAGGTCGACCTGGTCGTCGTCGAGGGCTATGACGGCGAGCAGCCGTCCTGACTGCGCCTCCCCGCGAAGGCCGGACAAGGATTCCGTCCATCCGGACGAAACGCCCTCCGTCGTCCGGAGGGCAGCGCTGTTGCGTCATCCTGCACGATACCGAGCGTCATCCCGGACGACGCAGCCGGTCCGGGATCGGGAGGGCAGGACGGACCGATCGCGCCCCGGTTCCGGTCCGGTCGCCGCTTAGGCGGGATGATGATGGCTGTCGGTCCAATCCGCGTTTCGTCTTCACGTTCGATGCCGGGCCCGCGCGAACCGCGACAGCTTTGTCCGCCGGCGGACGCCTGATATACCGCTCGGCCACAGGGAGGGCGCGATGACCGACATGCGACTGATCGTGGTGGGCGCGGCCGGCCGCATGGGCCGGGCACTGGTGCGCGCCGTCGTCGAGGCGGAGGGGACGACGCTGGTTGGCGCGATCGAGCGCGAGGGGGCGCCGGAACTCGGTCAGGACGCGGGGATGCTCGCCGGGATCGGCGAACTGGGCGTGCCGCTGACCGACGATGCGCTGCCGGTGTTCGCCCGCGCCGACGGCGTGCTCGACTTCACCACGCCGGCAGCGACGGTGGCGTTCAGCGAACTTGCCGCGCAGGCGCGCATCGCCCACATCGTCGGCACCACCGGCCTGTCGGCGGATGACCTGGCCCGGCTCGAGGCCGCTGCCCGCCACGCGGTGGTGGTGCGCTCCGGCAACATGAGCCTCGGCGTCAACCTGCTCGCGGCAATGGTGCGCAAGGTAGCGGCGGCGCTGGATGCGGATTTCGACATCGAGATCGTCGAGATGCATCACAGGAACAAGGTCGATGCGCCGTCCGGCACGGCGCTGATGCTGGGCGAGGCGGCGGCCGCCGGCCGGGGCATCGCACTCGAGGACCATGCGGTCTGGACCCGTCACGGCCATACCGGCGCCCGCCGGCGCGGCGACATCGGCTTCCAGACGCTCAGGGGCGGCAGCGTGGTCGGCGACCACACGGTGATCTTTGCAGGCCCCCACGAGCGGATCGAGCTGAGACATGTCGCCGAGGACCGCAGCCTGTTCGCGCGCGGCGCGGTCAAGGCGGCACTGTGGGCGCGCGGCCGCAAGCCCGGCCTCTACGCGATGGCCGACGTGCTGGGACTGGGCGACTGATTTCTTCCGGTTTGCGCGCAGGGAGTGTTTGCTGATGGATCGACTGCTGGTGCTCGTTCGCCACGGACAGAGCGAGTGGAATCTCAAGAACCTGTTCACCGGCTGGCGCGATCCCGGCCTGACCGAGCAGGGCGTGGCCGAGGCGCACCGGGCGGCAGCCCAGCTCAAGGCCGCCGGGCTGTCCTTCGACGTGGCGTTCACCAGCGCGCTGTCGCGCGCCCAACGGACGCTCGACATCATCCTCGACGACATGGGGCTGACCGGCCTGCCGGTGATCCGCGATCAGGCCCTGAACGAGCGCGACTACGGTGACCTGACCGGCCTCAACAAGGACGACGCGCGGGCGAAGTGGGGCGAGGAGCAGGTGCATCTGTGGCGCCGTTCCTACGACATTGCGCCGCCGGGCGGGGAAAGCCTGAAGGACACGGTGGCGCGGACGCTTCCCTACTACGTGTCGGAGATCCTGCCGCGCGTGCTGCGCGGCGAGCGCGTGCTGGTCGCCGCGCATGGCAACTCGCTGCGCTCGATCGTCATGGTGCTGGAGCGGCTCGGCCCGGACGGCATCGTCAAGCGCGAACTCGCCACCGGCGTGCCGATCGTCTACCGGCTGGCGGCGGATTCGACCGTCGCCGAGCGGCTCGACCTCGCGGCCTGACGCGGTTCATCTTTGGATGCGGCGAGCCGCTCTGCATCTCGGTTTCGTCACAGTACCGGATGCAGAACGGCTCTCCGCGTCTGCGGGACTTACCCCAGGCGGTCCGGCGGCTATCCGCCGCCTAGTGCCCGGTAGATCTTCATGCCGGCGCGGCCGGTCTCCGGCATGCCGAGCCGCTTCTCCGCGTCGGCGATCGCGGCCCGCGTTGCCGGGCCGATCTTGCCGTCCGCTTCGCCGATGTCGTAGCCGCGCGCGAGCAGCAGCTTCTGCAGGTGCAGCCGCTGGGCGCGACTCAGCCCGGGATCGTCGGTCGGCCAGGGGGTGCGGAAGGCCGGGTAGCCGGCCAGCCGGTCGGCGAGATGCGAGATTGCCAGCGCGTAGGATTCCGCGCGGTTGTAGGAATAGATCGCATCGAAGTTCGGGAACACCAGGAAGGCCGGCCCGTTCGGTCCGGCCGGCAGCAGCAGGCCAGCCTGGGCGCTGCCGGACAAGGCAGCCCCGTCGGCCCGCACGATGCCGCGCTGGCCCCAGCTCGACAGCGAGGCGCGGTTGGTGCGCCCGGACGGCCCATCGTAGCCGCGCGGCACCTTCACCTCGATCATCCAGGATTCGCCCGGCCGCCAGCCGCCGCGCTTCAGGTAGTTGGCGGTAGAGCCGAGCGCGTCGGCCACCGATCTGACGAGGTCGCGGCGGCCGTCGCCGTCGAAATCGACGGCCAGCCGCTCATAGGTCGTCGGAATGAACTGGGTCTGGCCGAAGGCGCCGGCCCACGACCCATAGAGTTCGCTGAGCTCGAGGTCGCCGCGGCTGACCAGCTTCAGGGCGGCGATCAGCTCGGCCTGCCAGAAATCCTTGCGCCGCCCGCCCTCGCAGACCAGCGTGGTCAGCGCGTGCGGCAGGTAATGGCTGCCCGACTCGCGGCCGTAATCCGTCTCGACACCCCAGACGGCGGCAATGACGTAGCGGTTGACGCCGAACTGCTGCTCGGCGCGGCGCAGCACCGCATCGTATTTCGCCATCATCGCCCGCCCGTCGGCGACACGCTGCTCGTCGACGAGGAAGCCGATATAGTCCCAGATCGGCGTCTTGAACTCCGGCTGGACCTTGGACAGACGCAGGACCACGTCGTTGGGCGCGTTGAAGTTGAACGCCTGATCGACAACCGACTGGCTGACACCTGACTTGAGGGCGGCGCTCTTCAGCGCGGCGACGCAGCCTGCGAAACTGGCGGCGGCCGGGCCGGCGGCCAGGGTGAGGGTGAGCGCGATGGCGACTGTCGCTGTCGTCTGCATGCCTGCAACTCCTCCTCGGCTCATGGACGGGCGGGTCATCGGGGAAAACTGTAGCGCGACGGGCACGCCGGAACATCGACTGGCCGACAAAAAAGGCGCGAGAATGTTTAAGGTCGGGTAACCAAAGCGGCGATCTGCCGGCCGGCTCTCACGCGGAAAGGGTAGCCATCCGGGCGATCAGCGCATCGACATCGCCGGCCGTCTGGTAGAGGCCGAAGCCGAAGCGCAGCCGGCGGCCGCGCACGTCGGTGAGGATGCCGGCATCGTGCAGGCGGCGATAGAGCGCCGCCGCGCCGTCGAGATCGAATGTCAGGAAGTTGCCGATCGCATGACGGGACGGATCGACGAGGAGGCGCTCGGTCGTGAGACCGGCAAGCGGCAGGGCGGCGAGGAAGCGGTCGCCGAGTGCGCGGGCATGGGCATGGATGCGGGCGGCATCGAGTCCCTGGTCGGCGAGCCAGCGCATCGCCGCCCGCATCCGGAACAGGCCGGTGGGGTCGAACGTCGCCCCCATGAACCGCCAGCCGTCGGCGGGATAGGCGACGCGACCGTCGCCGCTCGCGGTCAGCGCACCGAATGCGGCAAACCAGCCGGTGTCGCGCGGGCGCGGCGCCCAGCCTGGCGGGCAGTGCAGGAAGCAGACTCCCTCGCCCGACATCGCATACTTGTAGCCGCCGGCGAGATAGAAGCAGCGCCCGGCGACGCCGGACAGGTCGGTCGGGCGGGCGAGAAAGCCGTGATAGCCGTCGATCACCACCATCGCTTCGCCGGCCGCTGCGGCGAGTGCGGCAAAATCCTCCCAAGCGAAGCCCGAGTTGAAGAACACCTGGCTGACGAAAACGAGGTCGGCTCGGGCGCGCGCCGCCTCCGCCAGGCGGTCGGGGAACGTCTCGAAGGGTTCGACCGCCACGACGACGGGATCGACGAGGCCGTCCTCGGCGAGCCGGGCGATCTGGCGGGAGAAGGAGTGGAACTCGCCGTCGCTGGCGACGATCCGCACCCGGCGGCCGGCCGGAAAACAGGACAGGAGGCGGTTCAGCAGCTCGTGCGTGTTCGGCGCGAAGACCAGCGTTGCCGGATCCGGCAGGTTCAGATGCCCTGCGACATGACGGCGAACCTCGTCGAGAAGCGGCCCCAGCACGTAGTCCCACTTGTCATCGATCAGCCGGGCGGCGGTGTCCCACGCCTCGAGCTGCGCGTTGCGGGTCACATCCGGCCAGGGATGATGACTGTGCGCGGCGAAATGCAGCCGACCCTGCTCGCACATCAGGAAGCGCGAGAAGTGCGCCTTCAGGTCGAGCATGGCCGATCCCTCGACGCCTCCGGCCGCGGTCGCGCACTGCGCAGCAGATTGCCGCGCGGTTCAACCTGCGGGTCGCCGGAGCTCGATCCAGGCCATGCCCGGACTCGACCGCTCCCTCCATCATTCATCGCCATCATCCCCGGCATGCCATTCCTGAATCGTCCCGGAGACCATCTCCTGCGGCTCGTCCCGGACGGCGACCCTGATCCGGGGACGCTGATGCGGGATCGTGCGGCGCTTGGCCGGGACCACGGGCGGTGAAGGGGCGACGACGGGCGATGGCGGCCGGGATGAGACGGACTGTGCCAGCGCCGATGGTGCAACGCTGCCGCATCCGACTCAGATCAGCGTCCTGACCGACCAGAGTTCGGGGAAGAACGACTGGTCGAGGGCGCGCTTCAGATAGGGCACGCCGGACGAGCCGCCGGTGCCGGCGCGCATGCCGATGATGCGTTCCACGGTCTTCATGTGGCGGAAGCGCCAGCGCTGGAACGCGTCCTCGATGTCGACCAGCTCCTCGGCGAGCTCGTAGAGGTCGAACCAGCGTGAGGGGTTGCGGTAGATTTCCAGCCAGATCGCCTCGACTGCGTCATTCTTCACATAGGGCCGGCGGACGTCGCGGGCGAGCACCTCGACCGGAACAGGAAAACCGCGCCGGGCGAGCACGCTGAGCGCCTCGTCGTAGATGCTGGGCGCCGCGTAGGCGGCCTCGAGCATGGCAAGGATGTCGGGCCGATGACGATGCGGTTCCAGCATGCCGGCGTTCTTGGCGCCGAGCTTGAACTCGAGCAGCCGATACTGCCACGACTGAAACCCGGACGAGGCGCCAAGATGGGACCGGAAGGCGAGATAATCGGCCGGCGTCATCGTCGACAGCACGTCCCAGGCCTGGATCAGCTGCTCCTGGATGCGCCCGACCCGGGCAAGGCACTTGAACGAGGGCTGCAGGGTATCGGCGCGGATGAAGCGGATGGCGGCGTCGAGTTCGTGGTTCATCAGCTTCATCCACAGCTCCTTGACCTGGTGGATGGTGATGAACAGCAGTTCGTCATGCTCCGGCGACAGCGGTGTCTGCGCGGACAACAGCAGATCGAGCTGCAGGTAGTCCCCGTAGCTCATCCGGTCGCGGAAGTCGGTCTCGATCCCACCGGTCGTCATCGCGGATGTCCTTCTCGGTACACCGCCGGCTCGGTACACCGCCGGGGCTGCCGGCTGCCCGGTTCTTCGGCATGGTGCGAAAGGTCGCACTGGCACCGATGTACTTCAAGCCTCAAATATCATCGCCGCCGCGATCCCGCGCACAGGTCACCCCGTGATTCCCGACGCCAGACAGCGGCCCTTTGGGATGGGGGCAGCCCGGGCGAACCGTCCGCTGTCAGCCGCCGGTGCCTGCGAGACGGCGCAGCATCGCCTTCAGGCGGTCGACCTCGCCGGGGCCGAGCTCGCCCATGCGGCCCGCCTCGAACCGCTCGGCGATGCGGATCAGCCAGGCGAGGCGGGCGGTGCCGGACTCGGTCAGCATGAGCCCTGTCCGGCGGTCGCCGGCGACATGGCCGGCGCCAATCAGCCGCGCCAGCGCCGCCTCGGTCGTCTGTTCGCCGAGATAGGCGGCGCGGGTCAGCCGGTCGAAATTGGCCCCCGGCCGGATCGACAGCACGGCGAGGATGCGCATCTCAGGCCCGCTCGTGCCGGCCGCCTCCAGTTCCTCGGAAAAGGCCGCAAACAGTGTCTCGTAGGCGCGGAACAGCAGCGGGATCAGGAAATCGTCATAGGGATGGGGATCGCGACCGGACTCCGGCGCGGCGGCCGGCTGCTGCATCGGATGGTCGGCCACCAGCCCGTAGCGACCCTGGGCAAAGACGAGGCCCGGACGCTCGAAACGCGCGAACCGCTCGACCTTACCGACAAGGATGATGTGGTCGCCGCCCTCGTGGCTGGCAACCCGGCGACACTCGAAGAGGGCCGACAGATTGGGCAACAGCGGGGCGCCCCCGAGACCTTCCCGCCAGGCAATGCCCGCGAACCTGTCCTCGGCGGGGCGCGCGAAGCGCACCGACAGGTCGATCTGTTCGGCCGACAGCACGTTCACCGCGAAATGCGACGCGGCCAGAAAGGCCGGCAGGCTGCGTGCGGTACGGGTGATCGACCACAGGATGAGCGGCGGTTCGAGCGAGACCGAGGAGAAGGAATTGGCGGTCATGCCGACGGCGTGGCCACTGGCGGGATCGCGGGTGGTGACGACCGTCACCCCGGTGGCGAACTGGCCGAGCGCGCGGCGCAGCTCGCGGCTGTCGCCGGAGCTGTCCTGCGAACCCGGGGCAGGCGCGGCGGACGTGGCGCTCATCTGCTGGGTCTTGTCAGGCCGTCTGGTCTTCGGCGCCGATCGCGGCGAGGCCGGCGCGGGCGACCTCCAGGTCCTGCGACCCGGTGCCGGAACCGACGCCGATGCCGCCGATGCACTCGCCCTCAACGATGATCGGCACTCCGCCCTTGAGATTGGTCAGCCTGCCGCCTGTTGCCAGGGCAAGCTTCACCTCCATGTCGACAGGAAGCCGCGAGGTGGGCATGCGGGTGGATGCGGCGCTCGTCGCCTTGGCGATCGCCGACTCGTTGGACAGGAACCGCGCGCCATCCATGCGCACGAAGGCGAGCAGCACGCCCGAGGCATCGACGACAGCGATGCATTGCGGCACGCCCATCGCCTCTGCCCGGGCCACGCAGGCAGCGAGCGCGGCAAGCGCGCCGGCATGGGTGAGCTTGGTCGAGCGTCGCGTCAGCATCGGCTTCGTCTTTCCTGTTGCACCATCCGTCGCGGCGGCGGCCGGCGGACTATAGCGCGGCGGTCCCGCGACGCCACCATTGGCAGCGGCCGGTCAGCGCGGCACCCGTCCGTCGCGACGCTCCACCAGCCGGTCGATGAGCTGGCCAAGCACGCGCTTCAGGATCTCCGCCTCGGCGGGCGTCTGGGTGGCGAGCAGCGCCGTCTCGTGCGCCTGCGCCCGCGCGATCAGGTCGGCGACGAGCTCGCTGCCGAGCGCGGTGAGCTGCACGACGACGCGGCGCCGGTCGTCGGACGAGGGGCAGCGCACCACGTAGCCCTGTTCCTGCATGCGGTCCACGATCCTGGTCGCGGTCGGCTGCTTCAGGAGCGCCCGAGCAGCGATCTCGCCGATGGTCCGGCCGCCCTCCGCGCCAGCCAGGATTGCCAGCACCCGCCACACCGGTACCGGAACACCCAGTTCGGCAAGCTCGGCGTGGAATTCGCCGGAGGCAAGACTCGAGGCGCGCGCCAGCAGATAGAGCAGGTAGTCATCGGTGAACGGGCCTTCGGTGAAGGTACCGGTGTAGCGTGCCGTCGTCGCATAGGCGCCGGCGTGATAGGCGAGCGGCACCCGGTTCTGATGGTCGAACCGCTCGACCCGACCGATGAAGATGACGTGGTCGCCGCCCTCGTAGCGCTCGTGGCTGGCACATTCGAACACCGCGGCGCAATCACGCAGAACCGGAACGCCGCCGGCACCCGGCGTCCAGTCGACATCCCGGAAGCGGTCCTCCACCGGCCGGGCAAAGCGGTCCGACAGGTGCTTCTGGTCGATCGACAGGACGTTGATGGCGAAATGCGATGCCGCCTCGAACACCGGCAGGTTCATCGAGCGGCGCGACAGGCTCCACAGCACCAGCGGCGGATCGAGCGACACCGAGTTGAACGAGTTGGCCGTGAGCCCGATCGGCGCGCCGGCCGCGTCGAGCGTCGTCACCACCGTGACGCCGGTGACGAAGCGCCCGAGCGCCATGCGGAAGGCGACTGGATCGCTCATGCGGATCTCCGCGGTTGCTCCGGGGCGCCGCGTGACGGCACCAATACTTCAAACCTCAAATTATCACTTTTCATACAATAATGCGACGTGCTAGGCTCATCCGCAAGACAAGGGTGCGAAGCCCCGCCAGAGGACGAATGGAGGCCCGATGCTGAGCGATCGGATCGAGGCGAAGTGGATCGACGCCTTCACGCGCGTGTTCGAGCTCTGCAGGGTCGCGCCGGGAGAGATGGCGGTCATTCTGTCCGAAACCCAGTCGCGTGCCCTCAACGTCCATCTCTGCGAGCTGGCGCTCGCGCGCCTTGGTGCCACCGTCTTCCACATCGTCGTGCCGACCCCGCCGCAGGACGCACCGGTTCCGGTGCGCTCCACCGGCGCCTCCTGCGCGCTGTCGGGCCAGCGCGCGGCGATCGCGGGGCTGAAGGCGGCCTCGCTCGTCGTCGACTGCACGCTGGAGGGGCTGCTGCACGCGCCGGAACTGCCGGAGATCATCTCCGGCGGGGCGCGCATCATGATGATCTCCAACGAGCATCCCGAGGCGCTGGAACGGCTGGTGCCGCATCCCTCGATGGAGGCGAGGGTCAAGGCCGCGGTCAAGGCCGTGCGCCGCGCCAGCGAGATGCGCGTCGTCTCCAGGGCCGGCACCGATCTTACCGTCAACATGCGCGAGGCTGCGACCGCCGGTGTCTGGGGCTACACCGACCGGCCGGGGACGGTCGCCCACTGGCCGGGCGGCATCGTCGTCTCGTTCCCGAAGGCCGGTTCGGTCAACGGCACGCTGGTTCTCGATGCCGGTGATGTCAACCTGACCTTCAAGCGCTATCTGGAAAGCCCGGTCCGGCTCACCATCGCCGACGACTATGTGGTCGACATCGCCGGCAGCGGCACCGATGCCGAGCTGATGCGTCGCTACTTCGCCGCCTGGGGCGACCGCAATGCCTATGCCGTCAGCCATGTCGGCTGGGGGCTGAACGAGGGCGCCCGCTACGAGGCGCTTGCCATGTACGACCAGCGCGATACCAACGGCACCGAGATCCGGGCGTTCGCCGGCAATTTCCTGTTCTCGACCGGCGCGAACGAGTTCGCGGGTCGGTTCACCAAGGGTCATTTCGACCTGCCGACCCGCAACTGCACGATCCGTCTCGACGGCGTCGCCGTGGTCGAGGAGGGGCGGCTGGTGGAGGCCGCATCGTGAGCGCTCCGCTTGTCCTGCTCAGCGGGGTCGGCTCCGACTGCCGGATGTTCGATGCGGTGGTCGGACGGCTCGGCGGCGCCATCCCGATCATCGCCTGGGACTATCCGGGCTATGGCGGCAGGCCGCTCGATGGTCCGTTCACGTTCGAGAGCCTCGCCGACCGCATCGTCGCCGATCTCGACGCGCGCGGCATCGCGCGGGCGATCCCGCTCGGCCATTCGATCGGCGGAATGGTCGCCCAGGAGCTCGCGCACCGTCATCCCGACCGGCTGGCGGCGCTGATCCTGTCGGGCACGACACCGGTATTCGGCAGCCGCGACAGATCGTTCCAGCAGGCCTTCCTGAAGGCGCGGCTCGGCCCGCTCGATCAGGGTCGGACGATGGCCGAGCTGGCCGCGGCCGCGCCCGGCGAACTGCTCGGCTCGGCACCGGATGCAACCGCTGCGGTGACCGTCGAGCGGCTGCTGGCGGAGCTGCCCGAGGCGAGCTACCGGGCAGGGCTCGAATGCCTGGTGACCTTCAACCGGCGCGACGAACTCGGCGCGATCGCCGTGCCGACCCTGCTGATCGCCGGCGACGAGGACCGCAATGCGCCGCTGAAGACGATGATGCGCATGGCCGAGATCATCCCGGGCGCCCGGCTCGAGGTGCTCGAGAAGACCGGCCACATGGCCCCGCTCGAATGCCCCGACCGCTTCGCCGACGCGGTGCGGCGGTTTCTGGACACGATACGGGAGGACGCCCGATGAACGTCATGGACCTCGACCAGATCGACGTCGACGCGCCGATCTTCGATCCGTCGGCCTTCCGGCTGGACGAGGCGGAAGCCGAGCTGAACGCGCTGGCGCGCCGGATCGGCAAGGCGCGGTTCGCCCCGCGCGCGGCCAGATACGATCGCGACGCGACGTTCCCGACCGAGAACTACAAGGACCTGCATGAGACGGGGCTGCTCGCCATCAGCGTGCCCAAGGAGCATGGCGGTCTCGGCGCTGGCTTCCGTGCCTATGCGACGACCGCTGCTGAGATCGGCCGCTATTGCGGCGCGACGGCACTGACCTGGAACATGCATGTCTGCTCGTGCCTGTGGTCGGGTCCGCTGTCCGACGATCTCGACATGGACGAGGAGACCCGGGCAACGCATCTCAGGCGCCGCGCCAAGCACTATGAGCGGATCGTCCGGGATGGTGCGATCTTCGCCCAGCCATTCTCGGAAGGCGGTGCGGCGGCGGCCGGCGTCGTTCCGTTCTCGACCTCGGCGAAGCGGGTCGACGGCGGCTGGATCATCAACGGCAAGAAGATCTTCGCCTCGCTGTCCGGCGCGGCCGACTATTACGGCGTTCTGTGCGGCGAGATGAAGTCCGGCGAGCGTCCCTCGCGCAAGGACACCATGTATATCGCCGTCCCCGCCACAGCCGAGGGCGTCGAGGTGGTCGGCGAGTGGGATCCGCTCGGCATGCGCGGCACGGTCTCGCGCACGCTGCTGCTGAAGGACGTCTTCGTCGAGGACGACCAGGCGCTGATGCCGCGCGGCGTCTACTATCAGGCCGCCGCGCGCTGGCCGCACATGTTCATGACACTGTCCCCGACCTATCTCGGCATCGCCCAGGCCGTCTTCGATTTCACGGTGCGATACCTGCGCGGCGAGATCCCCGGTACCGGCCCGGAGAAGCGTCGCAAGTTCCCTACCAAGCAGATCGCCGTCGCCCAGATGTTCGTGATGCTGCAGCAGACCAAGGCGCTGTGGTTCCAGGCGGTCTCGGAAGCCCGCGCCGATCCGACGAAGGAACAGGTGCTGCGCGCCTATGCGGCCCAGTATACGGTGATGGAGAATGCCAACGAGCTCGCCCAGCTCGCCATCCGGACCTGCGGTGGCCAGTCGATGCTGAAGAGCCTGCCGCTCGAGCGCCTCTACCGCGACAGCCGCTGCGGATCGCTCATGCTGCCTTGGACCGCCGAACTGTGCCTCGACCGCATCGGCCGCGAGGCACTGTACAATCCCGGCGAGACAGACGACTGACGCGTGCCATGCGGGACATCTCGCGCTGGATCGTGACGCATGCGGGCTTCCAGCCGGAGAAGCCGGCGATCCGATTCGGCTCGGAGGTCCTGACCTACGCGGCGCTCGCTGCCCGCATCGAGCGGCTGGCGGCGGTGCTGGCGCGCGATCTCGGCATCGGCCGCGGTGACCGCATCGCCTGGCTCGCGACCAACCATCCCGACATGCTGGCGCTGCTGTTCGCCGCGGCCCGGATCGGGGCGATCCTGGTGCCGCTCAACTGGCGTCTGGCTGCGCCGGAGCATGTCTTCATCCTGCAGAATTCGGGAGCCCGGGCGCTGATCGGCCAGCGCCAGTTCCTCGACGCACTTGCGGGAAGCGATCTGCCGGAGGAGGTACGGGTGGTTGCGCTCGACGGGCCCGGCGAAACCCTCGCCGGCCTGATCGCCGCGGCCGGTCCGCCGCCGGATGCCGCCGGGATGCCCGGGGATCCGCTGCTGATCGTCTATACCTCGGGCACCACAGGCCGGCCGAAGGGGGCGGTGCTGACGCAATCGGCCATCGCCTGCAATGCGGTCAACGCCATCCACATGCATGACATGAGTTCGGCGGACACGGTGCTGACCGTGCTGCCGATGTTCCATGTCGGCGGACTGAACATCCAGACGACGCCGGCGCTGCATCTCGGCGCCACCGTGATCCTGCACGAGCGGTTCGAGGCGGGCGCATTCCTGGCAGCCGTGCGCGATCAGCGCCCGACGCTGAGCGTCCTGGTGCCGGCAACGATGGCGGCAGCGGTCGGCCATGCCGACTGGCCGTCGACCGACCTCAGCTGCCTCAGGGCGATCGCGACCGGCTCGATGGCGGTGCCACTGGAGCTGATCGAGGCGTTCCATGCGCGTGGCGTGCCGGTGATCCAGATCTACGGATCCTCGGAGACGGCACCAATTGCCATCTACCAGCGTCCCGACCGCGCCTTCGCCACCGCCGGCGCGATGGGCCGACCCGGCCTCAACACCGAGATCCGGCTGGTGGATGCCGCCGGCAACGATGTCGGCCCCGGCATTCCCGGCGAGGTTCTGGTCCGCGGCGACCACGTCGCAACCGGCTACTGGAACGATCCGGCCGAGACCGCGCGCGCCTTCGCGGACGGCTGGTTCCGAACCGGTGACGTCGCCGAAATGGACGCGAACGGCGACTACTGGTTCCGCGACCGAATCAAGAACGTCATCATTTCCGGTGGCGAGAACATCTATCCGGCCGAGGCCGAACGCCTGCTGCGCGAGCTGCCCGGCGTCGCCGACTGCTGCGTTGTCGGCCGCCCCGATCCGCGCTGGGGCGCGGTGCCGGTGGCGGTCGTCGTGCGCGCCGATGCGACGATCGGCCGGGAGGAGGTGATCGCCCACTTCCAGGGCCGTCTCGCCCGCTTCAAGCAGCCGCGCGACGTGATATTCGTGGACGAGCTGCCGAAGAGCGCGCTCGGCAAGGTTCGCGTCGAGGAGGTTTCCAGACTGGTCTTGGAGGCGACCCAAACCCCCGCCTGACGGGGGAACGGCGCTTTCGCGTCACACATCCAACAAGAGGGGATGGTTCTGATGAAGAAGACTTTCGCTGCTCTGCTGATGGCCGCGGGCGTCGCCCTGACGGGCCTGCCCGCCTCCGCCCAGACGACGCTGCGCGTCGCCAACTGGCTGCCGCCGCAGCATCCGTTGTTCGCCGAGATCATCGTGCCGTGGACCAAGCAGGTCGAGGAGGCGACCCAGGGCCGCGTCGTCATGCAGATCCTCGACGCACCGCTCGGCCCGCCGCCGGCGCATTTCGACTTCGCGGTCAACGGCGTCGCCGACGTCACCTTCGGCGTCCACAACTACACGCCCGGCCGCTTCGAGGTGACGGAACTCGCCGAGATGTCGTTCCTGTGCGAGAAGTCGGCCTATCTGTCGCCGGCCTGGTGGCGGATCCACTCGCAGTATCTCGAGAAGCTCGACGAGCATCGCGGTGCCAAGCTGCTCGGCGTCTGGACGCACGGTCCCGGCCAGCTGTGGACGCGCGGCCGTGACGTCACCTCGCTCGACAAGATCAAGGGCGCGAAGATCCGCATCGGCGGCGGCTTCGCCCAGTCCGTCGCCAACGCGCTCGAGCTGGTGCCGATCCAGGCACCGGTGACCAAGGCTTACGAGATCCTGTCGGGCGGCGTCGCCGACGGCATCCAGTTCCCGCCGGAATCGGTGACTGCCTTCAAGATCGACGAGGTGCTCGACCAGGGCCTGATCGTGCCGGGCGGGCTCTATACCGCCTCTATGTTCCTGGTGATGAATCAGGCCAAGTGGGACGCCCTGCCGAAGGAGGATCAGGACGCGATCCTGAGCGTTTCCGGCGAGGCGCTGGCCAAGATGGCCGGCGAGGTATGGGACCGGGCCGACGCGGCAGCGATCGCGTTGATCAAGCAGAAGGGCAGGATCACCTTGCACGAGCCGACCCCTGGCGAGCTCGACGCCATCAAGGCAGCGATCAAGCCCTATCAGGAGCAGGTGCTGGCCAAGATCACCGCCAAGGGCGTCAACGGCCAGGAGGTCTACGACGCGCTGGTCGCCGAGATCGCCAAGGTCAAGGCCGGCAACTGACCGGCCCCGGCTGAACCGCGATGTCCGGCCTGCCGGATCCGGGCGGCCCGCACGCGGGGCGCAGCCGCGCCCTGCGTGCGGCAGAATTCGTGCTCGGCCTGATGATCGTCGTGCTGCTGATGGCGATGATGCTCGTCACCACCATCGACGTGTTCGGCCGCTACCTGCTGTCACGGCCGCTGCCGGGCGCCTTCGAGATCACCGAGATCATGCTGGCGATGACGATCTTCATCGGCCTGCCACTGGTCTGCCTGAAGGAGGAACACGTCGCGGTGACGCTTCTCACCGAGCGGTTCCGGCCGCGGCTGCGCAATGTCCACGCGGCGATCGTCTCGTTGGCCTGCGCCGGGGTCCTGCTCGTCATCGCCTGGCGGCTGGTCAGGCATTCGCTGCAGCTCGCCTCCTACGGCGATGTGACGATCTTCCTCAGGATGCCGAAGGGGCCGATCGGCTACACCATGGCGGGCTTCACCCTGCTCGGCGCGCTGGCGCTGCTCGTGGTGGCGCGCGAGCACATCGCCGCGGCCCGGTCCGCGCAAACGGTCCCACCGGCCGGCGGCATCCGCGATGATTGACTGGATCACCGGCATCGTCGTGCTGCTGGCGGTGATCGCTGCCGGCGTGCCGATCGCCTTCGCGATGACGGCGGTCGCGCTGGTCGGCATCATCGCCGAGATCGGCATGTCTCCAGCCCTGTCGATGCTCGGCCAGGTCTTCTACGACAACGGCATGAGCTACACGCTCTCGGTGATGCCGCTGTTCGTGCTGATGGGCAATTTCGTGCTCGAGGCCGGGCTTGCCGACGACATGTATGCCGCGGCCAATGCGTGGCTGCGGCATTATCGCGGCGGACTCGCGATGGCGACCATCGTCGCCTGTGGCGGTTTCTCCTCGGTCTGCGGCTCCTCGCTCGCCACGGCCGCCACGATGGCGCGCGTCTCGATGCCCTCGATGCACCGCTACGGCTATACCGAGGCGCTGGCAACCGGCTCGATCGCCGCCGGCGGCACGCTCGGCATCCTGATCCCGCCGTCGATCGTGCTGGTGCTCTACGGCGTCATCACCCAGCAGGACATCGGCAAGCTGTTCCTCGCCGGCATCATTCCGGGCCTCGTCGGCGTGCTCGGCTATCTGATCGCGGTCCGCCTCTCGCTGTTGCTCAGACCAGACCAGGCCCGTCACGCCGATCCGCTGCCGCTGATCGAGCGGATCAAGGCGACCAGGGGCGTGGCCGGCATCCTCGCGCTGTTCTCCTGTGTCATGGGCGGCATCTATCTCGGCATCTTCACCGCCACCGAGGCCGCCGGCATCGGCGCCTTCGGCGCGTTCCTGATCGCGCTCGTGCGTCGCCGGCTCAGCCTCCGGACGCTCTACGAGGTGCTGGTCGAGACCGGCCGGATGACGGCGATGCTGTTCTTCATCCTGTTCGGGGCGCTGTTGTTCTCGAACTTTGTCAACCTCGCCGGCATGCCGGGCGATCTGCGCTCCTGGATCACCGCGCTCGGCGCGCATCCGACGGCGGTGCTGCTGGTGATCCTGATGATCTATCTGCTGCTCGGGGCGGTGCTCGAATCGATCTCGATGATGCTGCTGACCGTACCGGTGTTCTTCCCGGTCATCGTCAGCCTCGGCGTCGATCCGATCTGGTTCGGCATCTTCGTCGTGGTGGCGATCGAGATCAGCCTGATCACGCCGCCGGTCGGCCTCAACGTCTTCGTGCTGAAGTCGATCGTGCCGGAGGTGCCGACCGGCACCATCTTCCGCGGCGTGGTGCCGTTCATCGCCATGGACATCGTGCGCATCATGCTGCTGATCGCGCTGCCATGGATGGCGCTGGTGCTGCCGGCGACGATGTGAGGGACCGCGTGATCGTGCCAAACCCGCATCGCAGTCATCCCCGTCATCGCTCCCCGGGGCGTCATCCCATCGTTCCGGCCGTCCTCCCGGCGCTAGGCAAGGACAACCGGAACCGGGTCGCGCAGACGGACGATGTTCCGTCGCCCCGATCCCGGATCGGCTTCGCCGTCCGGGATGACGCAGGAGCCAGCATGTCCACCATTGCATGAGAGCAGGGAACCGGAATTCATGGAAATTGCCGTACTGGGCGGGGGCAACGGCTCGCACGCCGCCGCCGCCGATCTCGCCGAACAGGGCCACAAGGTGCGCTTCTGGCGCCGCGATGCCGCAGGCGTCGCGGCGCTCAAGGCGGCCGGCAACCGGCTGACGCTGAAGGATTTCAGGGGGTCGCGCGCGGTCACGATCCCGCTGGTCACCGCCGACATCGGCGAGGCCGTCCGCGGCGCCGAGCTGATCGTCTGCCCGGCGCCAGCCTTCGCGCAGGCCGACATCGCCGCAGCCCTGGCGCCGCATCTGAGCGACGGTCAGGTGGTATTCCTTGCCCCCGGGACCTTCGGCTGCTACCTGATGGCAAAGACGGTGCGGGAGGCGGGTTCGGGCGCGACGGTCGCCTTCGCCGAGACCGGCACGCTGCCCTATCTGACCCGCAAGCACGGCCCCGAGACGGTCGCCATCACCGTGCGTGCAACCCGCTTGCCGACCGGTGTGTTCCCGCTGTCGCTGCACGACCATGCGCTTCGGGTGATCGCCCGCGTCTATCCGAGCGTCGAGGACTGCGGAGACGGCCTGTCGGGGGCGCTGATGAATGCCGGCCCGATCATCCATCCGCCGCTGATCATCATGAACGCCGGACCGCTCGAACATTTCGAGCACTGGGACATTCACAACGAGGGTACGCAGCCCTCGATCCGCCGCGTCACCGACGCGCTCGATGCGGAGCGGGTGGCGGTGCGCGAAGCCCTCGGCTACGGGGCGCCGCATTTCCCGCTCGCCGATCACTATGCGCGCGACGGCGAGGAATGGATGTATGGCCGCAAGGGCCACGAGCGGCTTGTCGATTCGGGCGACTGGCGCGAGCACATCGTCCTCACCCAGCACCGCTACATGCGCGAGGACGTGCAGCAGGGACTCGCCTTCCTCGTCTCCGTGGCGCAATGGGCGGGTGTCAGCGCGCCCGTCGCGACCGGCCTTCTTGCCATCGGTTCGGCAATCTGCGGCGAGGATTTCCTGAAGACCGGTCGCACGCTCGGCGGTCTCGGCCTGGCCGGTCTCGACCGTGCCGGCATGACCCGGCTGCTGGCGGAGGGCGTGTGATGGAGACGATCGCCGCCGTCGGTGCTGGCCGGATGGGTCGCGGCATCGCCGTCGTCTTCGCCTATGCAGGCCATCCGGTGACTCTGGTCGATCTGAAGGATCGCCCGTCCGACGACGCGGCCAGGCTGAAGGCGGAGGCGCTCGGCGAGATCGAAGCCACGCTGAAGATGCTGGCAGGCATCGGCCTGATGGCGGAAAGCGCCGTCGCGCCGATCCTCGCACGCGTGTCGTTCGCGGCCTGCGAGGCGGCCCCAGCCGCACTGGCCAGCGCCGACATCGTGTTCGAGGGCGTACCGGAAACGCTGGAGGCGAAACGCGCCTGTTTCGCGGCGCTGTCCACCATGACGCGGCCGGACGCGATCATCGCCTCGACCACGTCGACCATGCTGTCCGACGAGTTGCAGGCGTTCGTTTCGCCTCCGCAACGTTTCCTCAATGCGCATTGGCTGAACCCGGCCTTCCTGGTGCCACTCGTCGAGGTCTCGCCGGGACGGGACACCGATCCTGCCGTCACCGGCCGGCTGGTGGCGCTGCTTGAGGGTATCGGCAAGGTTCCGGTGGTGTGCAAGGCGAGCCCCGGCTTCATCGTGCCGCGGCTGCAGGCGCTGGCCATGAACGAGGCGGCGCGTCTGGTCGAGGAGGGTGTCGCCAGCGCCGAGGAAATCGACAAGGCGACCCGATTCGGCCTCGGCTTCCGCTTCGCCATCCTCGGCGTGCTGGAATTCATCGAC
Source organism: Tepidamorphus gemmatus (assembly GCF_004346195.1). Taxonomy (NCBI): domain Bacteria; kingdom Pseudomonadati; phylum Pseudomonadota; class Alphaproteobacteria; order Hyphomicrobiales; family Tepidamorphaceae; genus Tepidamorphus; species Tepidamorphus gemmatus. Next base: position 240,649 of record NZ_SMAK01000003.1, on the reverse strand, counting down.
TGGGGCGGCGGCGACATCCTGTTCCACGCCGACCGCTACATGTCGCAGGCGCTTGCGACCGACCGTTACGCGGCTCCGAAGATCATCGAGGACAACATGGCCGCCGGCCGCATCGGGCTGCGGACACGGCAGGGCTTCCTCGACTATTCGCAGATCGACATCCCGACCTACCAGCGGGAGCGGCTGGCGGCCTTCGTCGGCCTTCTGAAGCACATGGGCGCGGCGCGGCCGCCGGTGGTCTAGCGGACAGGGCATCCGGATCGGGCCTGCTCGTCGCCGCCCCGCTGACGTCATTGCCGGGCCTGATGCCGGATTGCCGGGCCGGACTCCGGCGAAGCGCAGAGACGGGCGGGCACGGACGGACGACGGCGACGGGTTCGTGCAGGCTTCAGGCACCCTCGATCCTGCCCGACTCTCTCCCGCGCGATGAAACTGCCTTGCCGCCGCCGCGCTTGCGCGCGGCTGCCCCGCCCATAGGATCGCCGGATAATGGCAGGCCCGGCAGCGGGCCGAGGACCAAGCGCACAGGGAGAATTCGCTGATGTCGAGCCGCGTTCACGCCGGGGTCTATCCCGTCGCCCCGACCACCTTCCACGACAACGGCGATCTCGATCTCGACAGCCAGCGCCGGGCGCTCGACTGCATGATCGACCAGGGCGTCGACGGTATCTGCATCCTGGCGAACTTCTCCGAGCAGTTCCTGCTCAGCGACGAGGAGCGTGACACGCTCATCGATGTGTGTCTCGAGCATGTCGCCGGCCGGGTGCCGGTGATCGTCACCTGCTCGCACTTCTCGACGCGGATCGCCGCGGCGCGGGCAAAGCGCGCGGCCGAGCGCGGGGCGGCGATGGTGATGATGATGCCGCCCTATCACGGCGCCACGCTGCGGGCGCCAGAGGCCCTGCTGATCGAGCATTTCGCCCGCGTCGCCGAGGCGATCGACATTCCGATCATGGTGCAGGATGCGCCGCTGAGCGGCGTTGAACTGCCCGTCCCGCTTCTCGTCCGTCTCGCCCGCGAGGTGCCGCAGGCCTCGTACTTCAAGATCGAGGTCCCGTTCGCCGCGGCCAAGCTGCGGGCGCTGATCGCGGCCGGTGGGGACGCGATCGTCGGCCCGTTCGACGGCGAGGAGGGGATCACCCTGATGGCCGATCTCGATGCGGGCGCAACCGGCACCATGTCGAGCGCGCTGCTGCCCGAACTGATCAAGCCGGTGCTGGCAGACCACAAGGCCGGCCGGCGCAAGGAGGCGATGGCAGGTTATGCGCGCATTCTGCCGCTGATCAACTACGAGAACCGCCAGTGCGGCCTGAGGGCCTGCAAGACGGTGATGATGGAAGGCGGCGTGATCGCCTCCGATGCGGTGCGCCATCCGCTCAGCCCGCTCGCCCCGGAGACGCGGGCCGGCCTGCTGGAGCTGGCCCGCGAACTGGATGTCCTGGCGCTGCGGTGGGGAAGGTAGGCGTCGCCGCGTTCGCCCCGCCATCCCGGCGGCGCGTTGTCCGCCTTCTCCCCGCGCTGCGCAAGGCCCTGCCGGCGGATATGCTCTACGGTCCGCGCAGCGCCTCGCCCCCGCGTGCCGATCGCGGCTCCTGCAGCGGCCGGCCCGGCGACGGCAGATCCTGCCGCGCCCCGGGGTTGCCGGCGCGGGGCGCGTCCGTATAGTGCGGGCCGATCGCCGAGCCGGCCCGCCAGAAGGACAGCCACCGACATGCCCGAAACCCGCTACGACGTCGTCGGCATCGGCAATGCCATCGTCGACGTGATCGCCCGCGCCCAGGATGACTTCCTTGTCCGCGAAGGTCTCGCCAAGGGCTCGATGCGGCTGATCGACGAAGCCGAGGCCGAGCGGCTCTACGCCGCGATGGGGCCGGCGACCGAGGTTTCAGGCGGCTCTGCCGCCAACACCATCGCCGGCGTCGCCTCGCTGGGCGGGCGCGGCGCCTTCATCGGCAAGGTGGCAGCCGACGGGCTCGGCACCGTATTCGGCCACGACATCCGTGCCGCCGGCGTCGCCTATGCGACGCCGGTGCTGGAAGATGGCCCCGCGACCGCGCGCTGCCTGATTCTGGTGACGCCGGACGGCGAGCGGACCATGAACACCTTCCTCGGCGCGAGCCGCGAGCTCACCCCAGCCGATGTCGACGCGGACGTGATCGCTGCCTCGCGCATCCTCTATCTGGAGGGCTATCTGTGGGACCCGCCGCAGGCGAAGCAGGCCTTCCTGCACGCTTCGCAGATCGCGCGGGCGAACGGCCGCGAGGTGGCGCTCAGCCTGTCGGACGCGTTCTGCGTCGATCGCTTCCGCGGGGAATTCCTCGATCTGATCCGCTCCGGCAAGGTGACGCTGCTGTTCGGCAACGAATCCGAGCTGAAATCGCTGTACGAGACCGCCGATTTCGGCTCAGCGGCGGCGGCGCTCGCACAGGACTGCGGCTTCGCGGTCATCACCCGCAGCGAGAAGGGCGCGACGATCCTGAAATCCGGGACCATCATCGAGGTTCCCGCCGCCCCGGTCGAGACGATCATCGACTTGACCGGGGCCGGCGACCTGTTCGCCGCCGGTTTCCTCACCGGCCACGCCCGCGGCCTCGACGCCGCCGACTGCGCGCGGCTCGGCGCACTGGCCGCCGCCGAGGTGATCTCGCATATCGGCGCCCGGCCGCTGGCCGACCTGAGGGACCTGGCCGCCCAGTCAGGACTGCGGGTGTAGCGCCGGCGCTGCCATCCTGCCCTGGCGCCGGCCGGTATGCCGGAGACAGGAGAAGGCCGCGCCGGCGGCGTCGCTACAGCCGCCTGAGCCAGACCTCGTCAATGCGGTGCAGGTCGCCCTTGGTGAGGATCAGGTCGGCGCGCTGGCGGGTGGGAAGGATGTTCTCCTCGAGATTCACCAGGTTGATCCGCCGCCAGATCGACAGCGCCGTCTCGACCGCCTCCTCGTCGCTGAGCGTCGAGTAGCGGTGGAAGTACGAACCGGGATCGCGGAAGGCGGTGCGCCGCAGCGTCATGAAGCGATCGACGTACCAGGTCTCCAGGTCGTCGGTCTCGGCATCGACGTAGATCGAGAAATCGAAGAAGTCCGAGACGAACGGCACCGCCTTGCCGTCGCGCGGCGGACGGCCGGTCTGCAGGACGTTGAGGCCCTCGACGATCAGGATGTCGGGCCGGTCGACGATGACCTGCTGGTCGGGCGGCAGCACATCGTAGATGAAATGCGAGTAGAGCGGCGCGGCGACGTTGCGCTCGCCGGACTTGATGCGCGACAGGAAGTTGAGCAGTGCCGGAATGTCGTAGCTTTCGGGAAAGCCCTTGCGCTCCATCAGGTTCTCGCGCTGCAGCACGGCGTTGGGATAGAGGAAGCCATCGGTCGTCACCACATCGACCTTCGGCGTGTTCGGCCAGCGGGTCAGAAGGGCCTGCAGCACGCGGGCCGTCGTCGACTTGCCGACCGCGACGGAGCCGGCCACCCCGATGATGTAAGGCACCTTGCCGTCCTTGGCGCCGAGGAAGTAGCGCGTCGCCTTGAACAGATCCTGGGTGGCGTGGACATAGAGACTGAGCAGGCGCGACAGCGGCAGGTAGATCTCGATGACCTCCTCGATCGAGAGCCGCTCGTTGAGGCCGCGCAGGCGCAGCACTTCGGCCTCGGTCAGCGTCATCGGCGTGTCGGCGCGCAGCTCCGCCCATTCGGCGCGAGTGAAGACGCGATAGGGCGAGGGTACCACCGGCTTGTCCGGCGTCGCCCGGCTGTGAACGATCTGGGGACGTGTCGTCATGTGTGGCGGTTCGCCTTTTCGGTCAGCCCCGACATGCCTTCGCGCCGGCCCAGCTCGGCATAGACCTCCTCGAGCGTGACACCGGATGCGGCGAGCAGGACCACCAGATGATACAACAGATCCGCCGCTTCGCCGCGTACCGCGTCGCGATCGCCGGCGACTGCGGCGATGGCGAGTTCGACGCCCTCCTCGCCGAGCTTCTTGGCACACTGCGCGACGCCGCGTTCGAACAGCCGGGCTGTGTAGGACGCGGCCGGATCGCCGCCGCGTCGCGACACGACGACGGCATTGAGCTCCTCGATCGTCAGACTCTGTCGGGACATGGCTCACTGGTCGGTTGGGGAATCAATGGCGGCCGCCATCCCGGTCAGTCGAGTCGCACGGGAATTCCGGCGGTGGCCATGTGGTGCTTGGCCTCGCGGATCGTATGCTCTCCAAAATGAAAGATCGAGGCCGCAAGCACAGCGTTGGCCCCGCCGTCGCGGATGCCCTCGATCAGGTGGTCGAGGCTGCCGACGCCACCGGAGGCGATCACCGGCACGGGCACCCGGTCGGTGACCGCGCGGATCAGCGCGATGTCGTAGCCGGATCTCGTGCCGTCGCGATCCATCGAGGTCAGCAGGATCTCGCCGGCTCCCAGCGCTGCAACCTCCTCGGCAAAGTCGAGCGCGTCGAGGCCGGTGGCATTGCGACCGCCATGGGTGAAGATCTCCCATCGGCCCGGTTCGCCGTCCCCCGACACCCGCTTGGCGTCGATGGCGACGACGATGCACTGATTGCCATACTTTTCCGCCGCCTGCCGGACAAAGGCGCGGTTGCGAACGGCGGCAGTGTTGATCGACACCTTGTCGGCGCCCGCCTTCAGAAGGATCCGGATATCCTCGACGCTGCGCACGCCGCCACCGACGGTCAGCGGCATGAAGCAGTGCTCGGCCGTCCGGCGGACGACATCGAGCAGGATGCCGCGATCCTCGTGGCTGGCAGTGATGTCGAGGAAGCACAATTCGTCCGCACCCGCCGCATCATAGGCGCGCGCGGCCTCCACCGGATCGCCGGCATCACGCAGATCGACGAACCTGACGCCCTTGACGACGCGGCCATCCTTGACGTCGAGGCAGGGAATGACGCGGGATTTCAGCATTGCTTTCCTTCGGTTGCGCCGACCGGCCGACAGGCGACCGACGGGCCGGCAGCATTTCGTTCAGTGGCAACGACATGCTCCGCCAGGCGCCGCGCACCCCGCCCCCGCTATGCCGCCCGCGCTGCGATCATCGCCAGCGCCTCACGCGCATCGAGCCGGCCGTCATAGAGCGCGCGTCCGCAGATCGCACCTTCCAGAATAGCACAATCCGGTTGGGTCAGCCGCTCGATGTCGGCGATGGAGGCAAGTCCGCCGGAGGCGATGACCGGGATCGACACCGAACGGGCAAGCGCCAGCGTCGCCTCGATGTTGAGGCCCGTCAGGAGACCGTCACGGTCGATGTCGGTGTAGACGATCGCCGCGACGCCGGCGTCCTCGAAGCGGCGGGCAAGATCGACCGCCGTCATCTCTGACGTCTCGGCCCAGCCCTCGACCGCGACCCGGCCGTCGCGCGCGTCGATGCCGACAACGATTCGGCCAGGAAACGATTTGCAGGCGGAACGGACGAGATCCGGATCGCGGACAGCCACGGTCCCGAGGATCACTCGGCGAATGCCCTTGCCGAGCCAGCCTTCGATCGCGGCCATGTCGCGAATCCCGCCGCCCAGTTGAATCGGCAGCGAAACGGCCTTGAGGATCGCCTCCACGACCGGTCCGTTGACGCTGCGGCCCGCGAAGGCGCCATTCAGATCGACGACGTGGAGCCAGCGGAAACCGGCCGCCTCGAAGGCTTTCGCCTGATCGGCGGGGGACAGGCTGAACACGGTCGCCGCGTCCATGTCGCCCTTCACGAGGCGCACGCAGGCACCGTCCTTCAGGTCGATGGCGGGGAAGAGGATCATGGCAGCATCCTCACGGCGCCCATTCGAGAAAGTTGCCGATCAGCGCCAGGCCGAGCTTCTGGCTCTTCTCGGGATGGAACTGGGTGCCGGCGACGTTGCCGCGCGCCACCATCGCGGTGACGGGGCCGCCATAATCGGCCGTCGCCACGACATCGCCGGGATCGGCGGCGGCCAGGTGGTAGGAGTGCACGAAATAGGCGTGCAGGCCGTCGCTGCCGGTGCGGATTCCCTCCAGAAGCGGATGCGGGCCGCGCAATTCGAGCGTGTTCCAGCCCATGTGCGGAATCTTCAGCCCCGGATCGGACGGGGTAAGCCGCACCACGTCGCCGGCGATCCAGCCGAAGCCCGAGGACGTCTCGTATTCGAGGCCGCGCTCGGCCATCAGCTGCATGCCGACGCAGATGCCGAGGAACGGGCGGCCCTTCGCCTCGACCGCTTCGACGAGGGCTTCGGCGAGGCCCTCGACCCGGGCGAGCCCGCGCCGGCAGTCGGCGAAGGCGCCGACACCCGGCAGCACGATGCGATCGCAGCGGCGGACGATCTCGGGATCGTCGGTCACCCGGATTTCCAGGCTGAGGTCGCGCTCGCGCGCTGCTCGCTCGAAGGCCTTCTCGGCCGAGCGCAGATTGCCGGATCCGTAGTCGATGATGGCGACGCGCATGGACCTTCGGTCTTCAGTTGGCGTGTGGAAAGACGCCGATCACCGGCTCGCCGACACCAACCGTCCGGACGGCCAGGCCGGCGTTTACCGACGGCACGCGCGCCGGCCCCGCAGCCGGCCGGGCATGCTCCTGGCGCCGGAAGAACGATTGCTCGGCCTCGACGAGATCGCGTCCCGCAGCGATGCCGACCATCCGCCAGCCCTTCTGCTCGAGGCTCCAGCGGCGCAATTCGTTGGCTTCGAGCGCAAACCACAGGGTGAACAGCACGGAGAAGATGCCGACCGCGACCTCCGTGCCCGGAATGAGTTCGGCGATCAGCGTGGTGGCAACAGCCACCGCCAGCCAGCCGAACAGCACCCACCACATCCGGTGCCACAGCAGCCAGAGGAAGGGGAAGAACAGCGCCGCCCAGGAGAAGCCCTCCCGGACGAAGGCATGACGGTCGAAGCGGGCAGAGCCCTCTGTCGGCGCCGGCGGCTCGTGTACGGTGAAAACCTTCATCCCTGCAGCCTAGCCCCTCAGCGAGCCCTTGGTCGAGGGCACGCGCCCCGCTTCGCGCGGATCGACCGCCACGGCCTGGCGCAGCGCGCGGGCAAGGCCCTTGAACAGGCTCTCGGCGATATGGTGCGAGTTCTCGCCATACAGGCATTCGGCATGCAGCGTGATGCCGGCGTTCTGGGCGAAGGCCTGGAACCATTCGCGCATCAGCTCGGTATCCATCTCGCCGATCTTCTGGGTCGGGAACGCGACCTTCCAGACGAGGAACGGCCGTCCCGAGACGTCGATCGCAACCCGGCTCAGCGTCTCGTCCATCGGCAGATGGACGCTGCCGTAGCGCACGATGCCGGCCCGCGCGCCCAGCGCCTCGGCGAGGGCCTGGCCGAGCACGATGCCGACATCCTCGGTCGTGTGGTGCATATCGACGTGGAGATCGCCCGTGGCCTTCACCTCGATGTCGATCAGCGCATGGCGGGCGAGCAGGTCCAGCATGTGATCGAGGAAGCCGATCCCGGTCGAGACATCGGCGCGACCCTGGCCATCGACGACGAGCCTCACCCGCACCTCGGTCTCGGCGGTCTTGCGCGACAGCTCGGCGGCGCGGGGCTTGTCGTTGGCTGGCATGGTGGCTGGGCTCATCGTTCGGGCTGCTCGTTGCCGACAGGTGGCGGCCCGACATGTGGCAGGCCGACAGGTGGCGGGTTGTATCAGGCGCGCGCCCGCGATGCCAGCCGATCGCGATGCCGGACGATGCGCGGCTGCGGGTCCGGGCCGCCGCGCCCGGGCGTTGAATCGGCGCCGCAAAGACATACATGAGCGATCGGCCGGCCCCGCCGCAGGGGCCTCCCGGCCCGAGGAGTGTTCATGGATTCCAGCCAGACGGACGGACGGCGGCACGGCGAGTGGCACGCGACCACCATCCTGTCGGTCCGCAAGGGCGGTAAGGTGGTGATCGCCGGCGACGGGCAGGTGTCGGTCGGCGACACGGTGATGAAGCACACCGCCCGGAAGGTGCGCCGCATCGGCGGCGGCGAGGTGATCGCCGGCTTCGCCGGCGCGACCGCGGATGCCTTCACCCTGTTCGAGCGGCTCGAGAAGAAGCTCGAGCAGTATCCATCCAACCTGATGCGCGCCGCCGTCGAACTCGCCAAGGACTGGCGCACCGACCGCTATCTCAGGCACCTGCAGGCGATGATGATCGTCGCCGACAGGGATGTGAGTCTGGTGGTCACCGGCAACGGTGACGTGCTCGAACCGGAGAACGGGCTCGCCGCGATCGGATCGGGCGGAAACTACGCGCTGGCCGCCGCGCGGGCGCTCGCCGACAGCGATCTCGATGCGGAGGCGATCGCCCGCAAGGCAATGGCGATCGCCGCCGAGATCTGCATCTACACCAACGACAAGATCGTTGTCGAAACGCTCGATGCCGCATAGGGCCAACTTGCCGACGTGGAGGCGCTCCGGGTATGCCCCCGTCATCCAGGCCCGCAACGTCGCGCATGTCCGCGATCGGTTCGCCGCAATCGCCGATGCCCCGCGGCCCGCGGTCGTGGCTCGCCCGCCCCGACGGCCGCGCATCCGACATGGCGTGCGGGACGTGATGGAGCGTCATGCGATCAGACGGCCAGGTGTCGACCCAGCCTGACGAAATGGCCTTCGTCCCGCTGGGGCCGGAGCATTACGACCTGATGCGCAGCTGGCTCGCGGCCCCGCACATGCGCGACTGGTGGGGCGATCCCGACGAGGAATTCGGCTACATCCGCGATATGGTAGAAGGCCGCGACAGCACCCGCCCGTTCATCATCGCGCTGGACGGACGGCCGGTCGGTTTGATCGAGTGCTGGTTCATCGGCCACCACCAGAACGAGACCTGGATCGTCGATCATGCCTGGCTTGCCGAGCTGCCTGCCGACGCGGTCGGCGTCGATCTGTCGATCGGCGAGGCGGAGCTGTTGTCGCAGGGGATCGGCTCGATGGCGCTCGCAGCCTTCGTGCGCGGGCTGCACGCACAGGGCTACCGCACCATCATCATCGACCCGGACCCCGCCAATACGCGGGCGGTGCGCGCCTGCTACAAGGCCGGATTCCGGCCGGTCCCGTCCCTTCAGGGCCGGACCGGCGCGACGCTGATCATGCAGTTCGACCCCAACGCCAACGAGGCGCCATGACCGATTTCTCACCCCGCGAGATCGTTTCCGAACTCGACCGCTACATCGTCGGCCAGCGCGACGCCAAGCGCGCGGTGGCCATCGCGCTGCGCAACCGCTGGCGGCGGCAGCAGCTCGACGAGTCGCTGCGCGAGGAGGTGCTGCCGAAGAACATCCTGATGATCGGGCCGACCGGTGTCGGCAAGACCGAGATCTCGCGCCGGCTGGCGAAGCTCGCCGACGCGCCGTTCATCAAGGTCGAGGCGACCAAGTTCACCGAAGTCGGTTATGTCGGCCGTGATGTCGAGCAGATCATCCGCGATCTGCTCGAATCGGCCATCGCCCTGGTGCGTGCCCGCCGCCGCAAGGAGGTGGAGGCCAAGGCGCATCTGGCCGCCGAGGAGCGGGTGCTCAACGCGCTGGTCGGTCCCGGTGCCGGTCCGCAGACGCGCGAGGCCTTCCGCCGCAAGCTGCGGGCAGGCGAGCTCGACGACAAGGAGATCGAGATCGAACTGCGCCAGACCAGCCTGTCGATGCCGCAGTTCGAGGTGCCGGGAATGCCCGGCGCCTCGGTCGGCATGATCAATCTCGGCGACATACTGGGCAAGGCGTTCGGCGGGCAGACCAGGACACGCCGGGTCACCGTGCGGGAGTCCTACGATCTGCTGATCGCCGAGGAATCCGACAAGCTGCTCGACGACGAGAAGGTCGTGCAGGAGGCGATCCGGCTCACCGAGAACCACGGCATCGTGTTTCTCGACGAGATCGACAAGATCACCGCCCGCTCCGAGCGAATCGGCGCCGATGTCAGCCGCGAGGGTGTCCAGCGCGACCTGCTGCCGCTGATCGAGGGCACCACCGTCTCGACCAAGCACGGGCCGGTGAAGACCGACCACATCCTGTTCATCGCCTCCGGCGCCTTCCATGTCGCAAAGCCGTCCGACCTCTTGCCGGAGCTGCAGGGCCGCCTGCCGATCCGGGTCGAGCTCAGGGCACTGACCGAGGAGGATTTCCGCCGCATCCTTACCGAGACCGAGGCCAATCTGATCAAGCAGTACGTGGCGCTGATGGGCACCGAAGGCGTCACCCTGCAGTTCACCGACGACGCGATCGCCGAGATCGCCAGGATCGCGGTGGAGGTGAACGCGGCGGTCGAGAACATCGGCGCGCGGCGCCTGCAGACGGTGATGGAGCGGGTGCTGGACGAGATATCCTATGAGGCGACCGACCGCAGCGGGCAGACCGTGGTGGTCGACCGCGCCTATGTGCAGGCGCATATCGGCGATCTGGCAAGGAACGCGGATCTGAGCCGGTATGTGCTGTAGCGCGCGGCGATCATCGGGTCGCCCGCGTCATGGCTGTCGAAATGCGCAAGGCGCGGGGATCGGCAAGGAAAGGGACGCGGACACGTTCCGACCCCGGCCCGGGCCGCGCCCGGGCGGGATGCAGCGAACCCCTTCCCTTCGGCCTTCACCGTCCCTCGATCTCGCGTTTCACCCGCCTCAACAGATCGGCAGCCTGTTGGCGGGTGAGCCTCGAGATGTCGCGGGCGAGGACGTTTGCGAGTTCCGTCGCCTCTGGCGACAGGCCGGCGGTATCGACGACGACACGCGGATGCGACAGCTCGGCGAGGCGCGTCAGTTCCTCCGCCTCGTCCCAGATGACGTTGAAATAGACGATCACTCGCTGAACGAAGGCAAAGGGCGGCCTGCCGCGCCGGCCGTGCTCGAGGGCAGACAGATAGGCCGGCGAGACGCCAAGGTCGGCGGCCATGCGCGCCAGGCTCACCCCGCGCGCCTGGCGCAGCGCCCGCAGCCTGGCGCCGAACGGGGTCATGTCCCGCGCTCCCGCTCCGGCCGGCGCAGCTGCACATAGATCGCGCCATCGCCGCCGCGATGCCGGTGCGCGCGCTCATAGGCGACGATAAGCGGGCGGAAGGCCGGCGTCGCGAGCCAGTCCGGGACGGCGCGGCGCAGCACGCCGCGGCTGCCGGGTGCCCACCAGTCGGCGAACGGCGCCGGCTCGCCCTTGCCGGTGACGACCAGTACCAGCCGGTGGCCGCTGGCCCGCGCGTTCCTGAGGAAGGCGAGGAGGCGGGCGTGCGCCTCCTGCTGGGTCAGCCCGTGCAGGTCGATGATCGCATCGACCGGGCGGGTGCCTCGGCCGATGCGGCGGGCGAGCTTGCGGTCCAGTGCCGGCAGGCCCGGCTCGCGCTCGGGCGGACGCACCGCCGTTGCCGGCTTCGGGGCAGGCGGCCCGGCGGCGAGCATCCGCGGCGGCGCCGCGTCGTCCTGACCGCCGGCGTATCCCGAAGCAGGAGGAGACGAGGAGGAGTCATCCGGCCTGGGCACGGCGGGCGTCTTGCGTCCCGGACGGCGCAGCGGCGCCACGCCTTCGGTGACCCGCTGCCACAGCGCGCGATCTTCGGGGCTCAGATCGTGTCGGCGGCGCTTGTCCCCCATGGCACGGCACTCGCTCGCCCTGGACCGGTCAGTCGCCAGGTCTGCCGCCGCGTGGCAGCAGCACGTAGACATCCGCCGGCGCCTTGATGCCGCCGGCAACCGATCCGGCCTCCGCCCCGGTGCCCCAGAACAGGTCGAGACGCGCAGGACCCCTGATTGCCGAACCGGTATCCTGGGCGATCATCAGCCGCCGAAACGGCTCGAGCGAGCGTTCCGGGCCGGTCTGGATCGCGGCATCGACGAAGACCGGCGTGCCGTAGCGATGAAAGGCCGTGTCGACGGCGACCGAACGCCCTGCGGTCAGGGGAACGCCCTCGCCGCCGATCGGTCCGAGCTCCAGGTCGAGGCCAGCGATCTCGCGGAAGAAGATGTAGGACCGGTTCACCTGCATCAGCGACCGCGCCCGCGCGAGATCTTCGCGGAAAAAGGCGCGCAGCCCGTCCATGGATAGGCCCTGCGGCGGCACGAGACCGTTGTCCTGCATGTAGCGTCCGACCGAGGTATAGGGCCAGCCGTTCTTGCCGGCGAAGCCGATGCGCATGGTCGAGCCGTCCGGCAGGGCGATCCGTGTCGAGCCCTGGATGTGGATGAAGAACGCCTCGACGGCGTCCTCGACATAGGCGAGCGGTTCGACCACGCCGTCGAGCGCCCCCGCATCGATCTCTGCACGCGTCGGAAACGGCTCGAGGCCGGCCTCCGTCCTGCGACCCCAGCTCAGCGATTCGTCCCAGCCCTCCGGCCGGTTGGCGTCGTTGACCGGCACCAGATCGTCGGGCAGCCGGTAGAGGGGTTCGCGAAAGCGTGCGGTCGGCACGCGCGAACCCGGCACGACCGGTTCGTAGTAGGCGGTCACCAGTCCCGCGCCGTCGGACGGCTCGACCCGATGGGGCAGGAACTCGGCCTCGAAGAAGGTGCGCGCCGCCGCGTCGTCGACGGCCGTGCCGGCCGCGAGCGCCCTGAGGCAGACCGCGTCGAACGATTCGGGACGGGTCTGCCGCGCCTGCCCGCACGACCTCAGGAAGGCCGTGAAGGCCGGACCAAAGCGGTCGTCCGCAAAGCCGGGGATATCGCGAAAAGCAACCGGAATGAGCCGGTGCCCGGCGGCCACGATCGGATGGGCCGACATCGGATCGGCTGCCCTCCACCACCACGCCACCAGGCCCGCAATACCGGCCGCCGCCATGACCGCCGCCGCGATGAGCGGCGCCTGCCGACGGCGCGACGGCGGCGCCAGGCCGCTCGCGGCGCGGCTATTCGGCCGACTCTGTGGCAACAAGCTTCCAGTTGGGATCCCGCGACCCGACGTCGCGGGCGAATGTCCAGATGTCGGTAACCTCCGCAACGGCATTCGGGTCGCCTTGAATGACGGTGCCGTCCTTGTCCCGGGTCGCGGTGATCAGCTGCGAGACGAAGCGCACCGTAATCTGGGCGGTACGGCCGCGCAGCGCCGCTTCGGTGATCTCGGCCTTGTCGATGGCGACGAAGTTCGAGGTGACCGTCTCGCCGCGCGATTCGCGATCGGCGATCGCAGCGACAAAGCCGTCATAGACCTCGCGGCTCAACAGGTTCTTCAGCGTCTTGCGATCGCCCTCGGCAAAGGCCGTGACGATCATCTCGTAAGCAAGCTTGGCACCTTCGATGAACCGCTTCGGATCGAAGCTGCGGTCGGCCGCGCGCAGGGCAGCGAGGGCCTTGCCGAGATCGGAATCTGCCTTGGCGATCTCGGAGAAGTCGGGCTCCGGTTCGGAAGCCGGCGGCGCGTCGGCGGAATCGCGCTGCGGCAGCGCGATCACCTTGTCGGAGGCGGCACCGTTCGGTTTCGACGGCGAATACGGGTCGAATGGCGGCCGTTCGCTGCCGGTGCGACGGCCCAGCACGCTGCGCAGCCGCAGGAAGATGACCACGGCGAGCACCAGGAAGAGGATCGTGTAGAAATCGAAAAAGCCGTTCATCGCGACCCGTCTATCGGGAATCGGTGCCCGCGCCAAGGATGAATACGCCCGACGCCTCTGTCCACTATGTAAGTTAGAGTGTCCGGCAATCCAGTACGATCGCTGCGACGCAGCCATCCGGATGCGCCAGGAGAGACAGATGTCCGCCATGCCGCTTGTGCTGCTCAGCCTGTTCATTGCGTTGCCGCTCTGCGAGATCGCCCTGTTCATCCTGGTGGGCGGCCAGATCGGCGTGCTGGCGACGATCGCCATCGTCGTGCTCACCGCGATCGCGGGCGCCACACTTGTCCGTCGACAGGGACTCGCGACGCTGCAGCGGGCGCGCGCCGACTTCGACGCCGGGCGCATACCCGCCGGCCCGATGGCGGAGGGGCTGGCGATCCTGTTCGCCGGCGTATTGCTGCTGACGCCTGGCTTCCTCACCGATGCAATCGGCTTCGCGCTGCTGATCCCCGCGCTGAGAGCGCGCCTCGTCACCGCAGTCGGTGGGTGGCTGGTACGGCATGCCATCGTCATCGGCCCGGACGGCATGATGCAGCGGGCTGCCGACCGCCGGAGCGGCGCACGCTACGGACCTGACATCATCGAGCTCGACGCCTGCGAGATCGACGACACGGACCGGACCGGCGCGGGCAACGGCCAGCCGCGGGCGCCCTCGCCCTGGCGCGAACGGAAGGGCTGACGCCCGGGCGGATCGCGATCCGGCGCACGAACTTGCCGGGGACGGGGCGACGTGCTAGCCAGCCTCCCCGAAACGGGCCGAGACCCTTCCCAGACCGAGGACCACTGCATGGCGAACGAAAACGGCAACGGCAACGCGGCGGCGGCACAGGCGCAGGCTGCGCAGGCCGGTCCGAGCCTCGATGTCCTCGCACAGTACATCAAGGACCTGTCCTTCGAGAACCCGAAGGCGCCCGGGTCGATGACCGACCAGCGGCCGAAGCAGCCCAGCATCAACTTCAACGTCCAGGTCAATGCCCAGCCGGTCGGCGATCTCGGCGTCGAGGTCGAGCTGAAGCTCGAGGCGCGCGCGGTCGAGGCAGATGCGGTAATCTTCAACCTGGAACTCGTCTATGCCGGCGTGTTCCGTATCCGCAACGTGCCACAGGAACAGCTGCATCCGTTCATCCTGATCGAATGCCCGCGCCTTCTCTTCCCGTTCGCGCGGCAGATCGTCGCCGAGACGATCTCCTCGGGCGGTTTCCCGCCGGTCATGCTCGGCATGATCGACTTCGCCCACCTCTACCGCCAGCGCGCCGCCCAGCAGGCCGCCAACGCCTGAGGCCGGCACCGCGGCGGCATCCCGATCGCGGGCCGCGCCGTGTCCGGCCGGGGTGACAGCGACAGGGTAGGGAACCTTCCGTTCGCGCCAATGCGGGTCGCGGCGCCGTCGCCGGCTCAGAGATCGCCGCCGCCTTCGGGTTTCAGGTCTGCCGTCCGGTAGCGCAGCCAGATCGCCTCGCCGCCGAGGCTCGACACGAACGCCGCGTGCGCCTCGATCTCCGCCGCCGTGATGCGCGGCGGCAGCGGTTGAGGCCGCGGCCTGACCATCGCGGCGGCCATTGCTCCGGCCTGTTCCGTCTCGACCAGTTCGAGCCGCGCCTGGCGGCCGCCGAGCAGCTCGATATAGACCTCCGCGAGCAGTTCGGAATCGAGCAGCGCGCCGTGCTTCTCGCGCCGCGAATTGTCGATCCCGTAGCGCTGACAGAGCGCGTCGAGGCTGTTCGGTGCGCCCGGATTGCGACGCCTGGCGAGCATCAGCGTATCGACCGCCCGCTCGAACGGGATCGGCGGCAGGCCGCAGCGGCTCAGCTCGGCGTTCAGGAAAGCCAGGTCGAAGCTGGCATTGTGGATGACCAGCCTGGCGTCGGCAATGAAATCGAGAAGCGTCGCCGCGACATCGGCGAAGCGCGGCTTGTCGGCCAGGAATTCCGTCGAGAGCCCGTGCACGGCGAAGGCTTCGGCGGGCATGTCGCGCTCGGGGTTGATGTAGAGATGGATGGTGCGACCGGTGGGGATGTGGTTGAGCAGCTCGACGCCACCGATCTCGACGATGCGGTCGCCATTGCGGGGATCGAGCCCCGTCGTTTCGGTATCCAGCACGATCTCGCGCATCGGCGGGGTTCCGTCCTCCGGCAGCGCCCGGGGGCCGTCCTGGTCACCCGTCGCTGATCGGCGCCCCCCTTCGATAGGCATTGCCGGGGCAGGCTGCAATGGCGCGCAGGATGTCGTCCACCTGTTTCTCCGCGAAGGCGAAGCTGCGGCCGGTATCGACAATGAAATGCGCGCGGCGGCGCTTGTCGCGGTCGGGCAGTTGCCGGGCGAGAATCGCCTCGAGCTTCGCCTCGGTCATCCCGCCGCGCGCCAGGACACGGCGGCGCTGCACGTCCGCGGGGGCCGAGGTGACGACGACGGCATCGACACGCCGGTCGCCGCCGGTCTCGAACAGCAGCGGCACCTCGAGCACAACATGGCGGTGCCCCGCTGCAAAGCAGCGGTCGAGAAACCGGCGCTCACGCGCCCGCACCAGCGGATGAACGATCGCCTCGAGCCGCCGCAGCGCGGCACGATCGCCGACGACAATCTGCGACAGACGCTCGCGATCGACGCCCGTTTCCACCACAGCGGCGGGAAAGGCCTCGCGGATCGGCGCCACGGCTTCGGCCTGATAGAGCTCGTGCACCTGCGCGTCGGCGTCGTGCACCGGAATGCCGCGGGATGCGAACATCCGGCCGGTGGCGGACTTGCCCATGCCGATCGATCCGGTGAGACCGATCAGGAACATCACTGGCCTCCGATGCTCTGCTCAACGAGCATGCGCAGGGCCGGCGTCACCGCCGGCCGGATACCGAACCAGCGTTCGAAGCCGGGCACGGCCTGATGCAGCAGCATGCCGAGACCATCGACCACGTGCAGGCCGCGCCGGCGTGCCGCGGCAAGAAGACCCGTCTCGAGCGGAACGTAGACGATATCGTTGACGACCGCATCGCCGGGCAGTGGCGACAGGTCGATGGCGAGCGGCGGCATGCCCGCCATGCCGAGCGAGGTGGTATTGACGAGGAGCGCGGCGCCGTCCAGTGCCTCGGGCAGGTCGGACCAAGGCAGGGCATGTGCGCGGTCGGACCATGCCGCAGCGAGATCGTCGGCGCGGGCAGGCGAGCGGTTGACGATTTCGATGCGGCGCGCGCCACGCCGGATCAGCGCGAGGACCACGGCGCGCGCCGCGCCGCCGGCTCCAAGGACGACGGCCTTCTCGAGCCTCGCATCCCAGCCAGGCGCCGCGTCGTCGAGATTGGCGAGAAAGCCGTGCACGTCGGTATTGTCGCCGCACAGCTCGTTGCCGTCGTACCAGACGGTGTTGACGGCATCGAGGGCAGCTGCGGCGGCATCAAGCCGCGACATGGCGGCGGCAGCCGCCAGCTTGTGCGGAACGGTGACGTTGCAGCCGACATAGCCGTGGTCCGCCAGCGACCGTATGAAAGTGGGAAAGTCGTCCGGGCCGATCTCCTCGATCTGGTAGTCGCCGGCAATTCCGTGCTCGGCAAGCCAATGACGATGGATCAGCGGCGAGCGGGAATGCTTGGCCGGCCAGCCGACGACACAGGCACGTTTGAGCGGCATCATGTTCACGTCTCCAGCACGCCGAGACGGCGCAGCTCGGTCAGGAGCGGGCGCAGCGGCAGGCCAAGGATCACGAACCAGTCGCCGTCGATGCGGTCGAACAGCTGCACGCCCGGCCCCTCGATCTGGTAACCGCCGACGCTGGCGAGGGCAGCCGGGCCGGCGGCGGTGACATAGCGGCCGAGAAACTCCGGCGAAAACATCCGCATGGTCATCCAGGCGGTCTCGGTAAGCGACCACAGGGTCTCGCCGTCCCGGGCCACCGCGACCGCCGAATGCAGGGCGTGCATCCGGCCACGCAACCGCTGCAGGTTGCGGATCAGCTCGTCGCGACTTTCGGCCTTGACGAACAGTTCGCCATCAAGGTCGAGCGTCTGGTCTGCGCCGATGACGATCCGTCCGCGATGCGAGGCCGAGACGGTCTGCGCCTTGGCCTCGGCGAGCACTGCCGCGACATCGGCGGGTGGCAGGGCGCCCTGATCACCGGCCATCGCCGCAATCATCGCGCGTTCATCGAGTCCGGAGGGAATGGCCGTGATGGCGAGGCCCGCGGCGCGCAGCATGGCGATCCGCGCCGCGCTGGCGGACGCGAGCACGATCGGCTCGCGGCAGAACGGGGACGGCGTGGCATCAGACATGGCGGCGTTCCTGTATCAGGGCCAGTATGGCAGCGGCGGTTTCCTCGATTGATCGGCGGGTGACGTCAATCGTCGGCCAGCCATGGCGGGCGCACAGGCGTCGGGTCTGGGCGATCTCCTCGGCGACGGCGGCGCGGTCGACATAGGCCGAATCGTCGCTGGCGTTCAGCGACAGGAGCCGGTTCTGACGGATCTGCACGATCCGTTCCGGACTTGCGACGAGGCCGACGACCAGCGGCCTGTTCAGCGTTTCGAGATTGCCTGGCAACGGAATACCCGGAACGAGGGGAATGTTGGCGGTCTTGATGCCGCGATTGGCGAGATAGATGCTGGTCGGCGTCTTCGAGGTGCGGCTGACGCCGATGAGCACGACGTCGGCGTCCTCCAGATCCTCGGTCATCTGGCCATCATCGTGCAGCAGCGTGTAGTTGAGCGCGTCGATACGGCGGAAATATTCCGCGTTCAGGACATGCTGGCCGCCGATGCGGGGCGTCGATTCGGTACCGAGATAGGATCGGAACACCCCGAGCACCGGCGCGAGCACCGACACGCAGGGAGCGCCGAATTCCTGGCACTTGGCTTCCAGCCGCTCACTGAGCTCGGGATTGATCAGGGTGTAGAGCACGATGCCGGGCGCCGCCTCGATCTCGGCAATGACACGGTCGAGCTGCTTGGGCGCCCGCACCAGCGGATAGACATGTTCGATGGCGCGGACGGAGGCATATTGCGCGGCGGCCGCGCGCGCCACAGCGATCAGCGTCTCGCCGGTTGCATCCGACACCAGATGCAGGTGGACATAGCTTTGCACACGGTGCGGCATGAGATGTGGACGCCTGTGGAGAACGCCAGCATTGCGGCGCCTCATCGCCCGCGCCGTCCGCTGACTTAGCGCCGATCCCACGACGGCATCAACAGCTTCTTCCGCCGAGGACGAGTCGTCAGACCGACAGTTGATTGCGTTAACAAAGCGTTAACGCGCCGCCAGCCTCGACCGGTCGGGCGACCGGAATGGTTGATGAACAGTAAACTTCGCCGCTGCCATCGGCGGTCCCGCCGAGGCGGTTTCCATCGCGACTTGTCCTCGAGGCTGCTATAGGAGGATGTGGACAGGCGCCGATCCCCCCAATCGGCGCACAAGGAATCGGAATCACAGGACTCCTGTCTATTGACTCTGTTGAATGAACAGACGGTCAGGCCGGTGATGCGGGTACTCGCCGGTGAGGTGCTGGCGAGCCCGCCGGTCTGGTTGATGCGCCAGGCAGGGCGCTATCTGGCGGAGTATCGCGAGGTTCGCGAGCGGTTCTCCTCGTTCCTCGAGCTGTGCTACAGCCCGGAATGGGCGTGTGAGGTGACGCTGCAGCCGATCCGGCGGTTCGGCTTCGACGCAGCGATCCTGTTCTCCGACATCCTTGTCGTGCCCGATGCACTCGGACAGTCGGTCCGGTTCGTCGCTGGCGAAGGGCCGCGGCTCGAGCCGATCGCGACATCCGCACAGCTTAACCGTCTCGATCCTTCCCGCGTCGAAGCGCATCTCGCGCCGGTGATAGAGACGGTCGAGCGCGTTCGCGCCCGTCTGCCCTCGGAAACGACATTGCTCGGCTTCTGCGGGGCACCGTGGACGGTTGCAACCTACATGGTCGCCGGGCAGGGCACGGATGATCAGCGACCGGCACGGCTGATGGCGTATCGGGATCCGCAGACCTTCCAGCGGCTGATCGACATCCTTGTCGAGGCGTCGGCCCGCTATCTCGTCGCCCAGCTGCGCGCGGGCGCGGATGCGGTGCAGATCTTCGATACCTGGGCGGGGATCCTCACCGAAGAGGGCTTTGCGCGGTGGTCGATCGCGCCGACGCGGCGGATCGTCGATCTGGTGCGCGCCGAATTTCCGGCGGCGCGCATCATCGGCTTTCCGAGAGGCGCGGGAGCCCGGGCCGTGGCCTATGTCGAGGGGACCGGGGTCGATGCAATCGGCCTCGACTGGTCGATGCCGCTCGGTTTTGCGCGGGATCGATTGCAACCGCGTGTCGCGGTTCAGGGGAATCTCGATCCGTTGGCACTGTTGGCCGGGGGCGCCGCGGTGGATGCGGCCGTTGACGGGATACTCGCGGCGCTCGGGGGCGGCCGGCTGATCTTCAATCTCGGTCACGGCATCCTGCCCGAAACGCCTGTGGAGCATGTCGAGCGGATGTTGGCGAGGCTGAGGGCTGTCGGCAGATGACCGCACCCCGCTCTCGGATCGCGATGCGGGCGGTGATCGGTGTGGCGGCCGCGGCGGGACTCCTGGCCGTTCTGGTGCTGTGGCAGCCTTCCGGGCTCTATCCATGGTTCAAGGCGCTGCATGTCATCGCCGTCATCGCGTGGATGGCGGGGATGCTCTATCTGCCGCGGCTGTTCGTCTATCATTGTGCGGCACCGCCTGGCTCGGCGCAGTCGGAGACCTTCAAGGTGATGGAGCGCCGGTTGCTGCGGGCGATCATCAATCCGGCGATGGTTGTGACGTGGGCGGTGGGGCTGTGGCTCGCCTGGGAGGGAGGCTGGTTCGCCTCCGGCTGGTTCCATGCCAAGTTCGTCCTGGTGCTGGCCCTGTCGGCTGTGCACGGCGTGTTGTCCGCCCATGTGCGTGCGTTCGCCGAGGACCGCAACCGTCGCTCGCAGACGTTCTATCGCGTCCTCAACGAGGTGCCGACACTGCTGATGATCGGCATCGTCATTCTCGTGGTGGTGAAACCGTTCTGATTGTCGCGGTCAGCCCCGAGAGGCATGGCTGATGGGTTGTGAGTGCGGCGCGGGGCGTATATATACGTTCTCGACTCACCTCCCAGAGCGACGGATGTCGGCCCGTTTTGCAACGGGCTCCGGCTCACGACACGCAATCCCCGTGTGTTCCCGGTCGCGACGCTGCGGCGGTCTCTGATCCCCAAGACAGAATGGGCGAACCATGCCCGAGGAGTATTCCCCGATGCGGGAAATGAAGCTTCAGGAACTCAAGGCGAAGACGCCGTCGGAACTGCTCGCCTTCGCAGAGGAGCTCGAGGTCGAGAACGCGAGCGCATTGCGCAAGCAGGAGCTGATGTTCGCCATCCTGAAGCAGCTGGCCGGTCGCGACGTCGAGATCATCGGCGAGGGCGTGGTCGAGGTGCTGCAGGACGGCTTCGGCTTCCTGCGCTCTCCGGACGCGAACTATCTGCCAGGGCCGGACGACATCTATGTGAGCCCCAGCCAGATCCGCCGCTTCTCGCTGCGCACCGGCGACACCGTCGAGGGCATGATCCGCAGCCCGAAGGATGGCGAGCGCTATTTCGCGCTGCTCAAGGTCAACACGATCAACTTCGAGGATCCGGAGAAGACCCGTCACAAGATCCATTTCGACAATCTGACGCCGCTTTATCCGGACGAGCGGTTCCGCATGGAGATGGACGTGCCGAGCGGCAAGGACATGTCGGCGCGGGTGATCGACCTGGTCGCGCCGCTCGGCAAGGGCCAGCGGGCGCTGATCGTGGCGCCGCCGCGGACCGGCAAGACGGTGCTCCTGCAGAATATCGCCCACTCGATCACCTCGAATCATCCCGAGTGCTACCTGATCGTCCTGTTGATCGACGAGCGGCCGGAAGAAGTGACCGACATGCAGCGGTCGGTGCGCGGGGAGGTGATCTCCTCGACGTTCGACGAACCGGCATCGCGGCATGTCCAGGTCGCCGAAATGGTGATCGAGAAGGCGAAACGCCTCGTCGAACACGGGCGCGATGTGGTCATCCTGCTCGATTCGATTACCCGTCTCGGCCGCGCCTACAACACGGTGGTGCCGTCCTCGGGCAAGGTGCTGACGGGCGGCGTCGATGCCAATGCATTGCAGCGGCCGAAGCGCTTCTTCGGTGCGGCACGCAACATCGAGGAGGGTGGCTCGCTGACGATCATCGCGACCGCACTGATCGACACCGGCAGCCGCATGGATGAGGTGATCTTCGAGGAGTTCAAGGGCACCGGGAACTCCGAGCTCATCCTCGACCGCAAGGTCGCCGACAAGCGTGTCTTCCCGGCGATCGACATCACCCGGTCGGGCACCCGCAAGGAGGAGCTGCTGGTTCCGCCCGATCAACTCAAGAAGATGTATGTGCTGCGCCGGATCCTCAGTCCGATGGGGACTGTCGATGCCATCGAGTTCCTGATCGACAAGCTGAAGCAGACGAAGACGAATCAGGAGTTCTTCGATTCGATGAACACCTGATCGGGTCGCGCCGTCGGCGTCGATGGTTGTCGGAGGCCGCTGCAGCGCGCGGCTGGCGGCGATGGGCGCGTCAGGAGGTCTTGAGGGTCGATGGTCTGTCGTTCTCAGGGTGGCGATGGAGCAGTTCGGCCAGTCGAATCGGATCCGTAACGGGCAGCGAACAGACCATGCCGCGGCAGACATAGGCCGTCGCCCCGGCATCGGCTGTCCCCTTGCCGCGGGCAGGATGCGAGGCGGGAAGCGGGGTGGTCGGATCGAGCAGCAGCAGCGAACGATTCGGGTCCGCAACGCTGCGTGCGACGGTTACGAGCTCGTTGAACCGTGGCGTGTTGCGGTCGCCGACGATGACGATCTGCAGACCGTCCGTGCGCAATGCGAGCGCGTTCAGCAGACTTGCATGGCCAAGCGGGTTGGTGGCAGCGTCGGCGGCAAAGGCATCGATGAGACGGTCGGCGCGATCGGCGAAGCGGCGTTCTCCGGTCAGATTGTGGAGCCGGATAAGGGCGGTCGCGGCGAGGCCGTTCGGATTGGGGGTCGCCTCATCCAGTCCGGAGCGCATCCTGATGATCATGTCGGGCGCGTCGGCGGCGGCAAGCCTGTAGCTGCCGTCCGGGCCGAGGTGCCAGGTCTCGAGATCGTCGAGCCAGCGTCGTGCATCGGCGAGATAGCGGCCGTCGGAGTCGCCAGTGGATTCGGCCTCCGCCAGCGCCAGGGCGGCGTGCGCCATGGCCGCAAGGTCGGAGGCGAAGCCGGGCAGGACGAGGCGGCCGGCGCGATAGCTGTGGCCGAGCCGGCGATCGGGAGCCATCGATTCGCTGATGAAACGATAGGCGGTCCGGGCGGCATCGATCCAGTTTCGGCGGGCGAAGACGAGTCCGGCCCGGGCAAGGGCTGCGATCGCCAGTCCGTTCCAGTCCGCGAGGATCTTGTCGTCGCGGGCTGGTGGCACGCGCGCAGACCGACGGGCGAGGAGCGCGGCGCGGTTGCGGGTAAAGCGGGCTTCGCGATCGGCAGCGAGCGGAAAGGGATCGGCGAGCCGGTTGGGAATGTTGCGATGCTCGAAATTGCCGGCCTCGGTGATGTCGTAGGCGGCCGCGAAGGCATCGGCGTCAGGGCCGAGAACGTCGCGGAGCTCGGGGAGTGACCAGAGATAGTAGCGTCCCTCCTCGCCTTCGGAATCCGCATCGAGGCTCGCCGCGAAGGCGCCGGTCTCGGTCTGCATGTCGCGGAGGAGCCAATCCACGGTTTCCTCGATTCGCTGACGGAACAGATCGTTGCCGGAACGTAGCCAGGCCGTCGTCAGGAGATCGAGCAGCTGCGCGTTGTCGTAGAGCATCTTCTCGAAATGCGGCACGAGCCAGCGTTCGTCGACCGAATAGCGGGCGAAGCCGCCGCCGATATGGTCGTAGATCCCTCCCCGGCACAGACGCTCGAGCGTATGCTCCACGGCGTCGAGGTAGCGGCTGTCGCCGGTCATCAGCCCGGCGCGCCAGATCAGGTCGAGCATGGGTGTCTGGGGGAACTTCGGCGCCCCCTTGAGCCCGCCGTTGACGGGATCGAGGAGGCGGAGGAGGCGCTCGCAGACGGCAGGAACGATGGCTGGGGACAGGCTGGAGTCGGACGGCTTGGGCGGGGCGGTGAGACGCCTGGTGAGAGCCTGCCGGTTGGCCTCGACATTGCCGGGTTCGTCGCGATAGATGCGCGCGACCTCGTTCAGCACCTGCACGAAGCCGGGTCGGCCCCAGCGTGGTTCCTTGGGAAAATAGGTCCCGCCCCAGAACGGGGCACCGTCGGGAGTGAGGAACATGGTCAGCGGCCAGCCGCCCTGTTCGCCGAGATGATGCAGCGCGGCCATGTAGAGCTGATCGACGTCGGGCCGCTCCTCGCGGTCCACCTTGATCGGGACGAACAGCTCGTTCATGACGGCGGCGACGTCGGGATCCTCGAAGCTCTCATGCGCCATGACGTGGCACCAGTGACAGGCGGCGTAACCCACCGACAGCAGCACCGGCTTGTTCAACGCGCGCGCCTCGGCAAAGGCCTCCGCGCCCCATTCGCGCCAGTGCACCGGATTGTTGGCGTGTTGGAGGAGATAGGGGCTGGTGGCCGCGGCAAGCCGGTTCGAAGACATGGCGGATGGCGCTTCCTGCTGAGTGGTCGCGACGGCTGAATCTAGGACGGGCGGGGCGGATGGACAGGGCGCAGTGGGACTGCGAATCGGAAACGATCTTCGCGTTGTCGAGCGCGGTGGGTCGCGCCGGCGTCGCGGTGATCCGGATCTCGGGTCCTCGGGCGGGTCGGGCGCTGGCGGCACTGAGCGGCGCTGTGCCCGAGCCGCGCCGCGCGGTGTTGCGCCGATTGCGCGACGCCTCGGGAGCTCTGCTCGATCAGGCACTGGTGGTCTGGATGCCAGGTCCGGCGAGCTTCACCGGCGAGGATATTGCCGAGCTGCACGTGCATGGTGGCCGTGCGGTGGTGGCGGGGGTGCTGGCGGCGCTCAGCGCCGTGCCGGGTCTGAGGCCGGCAGAGGCGGGCGAATTCGCGCGGCGGGCGTTCGGCAATGGGCGGCTCGATCTGACCGCAGTCGAGGGTCTCGCCGATCTGATCGATGCGGAGACGGAGGCGCAGCGGCGGCAAGCGCTGCGCCAGCTGGAAGGAGAGACCGGGGCGGCATTCGAGGCGCTGCGCGGCCGGGTGATCGAGGCGCTGGCGCTGGCGGAGGCGGGGATCGACTTCGCCGACGAGGACGACGTACCGGCGTCGATCGGGTTTGAGCTGGCAGGCAGTCTTGCCGATCTTGGGGCGCGGCTGCGGGGAACGCTGGCCGATGATCGTCGCGGCGAGATGCTGCGCGCGGGTGTCGAGATCGTCATCGCCGGCCCGCCCAATGCCGGCAAGTCGAGCCTGATGAACTGGCTGGCCCGGCGCGAGGTGGCGATCGTCTCCGAGATTCCCGGCACCACGCGCGACGCTCTCGAGGTTCGGCTGGAGCTGGCCGGCGTCCCGGTGACGGTGGTCGATACCGCCGGCGTGCGGGAGACGCGCGATGCGGTCGAGGCGGAGGGGGTGCGGCGCGCCCGCGCCCGCGCCGAGCGGGCGGATCTCGTTCTGTGGCTCGAGGAGACGGGCATCGGCGATGGCGAGACGGCGAGAGGGCGGACGGTGACCGAGAGATCCGGATACTGGCGGGTGCGGACGAAGGCCGATCTGGCTGTGGCGCCGCCGCCGCCGGGTGAGCTGGCGATCTCGGTGGTGACCGGCGAGGGGCTCGAGGTGCTGCTGGCCCGGCTCGAGGCATGGGTTGCAGAACGGGTCGGGAGCGGATCGGATACGCTGATCACGCGCCTTCGGCATCGAACGGAGCTGCAACGGGCACTCGAGGCGGTCGAGCGGGCGGCTGCAGCGGACTACGCGCGGGATCCGGAGCTGGTGGCCGAGGATCTGCGGGCCGCGGCGACGGCGATCGGGCGGATCGTCGGGCGGGTGGATGTAGAGGACGTGCTCGACGCGATCTTTGCCGGGTTCTGCATCGGCAAGTGACGACGTGCCGCGATCTGCGACGGGAAGTGTTTCACGTGAATCATCGCGGGCGTCGCGGGCGCTGAGGATTGCTTGAGCCGTCAGGATGATTCGGGGTATCGACACGCGCACCAGATGGAGACGTGTTCGATGTCCGGCTATGACGTGGTGGTGATCGGCGGCGGTCACGCGGGGTGTGAGGCAGCGGCCGCTGCCGCGCGCATGGGAGCGCGCACGGCGCTTCTGACCCACTCTGCAGCAACGATCGGCGTGATGTCGTGCAATCCGGCGATCGGTGGCATCGGGAAGGGCCATCTTGTCCGCGAGGTCGATGCGCTCGACGGACTGATGGGCCGGGTGGCCGACCGCGCCGGGATCCAGTTCCGGGTTCTCAACCGCCGCAAGGGGCCAGCCGTCCAGGGACCACGGGCGCAGGCCGATCGCAGACTCTATCGCGAGGCGATGCGCGCCGAACTGGAAGCAACGGACGGGCTTGCCATCCTGGAGGGGGAGGCGGCTGACCTCGAGGTGCATGACGATCGGGTCGTTGCCGTAATGACCGCCGACAACCGAAGGATCCCGGCAGGTTCGGTGGTCATCACGACGGGAACCTTCCTGCGCGGTCTGATCCACATGGGTGAGCAGTGCTGGCCGGCCGGACGGATCGGAGATGCACCCGCCGTGCGGCTTGCCGAGCGGATCGAGGCGCTCGGGTTGGCATTGGGGCGGTTGAAGACCGGCACCCCGCCGCGGCTCGACGGGCGGACGATCGACTGGGCGCGGCTCGAACGCCAGCCGGGGGACGAGGATCCCGTTCCATTTTCCTTTCTCACGGAACGGATCGCGACCCCCCAGATCGACTGTCATATTACCCGCACGACGACCGATACACATGCGATCATCGCTGGCAATCTCGGCCGCTCGGCGCTGTATTCGGGGCGGATTGCAAGCCGCGGCCCGCGCTATTGTCCCTCGATCGAGGACAAGATCGTTCGCTTTTCGGATCGAGACAGCCACCAGGTGTTTCTCGAGCCGGAAGGTCTCGACGATCACACGATCTATCCCAACGGGGTGTCGACGTCGCTGCCGGAGGATGTGCAGGTGGCGATGATCCGCTCCATGCCGGGCCTTGGCCGCGCGCGGATACTGCGGCCAGGCTATGCCATCGAATATGATTACGTCGATCCGCGCGAGCTCGATCCGACACTGGAGACCCGACGGGTGCGGGGGCTGTTTCTTGCCGGCCAGATCAATGGCACGACCGGCTACGAGGAGGCGGCGGCGCAGGGCCTCGTGGCGGGAGTCAATGCGGCGCGGCGTGCCGGTGGCGCGGACGGGATCACGCTGTCACGGGCCGAAGCCTATATCGGCGTGCTGATCGACGACCTGGTGACGCGCGGTGTGAGCGAGCCCTACCGGATGTTCACGTCGCGGGCGGAATTCCGATTGACACTGCGGGCCGACAATGCGGATCAGCGGTTGACGGGGCGGGGCATCGCGATCGGCTGTGTGGGCGGGGAGCGGGCGTCGCGGTTCCGGCAGAAGCTCGCCGATCTGGAACGTGCGATGGCGCTTGCTGGCGCATTGACCCTGACGCCGAACGAAGCGGCCCGACAGGGCCTGTCGGTCAACCAGGACGGCCAGCGGCGCTCGGCACTCGATCTTCTGGCGTACCCCGACATCACGATCGCGCGGCTGCGCAGGATCTGGCCGGAACTCGATTCGCTTCCGCAACAAATTGTCCGGCAGCTCGAGATCGAGGCGCGCTACGCGGTGTATGCGCGGCGCCAACAGCAGGATGCGGAGGCTGTACGTCGGGACGAGATGCTGATGATCCCGAGAGACTTCGACCTTGCCGGGATCGAGGGTCTGACAACGGAGATCCGAGAACGGTTGGCGAGGGTGCGGCCGGCCTCGCTCGGTCAGGCCGCGCGACTCGAGGGGATGACACCGGCGGCATTGCTGCTGATCGGCGCGCATGTGCGGCGCCTGTCCGGGGGGCGCGACCGCGGATGATGGCCGACCGGGCCGGAGGCCTCGCCCTGCTCGAGTCGATCACGGATGTTTCACGTGAAACACGCGACCGTCTTGATCGCTATGCAGACTTGCTACGGCGCTGGTCGTCGGCAAAGAACCTGGTTGGTCCCGATACGCTGTCGCGGCTGTGGACACGCCATATCGCCGACAGCGCCCAGGCGCAGGCATGCCTGCCCGCGGCGCGGCGCTGGGCCGACCTCGGCTCCGGCGCCGGCCTACCCGGCCTGATCATTGCCATCCTTCTTGCCGACCGGCCCGGCGCATGCGTCGATCTGGTCGAGTCGAACGGCCGCAAATGCGCCTTCCTGCGTGCCGCGCAACGCGCAACCGGCGCCGCTGCCCAGATCCAGTGCCGGCGGATCGAGGACTATGTGGTGACGGCGCCTGCGGACATCGAGGCGGTCAGTGCCCGCGCCCTGGCGCCGCTCGACCGACTGCTCACGCTGGCCTTTCCGCTGCTCGCCCGTGGTGCTGTCGGCGTTTTCCACAAGGGTCAAGATGTAGAGCGCGAATTGACCCGAGCCTCAATATGTTGGAAATTCACCCATGAGCTCATTCCCAGCCGGACGCAGCCCGGTGCCGCCATCGTCATTGTGCGCAACTGTGTCGCCAGGGATCGTCAGAGCGGGGACGGGAGCCATTGTCCGGAGGCCGGGATATGACGCTGCGCGTGATCACCATTGCCAACCAGAAGGGCGGGGTCGGCAAGACCACAACGACGATCAATCTGGGGACGGCGCTGGCGGCAATCGGCGAACGGGTGCTGATCATCGATCTTGATCCGCAAGGCAATGCCTCGACCGGGCTCGGCATCGACCGCCGTGCCCGCGACCGGTCTGTCTATGACGTGCTGATCGGCGAGCGCCATATCCGGGATGCAATCATGGAAACGGCCGTGCCGCGGCTGTCACTGGTGCCATCGACGCTCGATCTTCTCGGATTCGAGCAGGAGATCCTCGGGGCGCGCGACCGGTCCTATCGGCTGCGCAAGGCGGTGCAGGCACTGGGGTCCGGAGCGGACTACAGTTACGTGCTGGTCGATTGCCCACCCTCGCTCAATCTGTTGACCATCAATGCGCTGGCAGCCGCCGATGCGGTGCTGGTGCCTTTGCAGTGTGAATTCTTCGCGCTCGAGGGGCTGAGCCAGCTGCTGCAGACCGTCGAGCACGTGAAGACCGCACTCAATCCCGAGCTGACGATCCATGGCATCGTCCTGACCATGTTTGACAGACGCAACAATCTGTCGGGCCAGGTTGTCGACGATGTGCGACGGCACATGGGCGATCGCGTCTACGAGACCGTCATCCCCCGCAATGTCCGCGTATCTGAGGCGCCGTCCTTCGGCAAACCGGCGCTGCTCTATGACATGCATTGCGCCGGAAGCCAGGCCTATATCCGGCTCGCCTCCGAAATCATTCAACGCGAACGGCGGCTGCGGGCGGCCTAGCAACCATTAATGTATCGAGGGCGGAACGATGACCAGCGCCGCTAAGGTTACTCCCGAAACGATTTCCGCTCGTGAAGGCGGTCCATCTCGGCTCGGCCGCGGTCTGGCGGCTTTGATCGGTGACGTCGATACCGAGAAGCAGGCCATCGAGCGCGCCCGCGGGCAGCGGCGGGTGCCGATCGAGATGCTCAGTCCCAATCCGCGCAACCCGCGCAAGACCTTTGCGGAGGAGGAGCTCGCGGATCTCGCCCGCTCGATCCGCGAGAAGGGGATCGTCCAGCCGATCCTGGCGCGGCCGCTCGGCGAGGGCGGCGAACGTTTCGAGATCATCGCCGGCGAGCGGCGCTGGCGGGCCGCGCAGCAGGCCGGGCTGCACGAGGTGCCGGTGATCGTTCACAGGGTGGACGACCGCGAGGCGCTCGAAATTGCCATCATCGAGAATGTCCAGCGCGCCGATCTCAATCCGCTCGAGGAGGCGGAGGGCTATGCGCACCTGATCGCCGAGTTCGGTTACACGCAGCAGGCACTGGCCGACGTGATCGGCAAGAGCCGCAGTCACGTCGCCAACACGCTGCGGCTGCTCAAGCTGCCCGAAAGTGTTCGCGCGCACATCCAGGACGGCCGGCTGAGCGCCGGGCACGCACGGACCCTCGTCACGCATGAGGATCCGGAGACGGCGGCCAAGGCGATCATCGAGGCGGGGATGAACGTCCGCGAGGCAGAGGCGTTGACGCGGCGACCGGTCGTCGAGCGCCAGGAGCGCCAGTCGACGCGCTCCCCAGCGCCGGCAAAGGACGCCGACACGCGGGCGTTGGAGGCACGCCTCACCGAGGTGCTCGGCCTTGATGTCGAGATCCGCCATCGGCCCGACGGGAAGGGGGAGATCCGGCTGCGCTACGCGTCGCTGGAGCAGCTCGACTACGTCGTGGCCCGATTGACGACACGGCCGGATTGATCGCTAGCGAGGCCATCACGCCGCGCAGTTCGTTTCATATCCGTAACGTCATCGGGCCAACAGTCGCCTACCGGCCGATTTCCCGTCGCGCGGTATGGGTCACGAGGAGGAGTGCGCGACCCGCGATCGCCTCGGCAAGATCGCCATGGCGGCGTGTCTCGCCTTCCGCGGTGAGCAGCGTTTCCAGCATCTGTTCGAGCATGTCGCGACGCCAGAGCGCAAGCTGCCGCCGCATGGCCTCCTTGCGCTTGAAGAAGGGCGGCGGACGCATCGCCCTCATGGCCGCGTCAGCGGTGGCGCCTGCCTCGACACGGGTCCGCGCTTCGGCGATCTGCAGCAGGTGCCGCGACAGAGCGCCCAGGATCGAGCCGGCGCCGGTCCCCGAGGCGACGAGTCGCGAGAACGCCGTCTGTGCTGCCGCCGCGTCGCCGGTGCAGGCGCTGTCGAGGAGCGAATCGACTGCCAGCGCCGAGGCATCGCCAATGACCGCCTCGACATCCTCCAGAGATACTTCCGGCTGGCCGAGCGCGTAGCTGGCAAGCTTGCGCAATTCGCCGCGGGAGGCCAGCCGGTCGCCGCCCAAAAGGTGATGCAGAGCCTCGCGGGCGTCCCGGGAGACGTCAATGCCGTGCGCCGTCAGCTCCTCGGCGATCAGTCGGTCGAGCGCGTTGTCGTCGTCTGGATAGCAGGGAAGGGCGACCGCGGTCTCAGCCTGTTCGACCAGTCGGCGCAGCGGGGCGGATCGCTTCAGATCGCCGGCCTCGATCACGATCAGGCAATCGCGCGGCGGTTGCCGGAGCAGCGGTTCGATGGCCCGCAGCAGCGATTCCGATGTCGGAGTGACACGGATTGCCGTGCGGCCGCCAAACATCGGAACGCTGTACGCCTCCTCGACGAGCCGCTGCGGTGCGTCGGCGAGTCTGTCGCCCTCGAGGACGGTCCGCGACATGGCATCGGCGTCCGGTCCCAGGAATGTCGCGATGATCGCCGCCGATCGTTCCTGAACGAGTCCCCTATCCGGTCCGTAGATCAGCACCAGCGACCGATCCGGCCGCGACAGGAAGCGATCGATCGATGCCCCCTGAAGGACGGTCATCAGTAACTCACGCCGTAGTTGCTGGTATCGGTGTCGAACAGCGTGTCCTTGAACTCGTCTGGCACGATGCCGTCGGTCGGTGCGGTGACAACGGTCGGCACCTGGCCGGTGGCGAAATAGGCCGCCAGACGCGTGCGGATATCCTCGGCGATCTCGCGCGAGGCGCGGTTCTCCGCGTCGATCTGGGCGCGGTCATTGGCGAAGCGCTGAGTGTAGTATTCGTAGGGCGCGATGCGGACCACGCCGCCCGACAGCACCGGCACGTCCATCTGATCCTTCTTGCGCAGCTGATAGCGAACGGTCAGCCGGACATTGCGGCCGCCGGGCAGTCCGGAGACGTTCCGCGTGATGATGTTGGCGTATTGGGACCGTACGGTGAAGCTGAGCGCGTAGGCCGCTTCGTCGGAGCTGCCCGTTCCGAGCAGCGCGTTCAGCTCGTTGTAGATCTGCTGGCCGATCCGCCCCTCGACCGGATCGATCTCGATGGATGCGAGCGCCGCACGCACCGTATCGGCTTCGGAGGTCGCGGCCGTGCCGTAGAGCGGGCGGACGTTGCAGCCGGCTGCCGACAGCGCGAGCAGCAGCCCCGCCGCGGCAACGGCCATCCGGCCCCGGCGGCATCTGTCAGACCAGAACATTCACGATCCTCTGGGGGACGATGATGATCTTCTGCACCGGCCTTTCCCCGATCGCCCGTCGGACTCCCGCCAGACCGAGCACCATCCGTTCGATCTCGTCGCGCTCGGCGTCGCGTGCCACCGTGACCTCGTCGCGTCGCTTTCCGTTGACCTGGACGGGCAAGGTGACGGTGGCCCGCTCCAGGAGCGAGGCATCGAGAACAGGCCACTCGGTGGCGGCCAGCATAGACGTGTGCCCGAGCCTGCGCCAGCATTCCTCGGCCAGATGCGGCACCATCGGGGCGGAAATGCGGACGATCATCTCGGCGCATTCCCGCAACGCCCAGGCCAGATCGGGTGCGGGCGCGGTTCCAGCTGCAGACAGCGTCGCATTCAGGGTATTGGCGAGTTCGTAGATATGGGCGATCGCGCGATTGAAGCGCAGCCGTTCGATATCCTCCGACACCGCAGCGAGGGTCCGATGTGTCGCCCGGCGCAGTGCCATGGCCGCCTCGCCAAAGGTGGCGGGCATCGCCGTGCCCGCTGCAGGGGCAAGCTCGATCGTCTGGCCGACCATCCGCCACAGCCGCTGCACGAAGCGCCAGGCACCCTCGACCCCGGCCTCGGTCCATTCGCTGTCGCGCTCCGGCGGGGTATCGGACAGCATGAACCAGCGCGCCGCGTCGACGCCGTACGTCTCGACGATTGCTTCCGGCGAGACAACGTTCTTCTTCGACTTCGACATCTTCTCCGGCGGGCCGACCTCGACGGCGGTCCCGCTGTCGCGCCGCACCACGGACCCGTCGGCGAGCCGCTCGACCTCCTCGGGGAACAGCCAGCCGCCACCCGGATCACGATAGGTCTCGTGGGTGATCATGCCCTGGGTGAACAGCCCGCGGAACGGTTCCTCCACGGAGGTATGCCCCGTCTTCTTCATGCCGCGCATGAAGAAACGGGAGTACAGCAAATGCAGCACCGCGTGCTCCACGCCGCCGATATACTGATCGACCGGCAGCCAGGCGTCGACGGCGCCGCGCTCGACCACGTCGTCGGCCTTTGGCGAACAGAACCGGGCGAAATACCACGAGGAGTCGACGAAGGTGTCCATCGTGTCGGTCTCGCGCCGCGCCGGGGCACCGCACCGCGGACAATCGACATGCTTCCAGGTCGGATGGCGGTCGAGCGGATTGCCGGGCTTGTCGAAGGTCGCGTCGTCCGGCAGGCGCACGGGAAGCTGGTCGATCGGCACCGGGACGATGCCGCAGGCCTCGCAGTGGACCACGGGTATCGGGCAGCCCCAGTAGCGCTGCCGCGAGATGCCCCAGTCGCGCAGCCGGAAATTGACCTTGCGCTCGCCGATGCCGGCCGCCTCCATGCGTCGGGCGATCTCCTCCTTGGCCTCGGCGACGCTCATGCCGTCGAGGAAATCGGAATTGATCATGCGGACGGCCTCGCCGTCCTTCTCCAGATAGGCTTCGCTGCCGATCTTGAAGGTCGCCGGATCGGCGTCGGCCGGTGCCACGACCGGGATTACCGGCAGGCCGTACTTGCGGGCGAAGTCGAGATCGCGCTGATCGTGCGCCGGACAGCCGAAAATGGCACCCTCGCCATAGCCCATCAGCACGAAATTGGCGACATAGATCGGCAGGCGCACGCCGGCGCGGAACGGGTGGCGCGCATAGAGACCGGTGAAGTGGCCGCGCTTCTCCGCCCGCTCGATCGCCTCCTCGCTGGTGCCGAGGGCGGCGCAGTCGCGGCGGAAGGCGGCGAGCGCCGGGTCGGTCTCCGCGAGCGCCCTGGCCAGCGGATGGTCCGGGGAAACGGCGCAGAAGCTCGCACCGAAGATGGTGTCGTGGCGCGTCGTATAGACGGTGAGCGAGGCCGGAACGGTTCCATCGGGCGGTGTCCCGTCCGCGCGCTCGATCGCGAAGGAAAACCGCATCCCCTCCGAACGACCGATCCAGTTGCGCTGCATCAGCCGGACCTTTTCCGGCCAGTTGTCCAGCGTCTCGATCGCATCCAGCAGGTCCTGGGCGTAGTCGGTGATCTTGAAGAACCACTGCGCCAGCTCGCGCTTCTCGACCGGCGCTCCCGACCGCCAGCCGCGCCCGTCGATCACCTGCTCGTTGGCGAGCACGGTCTGGTCGACCGGATCCCAGTTGACCATCGAGGTCTTGCGCTCGACGAGGCCGGCTTCCAGGAATTCGATGAACAGCTTCTGCTGGCGTGCATAATATTCGGGATCGCAGGTGGCGATCTCGCGGGTCCAGTCGATGGACAGCCCGAGCAGCTTGAGCTGTGCCTTCATCGTCGCGATGTTCTCGTAGGTCCAGGTGCGCGGATGCACCTTGCGCTCGATGGCGGCGTTCTCGGCCGGCAGGCCGAAGGCGTCCCAGCCCATCGGATGCAGGACGTTGAAGCCGCGCGCCCGCTTGTAACGGGCCACGACGTCGCCCATCACGTAGTTGCGACCGTGGCCGATGTGGATCTTGCCCGAGGGATAGGGAAACATCTCCAGCACGTAGTACTTCGGCCGGGGATCATCGTTCGAGGTCTCGAAGACTCGGGCCTCTTCCCAGGCCCTCTGCCAGCGCGCCTCGGCCTCGCGGGAATTGTAGCGTTCGCTCGCCATTCCGGATTCGTTCAGTAGCGGATGTGTACAGGGTCGAGCGTAGATGGACCGGAAAGGGGCGCGGGGTCAACGGCCCTCAGCGCAGGCGCGTCGGATCGGTCCGGCGCCGACTGCGGCTCACGACAGGCGCGGGCCGTGTTCAGGGTCGACCCGTCCGCGGCAGTCCCCTCTGGCGGCAGGGTCCACTCCGACCCCCTCCAAGACCGGGGCAGACGTCCGTCAAGACCTGAGCCCGCCCTATCCCCGGCTGCCGAAGATGGCGCTGCCGACACGCACATGGGTGGCGCCATGGGCGATCCCGATCTCAAAGTCGGCGCTCATGCCCATCGACAGTCCGGGCAGTCCGAGTTCGCGGGCGAGCCTGGCCAGAAGGGCGAAATGCGGGGCCGGCGCCTCGTCGAGCGGTGGAATCGCCATCAGTCCTTCTATGTCGAGGCCGTAGGTGTCGCGGCAGCGCGTGACGAAGGCAGCGGTCTCTTCAGGCAACACGCCGGCCTTCTGCGGCTCCGCGCCGGTGTTGACCTGTACGAACAGCCGCGGCGTGCGACCCTGGCGGGCGATTTCCCTCGCCAAGGCCTCAGCCAGACGGTCGCGGTCGACGGTTTCGATGACGTCGAACAACGCCACGGCGTCGCGTACCTTGTTGGTCTGCAGCGGGCCGATCAGGTGCAGCTCGATGTCGGGATGGGCTGCTTTCAGAGCCGGCCACTTGGCCTGGGCCTCCTGGACGCGGTTCTCGCCGAAGACGCGCTGGCCGGCAGCGATCACCGGTGCGATGTCGGCGGCGCCGAACGTCTTCGAGACGGCAACAAGCGTCACGGCGCCGTCCGGGCGTCCGGCGGCGGCGGTGGCCCGGTCGATCGCGCTGCGGATGTCGGCAAGACGGTCGGCGGCGCTCATCGCGCGGGCTCCGAATCGCCATTCTCCGGCGCCAGCGCCTCGAGCACAACCTCGTCGCAATCGACCTCGACCAGTTCGGCCATCTCCTCGGTGTGGGCATCGCTGCGGGCATCCGCGGGAACGGGCGAACGGGCAACCTCGGTCCGGGGCTCGAGCCCCATGTAGTGGCGGAAGAACAGCCGCATCACATGCTCCACGCCGGCCTCGGTCACCGAACGCAGGTCGGCGCCGAAGTAGCTCCCGCGCGCATGCGGGCCGGTGATGATCTCGTAGGAGGGGAAATAGGCGACATCCGACAGCCGGGAGGCCACCTGTTCGGCAGCGACGCGCAGGACGGCCTTTGACAGGGTGGTCGAGACCAGCACATGCCTGTCGACCGCCGTGGCGGCCAGCGGCACCGGCGAGACCGTGAGGATCACCTTCGCCGATGGGTTCACGTCCCGGATCAGACCGATCGCGGTTGTCAGGTCGTCGGCGACCTCGTCGACCCCGAAATTGACGAATTCGTACCGCGCGGGATCGAAGCTGCCACCGGCGACGCCCGGACAGAGCGGATAGGTCGCGCCATCGGCGCGCGAACGCCAGGCCTCGGTGAGCCCCAGGGTGAAGACCAGCACCGACATCTGTTCCACGGCTGCGCGCACGCAGCCAAGATGGCGCACCGTATCAGCGCGGCAGGCTGCGGCGCTGCGGAAGCCTTGCGGCTCGATGCGTGGCCGGAACGGATCGACAAAGCGCCCGGTCTCGGTGCTCCACACGTCCTCGACCGGTTCGAACCTCCCGTAGGCACGCTGCA
Organism: Tepidamorphus gemmatus; assembly: GCF_004346195.1. NCBI lineage: Bacteria > Pseudomonadati > Pseudomonadota > Alphaproteobacteria > Hyphomicrobiales > Tepidamorphaceae > Tepidamorphus > Tepidamorphus gemmatus. The sequence goes on along the minus strand of NZ_SMAK01000003.1, from coordinate 204,686 downwards.
GCAGCTGGAGGAACTGCCGCGCGGTGTAGATGTTTGCGTAGCGCGCCGAAAAGACGCCGTAGCCGGCGGCGCGAGCCATGTCCGGGGGCATCAGCGGATGGGCCGTCTCGGTGACGAGATGGTTGAGTCCGCGAGCCTCGAGGTTTCGGCCGATGTGCTGGGCGAAACAGCTGCCGGCGGTCATCACCGGCGCGTCGGCCGGGATGCGGAAGGCAGCGCGGACGACCGGATCAACGTCATCGGCCGGGACGCCGGCCATCGCGGAGCGCCAGAAGGCGTGTGGCGGCTGATCGGAATAGGGTGTGGCCATCAGTGCGCGCCCGCGTACCTGCCGTTCTGAGATGCGAGCCACCCGGAGAGTTGCCCTATCACCTGCTCGCCGTACCAGGCGTTGCCGTGGGTGGGATCGTTGCTCCAGGCCGCCTCGACCAGCATGCCCCGTTCATCGACGACATTCGCCGGAACGTCGAGGAACGCGATGCCGTTCGCGGCGCAGAACGCGCGGAAGATCTCCGACTGCAGCTTCCACAGCTTGTAGCGGATGATCGCCGGCGTCACGCCGAACTGGGCGATCTTGTCGGCGAACTTGCCCGGATGGGCCCGGATGTGCGCCTCGCTGGGAATGGGCGGGGGAGATTGCACATGAACAAACGGCCTGCCGATCCGCGCCTTCAACGCACCGAGCAGCCGCAACGCGTTCGCATTCTGGCGGTCCAGGCTGGCGCGAACCACCTCCTCGGGCAGGATCTCGCGATCCTCCGCCAGCGGCAGATCGGGATCGGTAGAGAGCTCGAAATCGAACGGGCGCTCGTGATTGACCAGCCCCAGCACATTGTAGGCATTGCCGCCGATCACCGAGACGACGAGGTCGGTCGCGGCGAGATGCGCGTCTATCTCACGGAGCAACGCCTCGTTGAGTGTATCGCCGCCATCCGGGAAATAGGGGTTGAACCGGGCTGCCCGAAGTTGGATGAACTCGAGCGCCAGATTGGCGGGAAAGCGACCGGCCGTGCGGAGCATGGTCGCGCCCTTCTTGATGCCCTGCATGTGACTCTGGCCCAGCATCAGCGTTCGGTGGACCGCCGTGCCGGCCGGACGTGCGGCAGGCTGTCCCGCTGGCGCCACGGCCGGCGCCGCTCCGGACCCGGCGGCCGTCCCGGTTCCCCGCGCTGAGGCAGGCGGCGGGACTCGCCTGGCCGAAGATTTCTCCTTCGACAGCAGTCCTTTCAACCGCTTCTCAAAAGATTCCTCTCCGGGTGCGAGCGCCATTGCCTGGCGCAGCGCCTCTGCCGCCCCGGCGAAATCCTCCGCCTGGGCGAGGATCTGTGACTTGAGTTCGAAGAAGCCGGCGATCGCGGTACCGCCTGCAATGACCTCGTCGACCATGCGCAGCGCCTCGTCCTTGGAGCCGCGCTGGAAGGCGTTACGCGCCGCATGATAGGCGGGACCTTCCCAGGTCATGTGGACCTCGCCGGGCACGTAGATGGGCAGCCATCGGTTCTGGCGTCCCTGATTGCCGACCTTGATGCTGTAGTTGATGGTCGTGTCGAGATCGAGAGGTTCGGCCTCCTCGATCTGCGTTTCGTAGCCGAAGCGCTCGAGATAGGAGCCGTATATCTCGCGGAAATGGGTGACATCTTCCGGCAGGAACCACTTGTGCCAGTCGCCATGGGATTTCGAACGAGCGACCTTCGTGGCGAATCCGGTGATCTCCGGCTCGTTCGACAGCGGCAGGCCGCAATAGGCGCTGAGCGCGTCGAGCCTGCCGTCGACGAAGTCCTCGTAACGCAGCAGGAAGAAGTCGGGATAGGTGTGGGCAATGGTCTCGAGGACCGTCACCGAATCGTGCATCGCCGCACGCGAGGGGTAGTACTCCTCGACCATCGCGGTGATCTCGCGCATCGAGACGCTGCGCGGGGACTCGAGCTTGCGGCGCAGGAGGTCCAGGTAGCGCTCCATGTTGCGGTCGTCGAGGAAGCCCGGACCATTGTTCGGCGCGAACAGGATGTAGCTGACCAGTCGGTCGAAGGGGTGTCGGACGATGAGGATCTTCTGCTGATAGCGTTCGAAGGACGACGCCATCTTGTCATGCCGCAGGACGGACAGCGACTTCACCAGCATGTCGGAATGCTGGTCGTAGGGCAGCTGCAGAAGCGAAGGCGGCTCGAAGAACGCGATGTGATTCGGCAGCAGGTTCTTGAAGGCGTAGTAGACCGCAGTGGTGCCGGTCTTGCCCGCGCCGTAGATCAGGATGCGCATGTCGTCGAACCCTCGCGAAAAGCCAATTCCACGCCTCAGCCGGGTTCGTCTGCCCCGACGGCGAAATTCCAGTTAGCATGTCGGCCGATGGCCGGAACAGGGCGCGCGTGCGGCTGCCCGCAGATGCGGCAATCGGCACGTGCCGTGCCGGCCCGACGGGAGCGCTGCCGCGTCAGTCCGGCCATCGTTCGAGACGCCAGGCCGAATCCCAGAACATCCATTCGAGCTGCATGGCGCGGGTGAAGGCGGCATGCATCGCTTCGAGCGTGTCATGGGCGGCTCTTCCGGCGGCTCGATCGGTCGTTTCGATCACCGCGGCGACCGCCGCCGCGAAGTCCTCGCCGGCGTAGGTGTCGATCCATGCCTGATAGGGGTTGGCGGCGACGGTGCGGCGATGGATGTCCTGGCCGACCTCGGCGTACACCCAGAAACAGGGCAGCACCGCGGCGAGAACGACCGGGTAGGGCTCGGCATGGGCCGTGGCGAGCAGGAACGACACATAGTGATGACAGGCGGGCGACAGCCCTGCCGCGGCGAACGCCTCCTGCGAGACGCCGAACCGGACGAAGTAGTCGGCGTGCAGGCTTCGCTCGACGACAATCGCGACCCGCGCGGCCTCGGCGAACTGGACGATACCGTTGGCATCGTCGGCCTTCGCTGCCGCGATGGCGAGCGCGCGGGCGAACGCGGTCAGGTAATGCGCATCCTGAATGATGTAGTGGCGGAAGCGGTCCGCCTCGAGCGTTCCGGCGGCCAGTGCCATGTTGAACGGCATCGTCCGGATACGCTCGTAGAGCGTCTCGTTGCGGCGCCAAGCCGCGCGGCTGAAGGGCTCGTCGATCATGTCCGCGTCGTCCCCAACCGCCTTGACCGGGTCCGTCAGGCGTGACCGGCTGCCTTCAGCGCGGAGACGACCTCGCGAAGCTGGGCAAGATGGACTTCAGCCCGGTGGCGGGCTGCCTCGTCGCGCGCGTCGGCCACGTCCTCCTCGGCATTGCGGATTTCCTCGGCAAGCTTGCCTTCGTCGATCTCCTCGACCGGGATCGCCTGCTCGGCGAGGACCGTGAGCGAGTTGGCGCGCACCTCGGCGAGACCGCCGCGCACGAAGATCTCCCTGGTCTGCGATCCGGTCCGGATCCGCATCAGTCCCGGCCGCAGGGTCGAGATGAAGGGGGCATGATGGGCGAGGACGCCGAAATCGCCCTCGCTGCCCGGAACGTCGACCTGCTCGACCTGTTCCGACATCAGCAGCCGTTCGGGCGAGACCAGCTCGAAGACGAAAGTTTCGGCCATGTCCGGTGTCCTCGCGTTCGGCTCAGGCGGCCTCGGCAGCGAGACGCTGGGCCTTCTCGACCGCCTGCTCGATGGTGCCGACCATGTAGAAGGCAGCTTCCGGGAGATGGTCATATTCGCCGTTGCACAGCCCCTTGAAGCCCTTGATGGTGTCGGCGAGATCGACGAAGACACCCGGCGAGCCGGTGAAGACCTCGGCAACGTGGAAGGGCTGCGACAGGAAGCGCTCGATCTTGCGGGCGCGCGCGACCGTCAGCTTGTCCTCTTCCGACAGCTCGTCCATGCCCAGGATCGCGATGATGTCTTGCAGCGACTTGTAGCGCTGCAGGATTTCCTGGACGCGGCGGGCGGTCTCGTAATGCTCCTCGCCGATGATGTTCGGATCGAGCATGCGCGACGTGGAGTCGAGCGGATCGACCGCCGGATAGATGCCCTTCTCCGAAATGGCGCGGTTGAGCACCGTCGTCGCATCGAGATGGGCGAACGAGGTGGCCGGAGCGGGGTCGGTCAGGTCGTCGGCCGGCACGTAAATGGCCTGCACCGAGGTGATCGAGCCCTTGTTGGTGGTGGTGATGCGTTCCTGCAGCGCACCCATGTCGGTGGCGAGCGTCGGCTGGTAGCCCACAGCCGAGGGGATGCGGCCGAGCAGGGCGGACACCTCGGAGCCGGCCTGCGTGAAGCGGAAGATGTTGTCGACGAAGAACAGCACATCCTGGCCCTGGTCGCGGAAATATTCGGCGACGGTGAGGCCGGTCAGGCCGACGCGGGCACGGGCTCCGGGCGGCTCGTTCATCTGGCCGAACACCAGGGCGCATTTGGAGCCTTCGGTCGAGCCGTTGTTCTTGTGCGGATCCTTGTTGACGCCGGACTCGATCATCTCGTGATAGAGATCGTTGCCCTCGCGCGTGCGCTCGCCGACGCCGGCGAACACGGAATAGCCGCCATGCGCCTTGGCGACATTGTTGATCAGCTCCTGGATCAGCACCGTCTTGCCGACGCCGGCGCCGCCGAACAGACCGATCTTGCCACCCCTGGCATAGGGGGCCAACAGGTCGACGACCTTGATGCCGGTGACGAGGATCTCCGCCTCGGTCGACTGGTCGACGAAGTCGGGCGCCGGCGCATGGATCGGGCGGCGATGCTTGGTTTTCACCGGGCCGGCCTCGTCGATCGGTTCGCCGATGACGTTCATGATGCGGCCGAGAGTCTCCTCGCCGACGGGAACCTCGATCGGCTCGCCGGTGTCGATCACTTCCTGGCCGCGCGTCAGGCCCTCGGTCGCATCCATGGCGATGGTGCGCACGGTGTTCTCGCCGAGATGCTGGGCGACCTCGAGCACCAGGCGATTGCCGTGATTGTTGGTTTCGAGCGCGTTGAGGATCTCCGGCAGGTTCTCGTCGAAATGGACGTCGACGACGGCGCCCATCACCTGGGTGATGCGGCCTACCGACTTGTTCTTGGAGGTGGCGGGCTTGCGTGCCATCTGAAACTATCCCCTTTCGGCCTGTCGGTCAGAGCGCCTCGGCGCCCGAGATGATTTCGATCAGTTCCTTGGTGATCTGCGCCTGACGCGTACGGTTGTAGTTGAGCGTCAGCTTGTGGATCATGTCGCCGGCATTGCGGGTGGCATTGTCCATCGCGGTCATCCGCGCACCCTGTTCGGACGCGGCGTTCTCGAGCAGCGCCCGGAAGATCTGCACGGCGATGTTGCGCGGCAGCAGATCCTCGAGGATCTCACTCTCCTCGGGCTCGAACTCGTAGACCGCAAGCGCCTGCGTGCCGGCGGCCGGATCGACCTCGGGCAACACCGCCGGGATGATCTGCTGGGCCGTCGGCACTTGGCTGATGACCGACTTGAAGTGCGCATAGAACAGCGTTGCGACGTCGAACTGGCCGCCCGCGAACATTTCCAGCACCCGGTCGGCCACGGCCTTGGCGTTGACGAAGCCGACCTGCTTCACGTCGCGCAGCGTGATCGTGTCGACGATCAGCCCACCATGGGTGCGACGCAGGAGATCGAACCCCTTGCGGCCGACGCAGAGGATCTTGACGGTCTTTCCGGCGCCGATCAGCCGGTTGGCGTGCTCGCGCGCCAGACGCGCGATGGAGGAGTTGAAGGCGCCGCACAGGCCGCGTTCGGCGGTACACACCACCAGCAGGTGGACGTCGTCGCGACCGGTTCCGACCATCAGCCGCGAACCGCCGGTGCCCGGCGGGATCGCGGCCGCCAGTCCGGCCAATACCTGCTCCATGCGCGCAGCATAGGGTCTGGCCGTCTCCGCCGCACTCTGCGCACGGCGCAGCTTCGCGGCGGCGACCATCTGCATCGCCTTGGTGATCTTCTGCGTCGCCTTCACCGAGGCGATGCGGTTCCTGAGGTCCTTGAGGCTCGCCATGTCCGGCCCTGTCCGTTCGCTGCGCTGCGCCCGCCCATCCGGGGCCTCAGGCCGCGAAGGCCTTGGCGAACGCGCTGACCGCCTTGTGCAGCTTCTCGCCGGTCTTCTCTGAGATCTCGCGCTCGTTGCGAATCGCATCGAGAATGTCGGCGTGCTTGTCGCGCATGTTGCGCAGCAGCTCCTCCTCGAAGCGGCGCACGGCGGAAACCGGCAGCGGATCGAGGAAGCCGTTGACGCCGGCATAGATCACGACCACCTGCTCCTCGACCTTGAGCGGCGAGAATTGCGGCTGCTTGAGGAGTTCGGTCAGACGAGCGCCACGGTTGAGCAGGCGCTGGGTGGTGGCGTCGAGATCGGAGCCGAACTGGGCGAAGGCGGCCATCTCGCGGTACTGCGCGAGCTCGCCCTTGATCTTGCCGGCGACCTGCTTCATCGCCTTGATCTGGGCAGCGGAGCCGACACGGCTCACCGACAGGCCGACGTTCAGCGCCGGGCGGATGCCCTGGTAGAACAGATCGGTCTCGAGGAAGATCTGGCCGTCGGTGATCGAGATCACGTTGGTCGGGATATAGGCCGACACGTCGTTGGCTTGGGTTTCGATCACCGGCAGCGCCGTCAGCGAACCGGATCCGTTCTCCTTGTTCATCTTCGCCGCCCGCTCGAGCAGGCGCGAATGCAGGTAGAACACGTCGCCCGGATAGGCCTCGCGTCCCGGCGGACGACGCAGCAGCAGCGACATCTGGCGATAGGCGACGGCCTGCTTGGACAGATCGTCGTAGGCGATCACCGCATGCATGCCATTGTCGCGGAAGTACTCGCCCATCGCGCATCCGGAGAACGGCGCCAGGTACTGCATCGGAGCCGGATCCGAGGCGGTCGCGGCAATCACGATCGAGTAGTCGAGTGCGCCGCGCTCCTCCAGCACCTTGACGAACTGCGCAACGGTGGAGCGCTTCTGGCCAACGGCGACGTAGACGCAGTAGAGCTTGCGGCTCTCGTCGTCGCCCTCATTGATAGGCTTCTGGTTCAGGAAGGTGTCGAGAATGATCGCGGTCTTGCCGGTCTGGCGGTCACCGATGATCAGCTCGCGCTGGCCGCGACCGATCGGAATCAGCGCGTCGATCGCCTTGAGGCCGGTCGCCATCGGCTCGTGAACCGACTGGCGGGGAATGATGCCGGGCGCCTTGACGTCGACACGGCGACGCTCCTTGGCCTTGATCGGGCCCTTGCCGTCGATCGGATTGCCGAGCGCATCGACGACACGGCCGAGCAACTCCTTGCCGACCGGCACCTCGACAATGGCGCCGGTGCGCTTCACCGTGTCGCCCTCGCGGATGTCGCGGTCCGAGCCGAAGATCACGACGCCGACATTGTCGGTCTCGAGATTGAGCGCCATGCCGCGGATGCCGCCGGGAAACTCGACCATCTCGCCGGCCTGGACCTTGTCGAGGCCGTAGACGCGCGCGATGCCGTCGCCGACCGACAGCACCTGGCCGACCTCGGTAACTTCGGCCTCCTTGCCGAAGTTCTTGATCTGCTCCTTCAGGATCGAGGAGATTTCAGCGGCCCGAATGTCCATCAGCCGACCTCTTTCATAGCGATTTTGAGATTGTTGAGCTTGGTGCGCAGCGACGTGTCGATCATCCGGCTGCCGACCTTCACGATCAGCCCGCCGAGCAGGCCCGGATCGACCTTGCGGGACAGCCGGACATCCTTGCCGATCGACGCCTTCAGCGCTGCGGCGAGCGATTCCACCTGCGCCTCTGTGAGCTCCTCGGCCGAGGTGACCTCGGCGGAGACCTCGCCACGATGCGCGGCCACCAGCTTGCGGAAGGCAGCGATCATGCCCTGAAGCACGAACAGCCGGCGATTGGCGGCGACCACACGAATGAAGTTCGCGGTGGTTCCGGTGATACCGGCCTTGTCGAGAATGGCCGCGAGCGCGCGGGTCTGCTCCTCGGCGGAGAACACCGGGCTCATGACCAGCCGCTTGAGATCGGTACTCTCTTCGATCATGCGGTCGATCGCGTCGAGATCGGCAGCGATCGTGTCGATCGACTTCTCCTCGACGGCCAGTTCGAACAGGGCCGTGGCATAGCGGCCGGAAACGCCAGATACGGTCGTGTCTTCTGCGGTCACGCGGCGAGCTCTCTGATGCGACCTGGTGAGCGGCGCGGATCGTATGACCCGATGGAAGCGGAGTCGGACCCGGACAGCCGGCCGGAGGCCTCGGGAGACCTCGTGCCCCCGAAGCCGGCGCTTCGCTAGCATACTCCCCCACCCCTTTCAACATGCCGGGCGTGCATCAATCGGCAGTTTTGTGCGGTGCGGCCGCGTCGGCCCGCCGCCGGTGATCGCTCAGATCGCGCCGTCGTCGCGGAGCTTCCGCCGATCGGCTTCGTCGAGCCCGAGAATCTCGGCCAGCACCTCGTCGGTGTGCTCGCCGAGGGTGGGCGGTGGCCGGCGATAGGTGATGGGGCTCTCGGAGAATTTCAGCGGATTGCCGATCAGCGTGACCTCGCCGGAGGCGGCGAGCGGATGGGCCATGCGGACCAGCATGTCGCGCGCGGCCACCTGCGGCTCGGCCAAGGCCTGGGCGATGTCGTTGACCGGGCCGACGGGCACGCCGCGACTCTCCAACCCGGCAAGGATGTCGGCGCGCTGCCGCGTCTTCAGGATCGCAGCGATCAGCGGCACCAGCTCGCCGCGGTTGGCGGTGCGTGCCGGATTCGTCGCAAAGCGCGGATCCGCAGCGAGTTCGGGGCGGCCGAGATAGTCGCACAGCCGGCGAAACTGGCTGTCATTGCCGACGGCGACGATGACATGGCCATCGGCGGTCTCGAACACCTGATAGGGCACGATGTTGGCGTGCGCGTTGCCTCGCCGGGTCGGCACCTTGCCGCCGAGCAGGTAGTTCATTCCCTCGTTATAGAGCCAGGCGACCTGGGTGTCGGCGAGCCCGATGTCGATGTGCTGGCCCATGCCGGTCGCATCGCGGTGGCGCAGCGCTGCCAGGATCGCGGTCGTCGCATACATGCCGCACATGATGTCGGCGATCGCCACGCCGACCTTGACCGGCTCGCCGTCCGGCTCGCCGGTGATGCTCATGATGCCACCCATGCCCTGGGCGAGGAAGTCGTAGCCCGGCCGGTGGGCGTTGGGACCGGTCTGGCCGAAGCCGGTGATCGAACAATAGACCAGGCGCGGCAGATCGTCGCGGAGGTCGGGATAGGCGAGCCCGTACTTGGCGAGTCCGCCAACCTTGAAGTTCTCGACCAGGACGTCGCTGTGCGCGGCGAGACGGCGCACCAGCGCCGCGCCCTGGGGCCTGGCGACGTCGATCGCCACGGAGCGCTTGTTGCGGTTTGTCGACAGGTAGTAGGCGCTCTCGGCGGTATCGGCGCCGGATGCATCCTTCAGGTTGGGCGGGCCCCAGCGCCGCGTGTCGTCGCCCTCTCCGGGCTTCTCGACCTTGATGACGTCGGCGCCCAGATCGCCGAGCAGCTGCGTGCAGCTCGGTCCGGCCAGCACGCGGGTCAGGTCGAGGACGCGGATGCCGGCGAGAGGTCCCGCCGCGCTGGAGGTGTCTGCTGCCATGAGGTGCCGTTTCCCCGGAAAGCCAGTCTCGATGCGGTCATCCTAGCCGCGCTGCGCGGCGATGGAAGCGGGCTCACGGCCGCTTCGCCATGCATCGACAGCAAGGCTGGTCGAGTCGGGGCGCCGGCCTGTCAGTCGATCATCTTGCGCATGTCGACGGTTGTCATCGAGCCGATATGGGCGCGATGCCTGTCGACGAACTTCGCCGCTGCCTGGCGGCCGCAGTCGCGCAGATAGGTCAGGAACGCCCATTCCGCATTGAACTTGCTCGAGGCGGTCAGATCGTTGAGGAACTCGCCGCCGTCGATGACGTGAACGCGGATCCGCCGATAATGCTCGCTGTCGAGCTTGCCCTCGCTGACCAGCCGGTCGACGAACTCGATCGCCCTGAGCTCCTTCAGCAGCGCGGCATTGAAGGTGATCTCGTTCATGCGGTTGAGGATCTCGCGAGCCGTCCTCGGCGTTTCCGGCCGCTCGATCGGATTGATCTGGATGAGCAGCAGATCCTCGGTTTCGGTGGCATAGAAGAACGGCCAGAGTGCCGGGTTGCCCGAGAATCCCCCGTCCCAGTAGGGCACGCCGTCGATTTCGACGGCCTGGAACATCAGCGGAAGGCAGGCCGACGCCATGACATGGTCGGCGGTGATCTCGTGATTGCGGAACACCTTGACCTTGCCGGTGCGCACGTTCGTGGCCGACAGGAACAGCTTGATCGAGGTGCAGTCGCGGATCGCCTCGAAGTCGATGATCTCCTCGATCAGGTCCTTCAGCGGGTTCAGATTGAGCGGATTGAACTCGTAGGGCGAGACGAAGCGGCTGACGAGATCGACCATCATGAAGCCCGGCGACCAGTCGAGCGACCAATGACCGAACAACCGGTCGAGCAGGGTGCGCTGCACCGGCGAGAGGCGAGAGGCGCGGCTGACCGCCTTCCAGTAGGCTTCCAGCGTCTCGCGTGCTCCCTCAGGTCCGCCATTGTGCCAGCCGGAGACCAGCGCCACGGCATTCATCGCACCGGCGCTGGTGCCGCTGATGCCCTCGATTGCGACCGGCGCGTTCTCGAGCATCCAGTCGAGCACGCCCCAGGTGAAGGCGCCGTGGGCGCCGCCGCCCTGCAGCGCCAGGTTGACGGTGCGCAGGTTCGAGCTGCCCGGCCGCGGTGCAGGGGTATCGTCGATGCGCACCGCGACGGCCTCGCCGCTGTCGCCGGCCGCCGCCCCAGTCCTCGGCTTGCCGGCGGCCGCCTTCGTTCGGCCGGTGGCGGTACCCCGGGTGCTGTCGGCCGCGCGCGCCACCTCGCTACTCCGCCGTCCAGCCGCCGTCGATCGGCAGGATCGCGCCGGTGATCGAGCGGGCGGCATCGGTGGTCAGGAATAGCGCCAGCCCGGCCACCTCATCGACGGTAACGAATTCCTTTGTCGGCTGGGCGGCCAGCAGTACATCCGTCTTGACCTGCTCCTCGGTCAGGCCGCGCGCCCTGGCCGTGTCGGGAATCTGCTTCTCGACCAGAGGTGTCCAGACATAGCCCGGACAGATCGCGTTGACGGTGATGCCGTGCCGGGCGGTCTCGAGCGCCACGACCTTGGTCAGACCTGCGATGCCATGCTTGGCCGCCACGTAGGCAGCCTTGAACGGCGAGGCGACGAGGGCGTGCGCCGAGGCGGTGTTGACGATGCGGCCCCAGCCCCGACGTTTCATGCCCGGAACGGCGGCGCGCATGCCGTGAAAGGCGGCCGACAGATTGATCGCGATGATCTGATCCCACTTCTCGACCGGAAACTCCTCGATCGCGGCGACGTACTGGATGCCGGCATTGTTCACCAGGATGTCGACCGAGCCGAATTCCGTCTCTGCCTCGCGGATCATGCCGGCAATCTCGTCGGGCCTCGTCATGTCGGCGCCGGAGAAGCGCACCTCGACGCCATGCGTCCTCGCCATGTTCGCCCGGATCGTCTCGATCTCCTCGGCCTTGCCGAGACCGTTCAGGACGATATTCGCACCGGCGCGGGCCAAGGCGTCGGCGATCCCCAGTCCGATGCCGGAGGTCGATCCCGTGACCACCGCCGTCTTGCCGTTGAGAGACATGCTCGCTCCTTTCGAGGATTAGCCCGCCGCCCTACATGGGCTAGATAGTGCAATGCAGCATCGCGGTTAAGACGGGGTATCGTTCCGATGTCACCGTCGTGAGGCTATAGTAACCCGCCGGGCCGGTCGTGCCCGGCCTGCGGAACACCGGCGCAGACACCGAGGACACATGGCCGATTTTCCGGCACCGAATCACGATCACAGCCATTGTGCCGACCGTATCGTCCGCACGGCGAGGGCCGTGTGCCGCCGCAGGGGCGCCAGGTTGACCAGCCAGCGCGAGAAGGTGCTCGAGCTCTTGGCGCAGGGCCACCGTCCGATGGGCGCCTATGAACTGATGGATGCGATGGCTGGCGACGGCCGCAGGCCGGCCCCGATAACCGTATACCGGGCTCTCGACTTCCTGGTGCAGCAGGGGCTGGTGCACCGGATCGAGAGCCGCAACGCCTTCATCGCCTGCACCGCCGGCGACGCCCGCCATTCGGCGACGGTGTTCCTGATCTGCCGGGCCTGCGGCAATGTCGGCGAGGCGCTGGCCGAAGGCGTCGGCGAGGCGCTCGACTCGGTGGCGGCGGCGAACGGTTTCGCGCCGGACCTGACCGTGATCGAGATCGACGGGCTGTGCCGGCACTGCGCGCAGACGGCGGCGGGAGCGCAGATGTCGGGAGAGCGCGGGTCGGGCGAGCGGGCGGCTACAGGGACGGCGGAGCGCACATGATCGAGGAATACGGACCCGCGGCGCGCAGGCGGACGGTCGGCGTCCGCATCGGTCGGGGCGCCGCAGCGGTGCAGGTGGGCGGCATGGCACCGGTCGTGGTCCAGTCGATGACCAACACCGACACCGCCGACATCGCCGCAACCGTCGCCCAGGTCGCCGCGCTGGCGCGGGCGGGCTCGGAGATCGTCCGCATCACGGTGGACCGCGACGAGGCGGCGGCGGCCGTGCCGCACATCCGCGACCGGCTGATGCGTGCCGGAATCGACGTGCCGCTGGTCGGGGACTTCCACTATATCGGCCACAAGCTGCTCGCCGAGCATCCGGCCTGCGCCGAAGCGCTGGCGAAGTACCGGATCAACCCGGGCAATGTCGGCTTTCGCGAGAAACGCGACCGGCAGTTCGGCGCGATGGTCGAGATCGCGCTGACCCATGACAAGCCGGTCAGGATCGGCGTCAACTGGGGCTCGCTCGATCAGGAGCTCCTGACCCGGCTGATGGACGAGAACGCCGCCTCGCCGGCCCCGAAGTCGGCCCGTGCGGTGATGCACGAGGCGATCGTCCAGTCGGCGCTGCTGTCGGCGGCGCGTGCCGAGGAGATCGGTCTGGGGCGCGATCGGATCATCCTGTCGGCCAAGGTCAGCCAGGTGCAGGATCTCATCGCAGTCTACCGGATGCTGAGCCGGCGTGGCGACTACGCGCTGCATCTCGGCCTCACCGAGGCGGGCATGGGATCGAAGGGCATCGTCGCATCGACGGCCGGCATCGGAGTCCTGCTTCAGGAGGGGATCGGCGACACGATCCGCGTGTCGCTGACGCCCGAGCCGGGCGGCGACCGCACACTCGAGGTGCGGGTCGCGCAGGAGATCCTGCAGACCATGGGCCTCAGGACCTTCGTTCCCGTGGTGACGGCCTGCCCGGGTTGCGGACGCACGACCTCGACGGTGTTCCAGGAACTCGCCCGCGACATCCAGGACTTCATCCGCACCGAGATGCCGGTATGGCGGGAAAGGTATCCGGGCGTCGAGACCCTCAACCTTGCGGTGATGGGGTGCATCGTCAACGGGCCGGGCGAATCCAAGCATGCCGACATCGGCATCTCGCTGCCCGGTACCGGCGAATCCCCGGCCGCGCCGGTCTTCATTGACGGACAGAAGGTCACGACACTTCGCGGCCCGATGATCGCGGCCGACTTCAAGGCGATCGTGATGGAGTATATCGAGCGCCGGTTCGGGACCGACGCCGCCGGTCGTCAGGGCAGCGACGCGGCGGAATAGCCCGTCCGGTCAGCCTGTGCGGAGCCGGTCTGCGCATCCTCGTCGCGATTGACGGGCGACAAGGCCAGCCTTGTGCCTTGGGAGGCGGACCGGCGCCGGCGGCGGTCATGATGTCCGGCCGGTCATCTTTGCCGCGCCGCGGCATACTGGGCTGCTGCGACCAGCGGTGCTGCCCGGTCGCCATAGCCGGCGAGCGCGGCGCTGGCCTCGGCAACCGCTTCGCCCAGCCTGTCGCGCGCCGCACCCGGGCCGATCAGCGCGGGTAGCGTCGCCTTGCCCCTGGTCCGGTCCTTGGCGGTCGCCTTGCCGACCTGATCGGCGCTTGCTTCCTCGTCGAGCAGGTCGTCGGCGATCTGGAAGGCGCGGCCGAGTGCGGCCCCGTAGGCGGCGAGGCGCTGCCGATCAGCCTCGCCCGCCCCGCCGAGGATCGCGCCGGCAAGTGCGGCAAAACGGAACAGCGCACCGGTCTTCATTGCCTGCAGCGTCGCGATCTCGGCCTCGGACAGCGTGAGCGGCAGGCCCGCCGCAAACCGGCCTTCGGCGGCGAGGTCGCGCATCTGACCGCCGATCATGCCGTTCGTCCCGCCGGCGCGCGCGAGTTCGACCACCAGCTCCGCACGCACGGCCGCATCGGGATGGGCTGTGGGGTCGGCCAGCGTCTCGAAGGCAAGTGTCAGCAGGCCGTCGCCGGCCAGGATCGCGGTCGCCTCGTCAAAGGCGCGATGGACGGTCGGCAGGCCGCGGCGCAGATCGTCGTCATCCATCGCGGGCAGGTCGTCGTGGACGAGGCTGTAGCAGTGCAGCAGTTCGAGCGCGCAGGCCGCCGGCATCGCCACGGCTTCGGCGATCCCGAAAAGTGCTGCGGCGCGCAGCACGACAAAGGGCCGCAGGCGCTTTCCACCGCCGAGCGCGGCATGGCGCATCGCCGCGCCGAGACGGCCGCCGATCGGCGCGAGCCGCGTGCGGAGGACCGCCTCGACACGCGCTGCCGTCGCTGAAAGATCCGCCTCGAACCCGCCGATATCAGCCACCTGTACGCCCTCCAGCCAATGCCGCGGAGAGTGGCCGAGCGCGTCGCGACATGCAACGGGCCGGCAGCGGCGCAATTCGGTTGCGGGTCGGCGGGGCGGAAGCTATCTCGGGGCATGGCGGAAAGGACCAGCAGGGGCGGCAGGCGGACCGGGTGGCGCGCGTGGTCGCGGCGGCTGGTGCGCGGCATTGCCATCGCAGGCCTCTTGCTCGCGGCGCTGCCGATCGTGCTGGTACCGCTCTACGCGGTGGTGCCGCCACCGGCCTCGACGCTGGAAGTGTGGCAGCGTCTCAACGGGGTGCCGATCAAGAAGCGCTGGGTCCCGCTCGACGACATCGCGCCGGTGCTTGTCCATTCGGTCATCATGTCGGAGGATGGCCAATTCTGCGCGCACCGGGGCGTCGACTGGAAAGCCGTGCGCGAGGTTCTCGACCGCGGCGACACGCGCGGCGCGAGCACGATCCCGATGCAGACGGTCAAGAACCTGTTCCTGTGGTCATCGCGCAGCTACGTCCGCAAGGGGCTCGAAGTGCCGCTTGCCTATTGGGCGGATCTCGTCTGGTCGAAGCGTCGGATGATCGAGATCTATCTGAATATCGTCGAATGGGGCCCCGGCGTATTCGGCGCAGAGGCCGCGGCCCAGCACTGGTTCGGCGTGCCGGCCGCACGGCTGTCGCGCCGACAGGCGGCGCTGATGGCAGCCGCCCTCCCGAACCCGATCGCCCGCAATCCCGCCAAGCCGGGCCGCACCACCACCTACCTCGCCGGAATCATCGAGCGACGGGCCCGTCAGGCCGGGGCCTATGTGACTTGCCTGGAGTAGACGGCGGGCTCGCGCGTCCTGCGACGCGGCGGTCACCGCGACGGCGCGGCCGGACCCGGCGGCGACTCGCCCCTTCCGTTCCGACGCGCTTTCCTCTATAAGCCCGCCGACTTCCGTCATTTTGCCGCGGTGCCGGGCAGCCCAGACGCGCCCCCGCCTCGCCGTCGGCACCCGGTTCCGAGGAGACGAGACCATGGCCGTACCGAAAAGGAAGACCTCGCCGATGAAGCGCGGTCACCGCCGCTCCGCCGACGCGCTGAAGGCGCCGACCTATGTCGAGGACAAGGAGTCGGGCGAGCTGCGCCGTCCGCACCACATCGACCTGAAGTCCGGCAAGTATCGCGGCCGGCAGGTGCTGAAGCCGGTCGACGCCGACTGAGGCATCGGCCGCACCGGGGACCGTCAAGGCCGGCGATCACGCCGGCCTTTTCGTTTGAGCTCGCCCGACCCGTCGGGAGGGCTTCCGTCCGCCCCGCCGCGAACGCATGATGCCGGCTCGCGCAACCGACCGCGACCCGTCCCCGAACACCGGAGTCTGCCGATGTACGGCCTGCCGCTGATGATCCTCCCGCTGATCGGCTACAACGCGCTCGAATTCCTGTTCGGCGGCGTCGACTGGAAGGCTGCATTGTTCGATGTCGACATGATGTCGGGCGCGGTGTGGACGATGACTGCGAGCGACGTGTTCCTGCTGGTCGCCCTGCTGTTGCTGTTCGTCGAGGTGCTGAAGGCGACGCGGACGACCTCGATGTCGATCGTCGATCACTTGCTGTCGACACTGGTTTTCGTCGGATGCCTGGTCGAGTTCCTGCTCGTGGCACGGGCGGCGACCTCGACCTTCTTCCTGCTCACCGCGATCGCCTTCGTCGACGTCGTGGCCGGCTTCTCGATCACCATCCGCGCTGCCCGGCGCGATTTCGCCATCGGCCCGCACGGGGAGGGCTGACCCATGGCGCGCGATTTCCAGGCGCCGGGCCGCTCCGCGGTCTATGCCACCCGCGGCATGGTCGCCTGCTCGCATCCGCTGGCGGCGGCCGCTGCACTG
The DNA here is from genome assembly GCF_004346195.1 of Tepidamorphus gemmatus. NCBI lineage: Bacteria > Pseudomonadati > Pseudomonadota > Alphaproteobacteria > Hyphomicrobiales > Tepidamorphaceae > Tepidamorphus > Tepidamorphus gemmatus. Next base: position 188,166 of record NZ_SMAK01000003.1, on the reverse strand, counting down.
GCCGTGCTGCAGGGCGGCGGCAACGCCGTCGATGCGGCGATCACCGCATCGGCGGTGCTGACCCTGGCCGAGCCGCACATGACCTCGGCCGGCGGCGACTGCTTCGCGATCGTCGCCCTGCCGGACGGCAGCCGTTACGGCCTCAACGGCTCCGGCCGCTCGGCGGCGGCCCTGACTCCGGACTATGTGCGGGCCCAGGGACTGTCCGAGATCGACGAGGACCACGGCACGTCCGTCACCGCGCCCGGTGCGGTGGCGGCCTGGTCGCAGCTCCTCGAGCGCTTCGGCAGCATCGGCCTCGACCGGGCGCTGGCGCCGGCGATCGACCTCGCCGAATCCGGCGTGCCGGTCGCGCCGCGCGTCGCCCGCGACTGGGCGGGCGAGGTCGGGCGGCTCGTGCGCGACCCGGGCGGGCGGCGCCACTACCTGACCGCGGCGGGCGACGCGCCCGCGGTCGGAGATGTCGTCCGCTTTCCGGCCCTCGCCCGCACCTACCGGCGGATCGCCGAGGCCGGCCGCGACGGTTTCTACACCGGCGCAGTGGCCGAGGACATATGCGCGGCGGTGGCCCGCCGCGGCGGCTGTCTGACGCCCGACGATCTCGCCGCGACCGAGGCGACATGGGTCGATCCGATGCTGTCGCCCTACCGAGGGCTGTCGGTCGGCGAGCTGCCGCCGAACGGCCAGGGCATCACGGCGCTGATCCTCATCGGCATTCTCGAGCGTCTCGGGCTTGCCGGTCTCGACCCGCTCGGCGCGCAGCGCCTGCATCTGGAGATCGAGGCCGCGCGCCTCGCCTATGCCTGCCGCGACCGCTTCGTCAGCGATCCGGCGACCGCCGACCTGCCGGCCGCTGCGCTGATCGAGCCGGCGTTCCTCGACCGGCTCGCCGCCCGCATCGACCCGCGGCGGCGGATGGTTGAGACCGGCCCGATCGACCCGCGCGAGAAGACCGATACCGTGTATCTCTGTATCGTCGATGCCGACGGCATGGCGGTGTCCTTCATCAACTCCGTGTTCGATTACTTCGGTTCTGCGATCGTTGCGCCGGACAGCGGCGTCGTGCTGCAGAACCGGGGTTCGGGCTTCGTCCTGACGCCCGGGCATCCCAACGAGGTCGGCCCGCGCAAGCGTCCGCTGCACACGCTGATTCCCGGCCTTCTCGTCGAGAACGGTCTCACCCGCGGCGTGTTCGGCGTGATGGGCGGCCAGTACCAGGCCTGCGGCCACGCCCATCTCGTCTCGAACCTCATCGATTACGGCATGGATCCGCAGGCGGCAATCGACCTGCCGCGCGCCTTCTTCGAGGGCGATGCGACCGTCCTGGAAACGGGCGTTGCGGAGGCGACGGCGGCCGAGCTCGTTGCGCTCGGGCATCAGGTGAGGCGGGCGGATTCGCCGCTCGGCGGCGGTCAGGCGATCCTGATCGACCGACGGCGCGGGGTGCTGATCGCCGGATCGGACCCACGCAAGGACGGTTGCGCGATCGGGCTGTGACCCGTGGCCGGCTCAGGCGGACCGCGCCTGTGACCGGCCCGGGACAGGGAGCGATCGGCAGCCGCGATAGGCGGCGAGCGCCTCGGCAACCGGCGCCAGTCGCCTGAGACGGGTCTGCGGCAGACCCATCTCGGTTGCGATCAGCTGGGCGATCAGCGGCGCGCTGGCGATCGCCAGCCGTGCCGCCGGTTGGGCACGGTCGTCGGCCGCGGCGCGGCGAACCGGCACCGGCAGGCGCGCCGCGGTGCCGCGCTGCGGTGGCTGTCGCGTCTCGGCGTCCGATCCCGGTTCGATCCGGGCCTGCGGACGTCCCGCCCTGAACCCGTCGGCCGGTTCGCTGATGCGCATCGATCATCTCCTGTGCCGCTTCGGGACGACGGACGTCCCCATGCCGGTTGCGCAGCAAGCGCCCGGCCGTTCGGAAACCGATTGTTAACCTTTCGCGCGCCGACTGTGTCGGATTGTCCACAGGAAACTGCTGCCGGGGTGCGCCGGCGGGTGTAATCTGGTCGATGAGTCGTGGTGCGGCGGCCGCCACAGGAGCTTGCTGGCATGGGCGAGGACGATACGGATGGCCGAACGGAGCCCGACGCAGGCGCGATCCTCGCCTCGATCGGCGCGGCCGCGTACGAATGGGACCTCGAAAGCGACCGGATCGCATGGGGCGGCGACGTGGAGGGTCTGCTGCGCACGCCCGGCGCGTCGCTTGCCAGCGGACGCCTCTATGCCCGCCGGATCGATCCTGAAGGGCCACCCGGCCGCCATGCGGCCGTCGTCGAGAGCGGTGTCGAGGACGAGGGTGCCGGCATCGCCTATCACATCGAGTACCGCTTCCTGCCGCTCGGCGGTGGCGAGGCGCTGTGGATCGAGGACAACGGTCGCTGGTTCGCCGGACCCGACGGCAAGCCGGTGCGCGCCCATGGCATCATCCGCGCCATCAACGAGCGACGGGCCCGCGACGAGCGGCTGATCTACCGCAGCGACCACGACAATCTGACCGGCGCTCTCAACCGAGCGCGTCTCGTCGAGGAGATCGGCGCGGCGATCGTGGCGGCGGAGCGGTTCCGCCGCAGCGCGGCGGTGGCGATCGTCGCGGTCGACAACCTGTCGGTGCTCAACGACGCCTACGGCTTCGACGTCGCCGACGAGGTGATCGCCGGCGTCGCCCGGCGGGTGCGCCGCGAGATGCGGGGTGGCGATTCGATCGGCAGGCTGGCCGGCAACAAGCTCGGGCTCGTGCTCAACGATTGCAGCGAAGCGGATTTCCGCATCGCGGTCGACCGGTTGGCACGGGCGGTTGCCAGCGGCCCCATCGCCACCGGGACCGGCCAGGTGGCGGTGACGGTTTCGGTGGGCGGCGTGGTCGTGCCGCGCCACGGGCGCACCGCGCACGAGGCGCTCGGTCATGCCCAAGAGGCGCTCGACGAGGCCCGCCTCAGGGGCTCTGCGTCGGTTGCGGTCTACGAGCCGTCGCCGGTCCGCGACGCGGCGCGGCGGCGCAACGCCGAGGTCGCAGGTCAGGTCGTTGCGGCCCTGAACGAGGGGCGACTGGGTCTGGCCCTGCAACCGGTGGTGCGGACGGCCACGCGGGTGCCGGCGTTCCACGAGGCGCTGTGCCGTCTACACCTGCCGGACGGCACGGTGATCGCGGCTGGTGAGTTCATCGAGACGGCCGAGCGACTGGGAATCGTCCGGCTGATCGACCATCGCGCCGTGGATCTGGCAATCGCCGAGCTGCGCGCCGATCCCGATCTCGTGCTGTCGATCAACGTTTCGACGTCGAGCGCGCTCGACGGCACCTGGTTCGCAAGGCTCGTCGGCCAGATCCGACGCGACCGCAGCCTTGCCAGGCGGCTGATCGTCGAGATCACCGAAACGATGGCGATCACCGATCTGCAGCGCGCGGTGCAGTTCGTCCAGTCGGTCCGCGACATTGGCTGCCGGGTCGCGATCGACGATTTCGGTGCCGGGCACACCTCGTTCCGCAACCTGCGCGCCCTGCGCGTGGACATCGTCAAGATCGACGGCTGCTTCATCGAGGGCATTGCCGACAACGAGGCCGATCGCTTCTTCGTCGCGACGCTGGTCTCGCTCGCCCGCCATGTCGGGCTCGAGGTGGTGGCCGAGCGGGTGTCGTGCGAGGCGGATGCCGCGGTTCTCGCCGCGATCGGGGTCGATTACCTGCAGGGCCGGATGTTCGGCATCGAACGGGCCGGCGATCCGTCGGGAGAGATCCGCATCGCCGCCGGCTGAGCGACGGGCGGCATCCGTGAGCGGTCGTGCCGGTGGCAGTCTCTTCCCGCTCTTCCCGGCCGGCCCCTGCGCGAACCGCGCGACTTTGCCTGCTGCTGGCCGCTGGGCCTGCTGCTGGCCGCTGGCAGATCGCCGGGCGCGCCGGGTCAGCGGTCCCGGGCGAGCTTGTCGAGACGCGTCTGAACGTCGGCGAGCTGCTTCTTCAGCGATTCGATCTCGCTGTCCGCCTTCGCCGCCTTGCGCGATGGCGGAGCGTCTTGCTCCGCGCCATGCGCGGCGCCGTGGCTGGTGGAACCGCTGTCGCCGGCAAAGGGTGAGAACATCCGGAACGCGCGCTCGAACATCTGCATGTTGCGGTTGACCTGATCCTCCAACGCTCCGATCGCCGTGGCGCTCAGGGCACGGGTCATCTGGTCACGGAACTTCTCCTGCTCGCGGGCAAGCGAGGACATCGAGAAATCCAGATAGCTGGGAACGAGCGACTGCATCGAGTCACCGTAGAAGCGGATCAGCTGGCGCAGGAAGTTGATCGGCAACAGTGCGCCGCCCTTGTTCTCCTGCTCGAAGATGATCTGGGTCAGCACCGAGCGGGTGATGTCCTCGCCGGTTTTTGCGTCGATGACGATGAAATCCTCCTCGGATTTCACCATCTCGCCGAGATCGTCAAGCGTCACATAGGTGCTGGTGCCGGTGTTGTAGAGACGCCGGTTGGCGTATTTCTTGATGACGGTCGCCTGCTTGTTCCTGCTCATCTGCCCTGGTCACCATCCGGCGCCGTCCGCACCGCTTGCGCGTTTCCCTGTCGTGGCTCGGGCGACCCTCATCGCGGTGGCGCACCGGGGCATTCGCCAAGGCCACGGAAGCTCCCCGGGCGCGCCGGCGGGACGGGCGACAGGACGACGCACGGGGAGGACGACCGGACATGCCTCGTGCAGGTGCGACAGGCGGAGTCGGTGGCCGACAGCACGGCGATCCGGTTCAGCCTGCACGATCCCGACACGGTGTTGCGACTGCGACAGGTCAATTCACGAGCCTTTTGCTGCGACACGATACGGATTTTTCGCTTGCACGGCCACCGTTTTGTCCAGGCTGCGGGCGGCGGCGATTGACTCACCGCAATGCGATGCAGCAAACAGTCTGCGAAGCGCCCCGGGATCGTCGCCGGCGCGCGATCGCTGTAGTGACGGCCCAGCCGGTGCGTGCACCGGAACAACATTCGGGACCGGCGCGGCCAGCCGGCACAGGAGGTCAATCCCATGAGCACGTTCGAGGACATCGTCATCGTCAGCGCCGCCCGTACGCCGGTCGGTTCGTTCAATGGGTCGCTGTCGAGCGTGCCCGCCTCCTATCTCGGCACCGTGGCGATCAAGGCCGCGCTGGAGCGCGCCGGCGTCGCCCCAGCCGATGTCGACGAGGTGATCCTCGGCCAGGTACTGACCGCGGCAGCCGGGCAGAATCCGGCACGTCAGGCGTCAATCGCGGCCGGAATTCCGATCGAGTCGCCGGCGTGGGGCATAAATCAGGTGTGCGGCTCCGGCCTGCGCGCGGTCGCGCTCGCCGCGCAGCAGATCGCCGACGGCTCTGCTGCGATCGTGGTTGCCGGCGGACAGGAATCGATGAGCCAGTCGCCCCATGCCGCGCATCTGCGCAGTGGCGTCAAGATGGGCGACTTCAAGCTGATCGACACGATGATCAAGGACGGCCTGTGGGATGCCTTCAACGGCTACCACATGGGCAATACCGCCGAGAATGTCGCCCGCCAGTGGCAGATCACCCGCGAGGAGCAGGACGCCTTCGCAGTGGCCTCGCAGAACAAGGCCGAGGCGGCAAAGAAGGCCGGTCGGTTCAAGGACGAGATCGCCCCGGTGACGGTCGCCGGCCGCAAGGGCGACGTCGTCGTCGAGGAGGACGAATACATCCGCGAGGGGGCAACCATCGACCAGGTGGCGAAGCTGAAGCCGGTCTTCGACAAGGACGGCACGGTGACGGCCGGCAATGCCTCCGGCATCAATGACGGTGCGGCGGCGCTGGTGCTGATGACGGCCCGCGAGGCGGCGTCGCGCGGCCTCAAGCCGCTCGCCCGCATCGCCTCGTTCGCATCGGCCGGAGTCGACCCCAAGATCATGGGGTCGGGACCGATTCCGGCGAGCCGCAAGGCGCTCGAGAAGGCTGGCTGGAAGATCGACGATCTCGACCTCGTCGAGGCCAACGAGGCGTTCGCTGCGCAGGCCTGTGCGGTCAACAAGGATCTCGGCTGGAACCCGGACATCGTCAACGTCAATGGCGGTGCCATCGCCATCGGCCATCCGATCGGTGCCTCGGGCGCGCGCATCCTGACCACGCTGCTGCACGAGATGCGTCGGCGCGACGCCAGGAAGGGCCTCGCCACGCTGTGCGTCGGCGGCGGCATGGGCGTCGCCATGTGCGTCGAGCGCTAGCGGCGCATCAGCACCCGGCCCCCGGCGCGGTTCGAAGGCCCGGGGACCGTCGGCATTTCGACGGCAGGCCATTTCAGAGGGAGGCGACGATGAGCAAGGTTGCAGTGGTTACCGGCGGCACCCGCGGGATCGGCGAGGCGATCTCTAGGGCGCTGAAGTCGGCAGGCTATACGGTCGCGGCGAACTACGGCGGCAACGACGAGGCGGCCGCACGGTTCAAGGAGGCGACGGGCATTGCCGTCTACAAGTGGGACGTGTCCGACCACGAGGCCTGTGCCGCCGGCGTCGCCAGAGTCGAGGCCGATCTCGGTCCGGTCTCGGTGCTGGTCAACAATGCCGGCATCACCCGCGACACCATGTTCCACAAGATGACCCTCGATCAGTGGAAGGCGGTGATCGACACCAATCTCGGCTCGCTGTTCAACATGTGCCGGCCGGTGATCGAGGGCATGCGCGAGCGCAATTTCGGCCGCATCATCAACATCTCCTCGATCAACGGCCAGAAGGGCCAGATGGGCCAGGTGAACTATTCCGCGGCGAAGGCCGGCGAGATCGGCTTCACCAAGGCGCTGGCCCTCGAGAACGCCCGCAAGGGCATCACCGTCAATGCCATCTGTCCCGGCTACATCGCCACCGACATGGTCAAGGCGGTTCCCCAGGACGTGCTCGAGAAGGCGATCCTGCCGCAGATTCCGGTCGGCCGTCTCGGCGAACCCGAGGAGATCGCCCGCTGCGTGGTGTTTCTCGCCTCGGAGGAGGCCGGGTTCATCACCGGCTCGACGCTCTCAGCCAATGGCGGCCAGTACATGGCGTGAGGCCCACATCATCCGCCTCCCGGCTCGCCGCCTGGCAGCGGCCGCGATGACGCGCGGCATGGCCGGTGCGACGCGCGACCATCGGGGGACGGACGGCCAGAAAATGCGGTGTCGGGGGTAGCGGATCCGTTGCCGCCGCATATATCTGGGTGGTCGCCGGGGATGCGGCGCAACGGAGGCGAGATACCGTGACCATCGCGGCAACCCTGCTGGGCGGCCTGATCCTGTTGTTCGTCGCCGGCGAGCTGCTGGTCAGGGGATCGGTCGCGCTCGCCATCCGGCTCGGCGTCTCGCCGCTCATGATCGGACTGACGGTGGTCGGCTTCGGCACCTCGATGCCGGAGCTCGTGACCAGCCTGCAGGCGGCGATTGCCGGCGTGCCGGGCATCGCGCTCGGCAACATCGTCGGCTCCAACATTGCCAATGTGCTGCTGATCCTCGGCATCGCAGCGCTGGTCTGTCCGATCCTGTGCCCAGTGCGCACGGTGGTTCGTGACGGCGGGCTGATGCTGGCCGCGGCGCTGGTGCTGCTGGCGCTCACCGCCGAAGGCGTGCTCGGCCGGATCGATGGCGTCCTGCTCGTGCTGGGGCTCGCGGGCTATCTCGGCTTCGTCTGGTTTCAGGAGCGCCGCCATCCGCCCGCCGAGGACGTGACCGGCAAGACCCGTCCGAAGCCCGGCCTGGCCGGCGCGCTGATCGACGTCGCAATTGTCCTGTTCGGATTGCTGGGGCTCGTGCTCGGCGCCCGCCTGTTGGTGTCCGGCGCGGTCGATCTGGCGGCGATCCTCGGCGTCTCGGATACCGTCATCGGTCTGACGGTGGTCGCGGTCGGCACGTCGCTGCCGGAACTCGCCACGTCGCTCGTCGCGGCGATCCGCCGCCAGCCGGAGATCGCGTACGGCAACATCGTCGGCTCGAACATCTTCAATGTGCTCGGCATCGCCGGCGTCACCGCCTTCGCGCATCCGCTGTCTGTGCCCGACGAGATCGTCCGCTTCGACCTGCCGCTGATGATCGGCGTGATCCTGATGATGACGATCTTCGCGGCCACCGGCAGCCGCGTCACGCGCTCGGAAGGCGCGACGCTGTTCGTCGGCTACTGCGCCTATGTCGCGCTGGTGATGGTCTAGCGCATTCTCCGGAGAAAGCGGTTTGCGCGTCTGCGTCGGGGCGGGCGACGAGACGGCAAGCTGCCGCGGATCATCGATGCCGTGACCGGATGACCCGGTCCGGCGCGGCGCCCCGCTTGCGCGGGACTGCCGTCTGTGGCACTCGGCGGCGCCATGGATGCCGCCCCGACCACCGCAACAGCCAGAACCCCCGCCGATGCCGGCCGCCGGCTGAGGGCGACGCTGATCGGCTTCACTGCCGTGCTGATGTGGTCGCTTCTGGCGCTGTTCACGGCCGCCAGCGGCGCCGTCCCGCCCTTCCAGCTCGCCGCGATGTGCTTCCTGATCGGCGGGTCGATCGGGCTGGTGCGCTGGATCGCGGTGCCGGCCGCGCGGGCGAGCCTCAGGCAGCCTGCCGCTGTCTGGGCGCTCGGGATCGGCGGGCTGTTCGGCTATCACTTCTTCTACTTCACCGCGCTGAGGAACGCGCCGGCGGTCGAAGCCGGGCTGATCGCCTATCTGTGGCCGCTGCTGATCGTCCTGTTCTCCGCGCTGCTGCCCGGCGAACGGCTGCGGCCGCATCACGTCGCGGGCGGACTGCTCGGACTTGCCGGTGCGGCGCTGATCGTCACCAAGGGGCGCGGCTTCGAGCTGGAGGCGCGCTACGCCCTCGGCTATGCCGCCGCCCTCGTCTGCGCGCTGACCTGGTCGGCCTACTCGGTTGCCTCACGGCGCTTCGCTGCCGTGCCGACCGATGTCGTGACAGGCTTCTGTCTTGCCACCGCCGCCCTGTCGGCCGTCTGCCACCTGGCCCTCGAGACCACCGTCTGGCCGGCGGATGTGCGCGAATGGCTGGCGGTTGCAGCACTCGGCTTGCTGCCGGTCGGCGCGGCCTTCTATGTGTGGGACTACGGTGTCAAGCACGGCGACATCCAGGTGCTGGGCGCAAGCTCCTATGCTGCGCCGCTGCTGTCGACGGGCATCCTGATCGCGGCGGGCTTCGCCGAGCCGAGTTGGCTGATCCTCGTCGCCTGTCTGCTGATCACCGGCGGGGCAGCGCTGGCGGCGAAGGACATGATTCGCCGGCCGCGCGGCTGACAACCCGATCCGCTGCAGCGAGAGCTGCCCGCCACCTGCTGCGGATGGCCCGGGCGGTCGCCCCTGCAGCCCCGCTCAGCCGCCGCCGGGCCTCCAGCCGACGGGCGCCATCTCGAACCCCGCAAACTCAAAGCCGGGCGCCACGGTGCAGCCGACCAGCGTCCAGTCGCCGAGGCTGCGCGCCGACTGCCAGGCATGCGCCGGCACGACCGCCTGCGGCCGCGCGCCGACGGCGAAATCGAGGCCGAGCAGGTACCGCTCGACGCGCTCGCCGTCGACGGATACCGACAGTTCGAGGAGCGCCCCGGCATGGTAGTGCCAGATCTCGCCGGAATCGACCCGGTGCCAGTGAGACACCTCGCCGGCGGCGAGCAGATAGTAGATCGCCGTCGCATGCGCCCGGCCGGACGGACCGGGCCCGTCGCGCCACGTCTCGCGGTAGTGCCCACCCTCCGGATGCGGGATGAGCTGGAGCCGGCGGATGATGTCCTCTGCCGTCTGCTGCATCAGAATCGGTCCTTGCGGGCGCGGATCTCGGCAAAGACCTCGGCCGGATCCGCATCCGGCAGGCCGACGGCGGACTTCACTGCATCGACATCGGCGCGCAGGAACGGGTTCGTGTCGCGCTCCACGCCGATCGTGGTCGGCAGGGTCGGTTCGCCCTTCGCGCGCTTGCGCTCGATCTCCGCCATGCGCGCCTTCAGGGCCGCGTTGTCCGGCTCGATGGTCAGAGCGAAGCGGCCGTTCGACAGGGTGTATTCGTGTCCGCAATAGACATGGGTCTCCGGGGGCAGATCGCGCAGCGTCTCGAGCGAGGTCCACATCTCGGCCATGGTGCCCTCGAACACGCGGCCGCAGCCGAGCGCGAACAGGGTGTCCCCGGCAAACAGCACCGCCGGACCGGGGAACCACCAGGCGATGTGGCCCCTGGTGTGGCCGGGCGTATCGAGGATTCGTGCCTCGTAGCGCCCGAACCGGAAGGTGTCGCCGCCGCCAACCGTCTCGTCGATCTCCGGCACCTTTGCCGCCTCGCCGCGCGGTCCCACCACCCGGCAGCCGTGCTTGGCCTTGAGCGTGGCGATCGCCTGGGTATGGTCGGCATGGTGATGCGTCACCAGGATATGGGTCAGCGTCCAGCCGTTCTCGGTCAGTGCCGCCTCGATCGGCGCAGCCTCGGGCGCATCGATCGATGCGGTGACGCCCGAAGCGTCATCGTGGATCAGCACGCCGTAGTTGTCGCTCAGGCAGGGAAACATGCGGATGTCGAAACCGTGCATGGACCGTCTCCGCTGGTCATTCGACTGGTCGGCCGCCGTCGGCCGGAGCCATGGCGCTACCTAACATCCCTTGTGAAGCCCGGCCAACCCCGGCAGGTTTGGTGGCATGCACACCGATGTCGCCGATCTGAGGGATTTCTATGCCAGCGGCCTCGGCCAGGTGGCGCGACGGCTCATCGTGCACCGGCTGCGCCGCCTGTGGCCGGATGTCGGCGGCATGACCGTCGTCGGTCTCGGCTTCGCCGGGCCGTATCTCGGCGTGTTCCGCGACGAATGCGCGCGCATGATCGCCTTCATGCCGGCGGGACAGGGGGTCATGCACTGGCCGGCCGAGGGCCCGGTCGCCTCGTGCCTGGTCGACGAGGCCGAGCTGCCGATGGGCGACGGCACGATCGACCGGCTGCTGCTGACCCACAGTCTCGAATTCGCCGAGGACCCGCGCGGCGTGCTGCACGAGGCCTGGCGGGTGGTGGCGCCGGGCGGGCGGCTCGTCGTCGTGGTGCCGAACCGGCGCGGGCTGTGGGCGCGCTTCGAGCATACGCCGTTCGGTCATGGTCGCCCCTACAGCCGCTCGCAGCTCAGCCGGCTGCTGCGCGGCGCCGCGTTCCTGCCGGCAGCCTGGGAGGAGGCGCTGTGGGTCCCGCCATTCCGCGGCCGCTTCCTGATCCGCTCGGCGGCGGCGTGGGAACGGGCGGGAACTTTGATTCCCGCGATGCCGCCCGGCGTTCTGCTGGTGGAGGCCCTCAAGCAGGTGCACGCCCCGATCCCGGCACAGCCGGTGCGGGCGCGCCGTCGGCTGGTGCCGGCACTCTCCGGCGATCCGGTGCCGGCCAGACGCCTCGCCCATCGCGATGGCCTGTGATCGAACCACGCATCAGCGCCGCAACGGCCGGCGCCCGCCGTCCGTCGGCGGGTCGCAGCCAGCCAGCCCGGCCGGGCCCGGCCTGATGCTTGATGGAGCCTCCCGATCGGTGCAATCTCGCTGGCGGTGTCCGGTGACGGGCTGCTGGACCCGGCCCTGTCGTCCTGATCGGGCATGGGCCGGCGGCGACGTCGGCGGTTGGGGCGCGGGAATGAGCCGGAGAGGCCGAAACGATGGAGCAGACCCGGAGCGCGCGGTACCGCAGCCTCGTCGAGGCCGAGATCGCCGAACTCGAGGCGTTGCGCCGGCAGAGCGCCGAGGACCGCGCGCCGGTCGCGCTCGACCAGCAGAGCGTCGGACGGCTCGCCCGGATGGATGCGATGCAGGTGCAGGCGATGGCACTTGCCGCGGAACGCCGGCGGGCGGCCCGGCTCGATCGGCTGCACCGCGTGTTGCAGCGGATCGAGGACGGCGAATTCGGCTGGTGCGACTCCTGCGGCGAGGAGATCCCCGACGGCCGGCTCGAGGTCGATCCCTCCGCGCAGCTGTGTGTCGCCTGCGCGCGGGCGCAGGAGCGGTAATGATGCCGCCGCGGGCGATGGGTCCGTCGGCGCAACCCGGGAGCGGCGAATGCAGGATGGGATGACCGGGGCCAGGGCTGTGGTCCCGGCCGATCGGCTGCGGCGACGCTGCGACCCGGACGGGCTCGGCTTTCAGACCACCGCCGACCTCGAGCCGCTCGACGGCTTCCTCGGTCAGGCGCGGGCACTGGAGGCGTTGAGCTTCGGCGCCGAGATCGAGCGGCCGGGCTTCAACCTGTTCGTGCTGGGGGTGCCGGGGTCCGGTCGGCATACGGCGGTGACCAGCTTTCTCGGCCAGATGGCGGCGCGCAAGCCGCCGCCGCGCGACTGGGTCTACGTCAACAATTTCGACGAGCCGCAACGGCCGCTGGCGCTCGGCCTGCCGACCGGCCTCGGCCCGCGCCTGCGCGAAGGCATGGCCGAGGCGGTGCGCGATCTTGCCGATGCGCTGCCGGCTGTGTTCGACAGTGACGAGTACCGGCGTCGGCGGCGCGCCATCGACGAGGCCTTCGAGGAACGGCAGGAGAAGCTGTTCGCCGATCTCGGCGCCCGCGCCGAAGCACGCGGCATCGCCGTGCTGCGGACGCCGGTCGGCTTCGCGCTTGCGCCGATGCGCGACGGCAAGGTCGTCAAGCCGGAGGTGTTCAACGCCTGGCCCGCCGAGGAGCGACGGGCGAGCCAGACGGCGATCGCCGAACTGCAGGAGGACCTGCGCACCGTGCTCGAGGAGACGACCCGGCTCGACCGTACGCGGCGCCGTGAGGTGCGCGAGCTCGACCAGGAATTCGCCGCCGTCGCGGTCGACCAGGCGCTGGCCGAGGTGCGACAGGCCTTCGAGAGTGACCGCCAGGTGGCCGACTGGATCGGCTGGGCGCGCGACGACATGATCGAGACCGCGCCGGCGATGCTGGCGGGTCTCGTCACCGAGGACGGCTCCGCCCAGCGCCCGCGCAATCCCGACACCACGCCGTTCCGCCGCTACATGGTCAACGTGCTGGTGTCCGGCGGCGAGGCGGGCGGCGCCTCTCCCGTGGTGCGCGAGGACAACCCGACCTTGCCCAACCTGGTCGGACGGATCGAGCACCTGCCGCAGATGGGGACGCTGGTCACCGACTTCATGCTGATCCGCGCCGGCGCGTTGCATCGGGCGAACGGCGGCTATCTGCTGATCGACGCGCGCAAGATCCTGACGGAGCCGATGGCCTGGGATGCGCTGAAGCGGGCGCTGCGCAACGGTCGCATCGAGATCGAATCGCTGGCCGAGCGCCTGTCGCTGATGTCGACGGTATCGCTCGAGCCGGAGCCGATCCCGTTCTCGGCGAAGGTGGTGCTGTTTGGCGAACGCTTCGTCTACCACCTGCTGTGCCAACTCGACAGCGACTTCCCGGAGGTGTTCAAGGTCGCGGTCGACTTCGACGAGACGGCGCCCTGGACCGACGCGACCGTCGCCGATTTCGCCCGGCTGATGGCGGCCATTGCCCGTCGCGAGGAGATGTTGCCATTCGACCGGACCGGCGTCGCCCGCGTCGTCGAACATGCCGGCCGGATCGCGGCCGATACCCAGCGCCTGTCGGTCCGGCTCGGGCGGATCGCCGACCTGATGCGCGAGGCCGATCACCGCGCCCGCGCCGAGGCGGCGGCGGCGGTCGGCGCGGGCCATGTCGCCGCGGCGGAGGCAGCACGACTGCGGCGGCTCGATCGGCCGCGCGAACTGAGCCGCGAGGCGGTGCGGCGCGGCGTGATGCTGGTGGCGACCGACGGCAGCGCGGTCGGACAGGTCAATGGCCTCAGCGTGCTGCAGCTCGGCACCTATGCGTTCGGATCACCAAACCGCATCACCGCGCGGGTGCGGCTCGGCGCCGGCAAGCTCGTCGACATCGAACGCGAGACCGAACTCGGCGGCCCGATCCATTCGAAGGGCGTGATGATTCTCGCCGGCCTGCTCACCGCCCGCTACGCCCCGGACTGGCCGGTGTCGCTGACCGCGAGCCTCGTGTTCGAGCAGTCCTATGGCGGAGTCGAGGGCGACAGCGCCTCGGTGGCGGAGTTCTGTGCGCTCGCCTCGGCGATCGCCGGGATCCCGCTGCGCCAGGATCTCGCCGTTACCGGCTCGCTCAACCAGTACGGTGACGTGCAGCCGATCGGCGGCGTCAACGAGAAGGTCGAGGGCTTCTTCGAGGTCTGTGCCGGGCGCGGGCTGACCGGTCGGCAGGGTGTGATCGTGCCGGCCTCCAACGTCCAGCACCTGATGCTGAACGACGAGACGCTCGCTGCCTGCGCCGCGGGGCGCTTCACCGTCTATGCCATCGCACGGGTCGACGAGGCGCTGGAACTGCTCACCGGCAGGCCGGCCGGCGAGCGCGGGGAAGACGGCGCGTTTCCCGAAGGCAGCGTCAACCGGGCGATCGAGGACCGCCTGATCTGGCTGGCGCGCCGGCGCATCGCGCTGGGCGCCGAGAGTGCCGGTGCCGAGACCGGCCGGGACGGTGGCGCACGCAACGATGGAATGGTGGACGGCGGCGCAGGTCGAGGGCGACACGGATGAGGCCGGTCCGGCTGGTGCGCGTCGCCGCCTATGCCGGCGCCGAGGTGGAGCCGGGTCTGGCACTTGCCCGACGGCTGACGACGGGGTTCGGCGGCGGCTTCGCGGCGAGCCTGATCGAGGAGGCGGCGCTGGTCGATCTCGCGGCCCTGCCGGTCGGGGCAGAGATCGGCCATGTCACCCGGCACGCGCGCCCGGCCGATCCCGGCACGATGCTGGCCGAGCTCAGGCGCAGCCTCGGCCACGCCCGGCGGGCGCTGGTGCGGCTGGCGCAGGAACTGGGCGCGCCGCAGCCCACCGGTCCGCTGACCGTCGATCCGGCCGAACCGATCCTCAGCGCGGCACCGGACGAGATCCTGATCTGTCTGGCGCCGCCGCGTCGGTTCGCCGAGCCGCGCCTTGCTGCTGCGCTACTTGCCGCGGCTCGGAGGGCGGTGGCGGTGGCGGTCGCCGGCGGACCTGCCCGCAGCGGCCGCGTGATCGCCTTCACCGACCCCGGCACAACGGCGATCGAGCCGTTCCTCGCCAGGCTCGAAGCCGGTGCGGTCGAGACGCTGCCGTCCGAGCGCCTCGGCGGCGGCGTGGCGGCTATGCTGGCGGTGCGATATCAGGCGGGTCTGGTGGTAGTGGAGGCGGGCACCGGTCCGGCAGCGCAGGCGGCCGATCTTGCCGCGCTCCTGCGCAGGGCGGGCTGCCCGGTGCTCGTCGTCAACCCCGGCAGCGTCTGATTGTCGGGCACGCCCCAGCGCAGCGGGATCAGCGCGGCCACCGGCCGAGAGCAACGGCCGATCCGAGCGTGGCGAGGATGACGCCGATCCTGCCGGATCGCTGCTCCCGTCCGCTCATCGACGGGCGGCGGGGTCCGCCCCATCGACCGCCAGCAGCCGCGCGCGGGTGTGGCCGAGTTCGTCCATCAACGCGCGCAGCCGCAGCGACAGGGACGCGCGCATGCGCTCCGCCATCTCGGGATATTCCTGCAGCACCCGGCGCAGCAGCCGGCGTGTGATCGCATAGAGCTCGGTCGGTTCGATGATCTCCGCCGTCACCGGCCGGGTCGTCGGGCACAGCAGCGCCAGTTCGCCGATCAGCGCGCCCGGACCGGCAACCGCCACCTCCTCCGCGACGCCGCCGCGCTCCCTGACGAGGCGCACGGCTCCGGACAGCACCAGATAGCCCCCCTCGGCCTCGGCGCCCTCGCGGAACAGGATCGTGCCGGGCGGCAGGGTGTGCGGTTCGGCGGAAAAGGCGATCAGCCGGAGCTGCTCGACCGAGAAGTCGGCCAGCAGCGGAATGCTCTTCAGCAGCAGGACGTCGTGATCGAGCGTCACACCGTCTGGCTCCCGGCGGCGATGCGCGGCACCAGCTTGTAGCCGCCGCTCTCGGTGACCAGCAGCTCGGCATTGGAGGGATCGCGCTCGATCTTCTGGCGCAGGCGGTAGATATGGGTTTCGAGCGTGTGCGTGGTCACGCCGGCATTGTAGCCCCACACCTCGTGCAGCAGCACGTCGCGTGTCACCACCTTCTCGCCGGCGCGATAGAGATACTTGAGGATCGAGGTCTCCTTCTCCGTCAGCCGGATCTTCGAGCCCTTCTCGGTGAACAGCATCTTCAGCGCCGGCTTGAAGGTGTAGGGGCCGATGGCGAAGACCGCGTCCTCGCTCTGCTCGTGCTGGCGCAGCTGTGCGCGGATGCGGGCGAGCAGAACGGCGAAGCGGAACGGCTTGGTGACGTAGTCGTTGGCGCCCGATTCAAGGCCCAGAACGATGTCGGATTCGGAGTCCTGTGCGGTCAGCATGATGATCGGCGCCTTGAAGCCGTGCTTGCGCAGCACCTTGCAGGCCTCGCGGCCATCCATGTCGGGCAACCCGACGTCGAGGATGACGAGATCGGCGCCGTCCGTCTCGGCGGCCCGGATGCCGGCCCTTGCAGTCTCGACGCCGGTTGCCGAGAATTCCTCGTGCAGGGCGAGCTGCTCGATCAGCGCCTCGCGCAGATCAGCGTCGTCGTCGACGATCAGAATGCGTTTCGACGTGCTCATCCGGGACGCCTCCGAGTCTCGTTGTCGCGGTCCGTGCCGCCGGCACGGTCGTGCGGGTCCCCGAAGGATGTAGAACACGTTCCGCACGGTTCGCAAGGCGAACGGGGCGATCGCAGCGGGCGCGAGAGGTCACGATGACGGCACCGGCAGACGTGGTCAGGGTTCATGCCACCGGGGTCGCGCGCGGCCTGATGCAGGCCGGCGGGTGCGTGTGGCCCTGCGCGCTCGGGCGTTCGGGCCTGACGCGGCTGAAGCGCGAGGGCGACGGCGCGACGCCGCGCGGCAGCTTCGCGCTCGGCCCGGTCTACTACCGGCCGGATCGCGGACCGCCGCCGCGCACCGGGCTCGACGTGGTGGCGATCGATCCGCAACTCGGCTGGTGCGATGATCCGGCGCGCTGCGCCTACAATCGCCCGGTGCGCCTGCCGTTTGCCGGCAGTCACGAGCGGATGTGGCGCGAGGACGGGCTCTACGACTGGGTGGTGGTGATCGGTCACAACACGCAGCCGCCGCTGAGGCCGTTCGGCAGTGCCATCTTCCTGCATCTCGCCCGACCCGGCCTGCTGCCCACGGAGGGCTGCATCGCGCTGCGGCGCGCCGACATGGCGAAGCTGCTGCCGCGCCTCGGCCCCGGCACCCGGCTGGTCGTGGGATAGCGCGTCACGCCGCGCCGCGGGCAAGCAGCAGGCGGGTCAGGCGGGCGGCGAAGGCTGCGGGGTCGGACGGCGTCTCGCCGTCGAGGATGCAGGCCTCGTCGTAGAGCAGCCAGGCGGCATCGGCGAGCAGGGCCTTGTCGCCCGGCGCGGTCGCCTGGGCCGCCAAGTGGCGGATCAGCGGATGGCGCGGATTGAGCTCGAGGATCGGCGCCGAGCGGGTCACGGCCGCGCCGTCCTGGCGCGACAGCAGCCTCTCGAGCCGCCGGTCGAGCGTGCCGGCGCCGGCCACTAGGCAGACCGGGCTCTCGGCGAGCCGGTCGGAAGCCCGGACGTCCTTGACCGTCTCGCCCAGCGTCTGCCGGACGAAGGCGGCCAGCGTCGCGACCGCGGCCGGCGCGGCTGTGTCGTCGGCGTCGTCGGCCGGCGCAACCAGCGGAATCGCGGCGATGTCGGTATCGCCCTGGGAGACCGACCGGAACGGCTTGCCGTCGAAGCCCGCGGCAACGCGGACCCAGAAATGGTCGACAGGATCGGTGAGCAGCAGCACCTCGATGCCGCGGGCGCGGAAGCCTTCCAGATGCGGGCTCGCGGCGGCCTGCGCAGGGCTGTCGCCGGTCAGGTAGTAGATCGCGGTCTGGTTGGGCCGCAGTCCCGCCACGTAGTCCTTCAGCGAGCGCCAGCCGTCGGGGGCAACGGTCGAGCGGAAGCGGGCGAGGTCGAGCAGACTGTCGCGGCGCTCCAGATCCTCGTAGAGGCCCTCCTTCAGCACCGGACCGAAGGCGCTCCACACCTTGAGATAGGCCTCCGGATCCTTCTCGGCGAGCCTGGCGAGCTCGCTCAGCACGCGGTTGGTGACGGCCTTGCGGATCTGCGCCAGCATCGGGCTGTGCTGCAGCATCTCGCGGCTGAGGTTGAGCGGCAGGTCATCGGAATCGACGAGGCCGCGCACGAAGCGCAGATAGGCTGGCATCAGCTCGGCGTCGTCGGTGATGAACACGCGGCGCACATACAGCCGGATGCGCCCCTTGCGGTCCGGGTCGAACAGGTCGAACGGCTTCTCGGAGGGTACGAACAGCAGCACACGGTAGGCCTGGCGACCCTCCGCCGCGTAGTGGATGGTCAGCGCCGGCTCGTCCCAGGCTCCGGCGACATGCCGGTAGAAGTCACGGTAGTCGTCGGCCGTCAGCTCCGCCTTCGGCTTCAGCCAGAGCGCGCTGCCGTCGGCGATCTCGCGGCTGACCTCGCCCTCCTTCAGACGGATCGCTACCGGAACATGGGCGGAATGGGCGGCGACGATCGATTCCAGCCACTGCGGTTCGAGGAATTCCCGAGCGTCCTCCTTCAGATGGAGGGTGATTCGCGTGCCGCGCGCCGGCGCCTGCTCATCCGGCTCGATGGTGTAGGTGCCGCGCCCGTCGGAGCTCCATTTCCAGCCCTCCGGCGACCCGGCCCTGCGGCTAGAGACCTCGACGCGGTCGGCCACCATGAAGGCCGAGTAGAAGCCGATGCCGAACCGGCCGATCAGCGATTCGGCCGTACCGGGTTGCGTGTCGCCGGCGTTGCCCAGCGCCTCGGCGAAGGCGCGGGTGCCGGAGCGGGCGATCGTGCCGAGATTGCCGGCGAGTTCTTCGCGGCTCATGCCGATGCCGTTGTCGGAGACGGTGAGGGTGCCTGCCGCGGCATCGGGCGCCAGCGTGACCGCCAGCTGGGTGTCGCCGGCCAGCAGCGAATCGTCCTGCCGCGCCGCATAGCGCAACTTCTCGCAGGCATCGGCACCGTTCGAGATCAGTTCGCGCAGGAACACCTCGCGATCCGAATAGACCGCATGCACCATCAGATCGAGGATGCGGCCGACCTCGGCCTGAAAGGCATGGGTGCCGGCCGTCGCGGTCGCTGTCGCCGTGTCGCTGGTCGCCGTGTCGCTGGTCATTCTTATTCGCCCCGTTCGCGGTTACCGGTCTGCCGATGACGCCGGCAGGCGAGATAGGATGCCGGGGGCGGCGAGTTCAAGACCCCCGCTGACCTGTCGTCCCAACAGCAAAAAGGGCCGGAGAACCGGCCCGGACAGTTGCTGTTGGGGGATTGAACCACCAGTACTGCAAAAGGATGGGCCCGGTTCGGAGAAGTCCCCGGGGGGCTGGGGGGCTGGGTGTTCCGGAGCCTCCTCGAACCGGGCCTCGAGGCAACGATGATAAGGTGGATGGTCAATCTGGCGTGCCAAGGGCGCGAATCTGGCGGAAATGTGATTTCTCCGTGAGCTCCCCGACCGGACTTCGCGCCGTGCCGGTGAGGCCGGCGGACCCCTGCTTGACGCGGTCGTCGCTCCTTGACGATCATGTGACGGACAGCATCGCACATGGGAGGCGCCGTTGAGCGAAACGGAACCCATAGCCTTCCCCGGCGGCCGCGGCTTCACCCCGCACGCGGCCGCGCAGGAGGCGAGGACGGCCCCGCAGGTGTCGTTCGACCGTCAAGAACTGGGCGCCATCCTCAATGTCTATGGACGCATGGTGGCCGCGGGGGAATGGCGCGACTATGCGATCGACGCGCTGAAGGATCGGGCCGTGTTCTCGGTGTTCCGACGCTCCAGCGAAATGCCACTCTACAGGATCGAGAAGACGCCGCGGCTGTCGCGTCGCCAGGGGGCCTATTCGGTGGTCTCGGCTACCGGGCTGATCCTCAAGCGCGGCCACGATCTCGCCCGCGTGCTCAGGGTTCTCGACCGCAGAGTGCGGCTGGTGGAGGCATAGACCGCGGCCCGCCCCTGTCATCCCGTCCCGGTGCCGGCCGGCATCGGAGCGATTCTCGGCGACCGGCCCGCCGCAACGACCCCGGACCGCCGCTGACGCTGCGCCCACGATGAGGGAAAGGTCGCAGGCCCCGTCGGGGCCTACCGCCCCTCTGGGGGCGGCAGCGAATTGCCCGAGCCGAGCGCGCGCTGCATCAGGACCGTGGCCCGCCAGGCGCCATGCTTGTAGCCGACCGCCTGCAGCGTCCCGGCGTGCTCGAAGCCGAGGGCGCGGTGCAACGAGATCGAGCCGGCGCTGGCCTCGTCGCCGATCACGGCGACCATCTGCCGGAAGCCGCGCCTCTCCGATTCGCCGATCAGCTGCGAGAGCAGCGCCCGGCCGATGCCCTGCCCGCGGGCCTCGGCCGCGATGTAGACCGAATCCTCGACGGTGAAGCGGTAGGCTGGCCGCGGCCGGTAGGGACCAGCATAGGCATAACCGAGGACGAGGCCGTCGGCGTCGGCGACGAGGTAGGGGAAACCGCCGTCGTGCAGCGCCGCCATGCGCCGCGCCATCTCCGCCTCGCCGGGTGGATCAAGTTCAAAGCTCGCGGTGCCGTGCAGCACCGCATCGCCATAGATCGCAGCGATGACGGGCACGTCGGCCCGGGTGGCAGGCCTGATCGAGAAGGGTCTCGAGGACATGTCGGTGTGTTGCCGGGGGGCAGCCGACACGACAAGGCCCCGGCCGGTGGCCGGGGCCTCGCAACGGTCAGCGATGCCAGGCTGCTACTCGCGGTTGCCGAACAGCTGCAGCAGCATCACGAACAGGTTGATGAAGTCCAGATACAGGCGCAGCGCGCCCATGATCGCCTTGCGGCCGGAGACGGTGCCGTCGTCATTGGCGTCATACATC
This sequence comes from Tepidamorphus gemmatus, assembly GCF_004346195.1. Taxonomy (NCBI): domain Bacteria; kingdom Pseudomonadati; phylum Pseudomonadota; class Alphaproteobacteria; order Hyphomicrobiales; family Tepidamorphaceae; genus Tepidamorphus; species Tepidamorphus gemmatus. Next base: position 167,356 of record NZ_SMAK01000003.1, on the reverse strand, counting down.
TCCTTGATCTGCTGGGTGTCGTAGGCGGTGAGGCCGGCGAACACCAGCACGCCGATCACCGAGACGGCGAACTGCAGCGCCGAGGAGCCGATGAACAGGTTGACGATCGAGGCGATGATGATGCCGATCAGTCCCATGAACAGGAACGAGCCCCAGCCGCTCAGGTCCTTCTTCGTCGTGTAGCCATAGAGGCTCAGCGCGCCGAACGAGGCAGCGGTGATGAAGAACACCCGGGCGATGCTGGTGCCGGTGAACACCAGGAAGATCGACGAAAGCGACAGGCCCATCAGCGCGGCGAAGACCCAGAAGGCCATCTGCGCGCCGGACTGGCTCATCGAGCCGATCCGGGCCGACAGCAGGAAGACCATCGCCAGCGGCGCGAAGATGATGACCCACTTCAGCGCGCTGACATAGATCGCCTCGCCGAAAGCGGTCAGCTGGCCCGTTGCGTCGATCGCCATCGAGAAGGCGCCGAACGCCACCAGCCCGGTAACCGCAAGGCCGATCGCCATGTAGTTGTAGACCTGCAGCATGTAGGCGCGCAGGCCCTCGTCATAGACACCGATATCGGCGCGCGAGGCACCCACGCCATAGGGGCGGGCTGCCTGTCTGTCGAATTCCGCCATGGGACTCCCCTCGGATTGCTCTGAAACCTCGCGAGCGAATATGGTCGCTGGAGGTCGTGAAGACAAGTCTGATCGGTCCGAGAAAGCCACGGGATTGCTTACGGATCGTTCATGTGCCGCCACGGAAGAAGACGCCACCGTTCACTGCGCGCGCAGGTAGGGTGAGGGCGGGCGTCCAAGCACGCGCCAGGTCCCGGCAAGTCCCAGTCCGATGGTGATCGCGAGCGCGGATGCGACCGCGGCGCCGGCGACCAGCGGCAGGAAGGAAAAGTCGAGCTCCATCACCAGCGTCACCACCAGCATCGCCGCGATGGTGCCGGCCGCCAGCGCAAACAGGGCGGTGACCGCGCCGATGATGGCGAACTCGGCGACATAGGCCGCCACCAGCTGCCGCCGCGTCGCGCCAAGCGTCTTCAGCACCACCGCGTCATGGATGCGGTGCCGATGACTCGCCGCCAGCGCGCCGGCCAGCACCAGCACGCCGGTGAGCAGGGTGAGGCCGCTCGCCGCCCTTATCGCCCAGGCCAGCCGCCGGACCAGATCGTTGACCGAATCGAGGGCCTCCTTGACGCGGACGCTGGTGACGGTCGGGAACTCGCGGGTGATGGTGCGCATCAGCGCCAGTTCCCGCCCGATGTCGGCGCCGTCGGGCAGCGTGACCGTCGCCAGCACCATGTGCGGCGCGCCGACGAAGGTGTTGGGCGAGAACACCATGACGAAGTTGATCGACAGCGACGACCAGTCGACGGTCCGCAGATTGGCAATCCTCGCCCGGATGGTCCGCCCGAGCACGTTGACCTCGAGGTCGTCGCCGACCTTCAGTCCCAGCTCGCCGGCCAGCTCCTCGGCGAACGAGACGAGCGGCGGCCCGTCATAGTCGGCCGGCCACCATTCGCCGGCGACGATGGTGGAATCGGCGGGCGGCTCGGCGGCATAGGTGATGCCGCGGTCGCCGCGCAGCACCCATTCGGCCTCCGGCGGAGCGGTGAACTCGGACACCGGGATGCCGGCGAGGGCGGTGATGCGGCCGCGCAGCATCGGCACCTCCTCGAGCACCCCGTCCGGGGTCTCGGCCCTGACCGTCGCCGCGAACCGCTCGGCGTCCGCGCGAGGGATGTCGAGGAAGAAGAAGCTCGGCGCCCGGTCGGGCAGCGACATGGTGAGCTGGCGGGTCAGGTTGCCGTCGATCAACGCCACCGTGACGAGCAGGGTGAGCCCGAGGCCGAGCGACAGGACGACATTCGGCGTCACCGCGCCCGGCCGGTGGATCGAGGCGATCGCGAGCCTCAGTGTCAGTCCGCGGCTGCGCGGCAGCCGCCGGGCAAGTGCCATGATGCCGGCGCCGACCAGCCGCAGGACGACGAAGGCCCCCGCCGCACCGCCGACGAAGATCGCCGCCAGCTTGCGGTCGAAGGCAAGGCCGATCGCCAGCACAAGCAGCGCCGCGACGACCCCGGCCAGGGTCCAGACATAGACGGGACGCGGCCACCCGGACGGGCCGGCAACGTGCTCGCGGTAAAGGGCGGTGGCCGGAACCTCGCGCGCCCGGCCGAGCGGCCACAGCGCGAAGGCGAGTGCGGTCAGCGTGCCATAGGCGAGAGCCTGCAGGAGTTCCTTCGGATAGAGTCCCGGCACGGCATCGGCGACCGGCAGGATGCTGGCCAGCGCAGAGCCGGCCAGCCAAGGCGTCAGCGCGCCCAGCGCCAGGCCGATCGCCATCGCCGCCGAGGCGAGGATCATGATTGCGGTCAGATAGGTCCGGAACACCAGGCTTCCCGGCGCCCCGAGACTCTTCAACGTCGCGATCGTCGCGCGGCGGCCGTCCAGATAGGCGGTGACCGCATTGGCGACGCCGACGCCGCCGACCATCAGCGCGGTGAGGCCGACCAGTGTCAGGAACATGGTGAAGCGGTCGATCTGCTCGCGGATGCCGGGTGCGGCGTCGGCGCGGTCGCGCGCCCGCCAGCCGGCATCGGGAAAGGCGCGCTCGGCGGCCTGGCCGATCGCCGCGATCTCGGCGGGACCGGTCGAGGCCGGCAGTGCCACCCGGTAGGTCCAGCGCACCAGACTGCCCGGCTGGAGGAGGCCGGTGTCCGCCAGCGCGCGCGTCGAGACGATCACGCGCGGGCCCCAGCCGACGCCGCCGCTGCCGAGCCGGTCCGGCTCGCGCGCGATCAGGCCGGTCAGGACAAAGGTTGCGGTACCGATCTCCAGCCGTCCGCCGACACCGATCCCCAGCCGTTCGGCAAGGCCCGGTTCGGCAACGAGCCCGTGTGCGCCGCCGCGTGCGGCGAGCAGCGTGTGGATCTCACCGCCGCCCTCGATCTCGATGGCACCATAGAGCGGATAGGCACCATCGACGGCCTTGAGCTCGACCAGGGTCTGACGGTCGCCCCCGGCGCGGGCCATGGCGCGCAGCGAGGCGATCTCCGAAACCCGGCCCAGCCCCTGAAGATAGGCCCGTTCCTGCGGGTCGGCCTGACGGTGGATCAGCGAAAAGGACAGATCGCCGCCGAGAATGGCCTGGCCCTGCTCCGAAATGCCGGTCACCAGCGAGCGTGACACCGAGCCGACCGCAGCGATGGTGGCGACGCCGAGTGCGATGCAGAGGATGAAGATGTAGAAGCCCCGGAGACCACCGCGCAACTCCCTCACGGCGAGCCGCAGGGCGAGCGGCAGCCGCAAGGTGACGCGCGCGGCACGGGCGCCAGCGGGGCTCGCGGCAGTCGCCCCGGGTGCACTCATTGGGCAGCGACCTGCAGCTCGGGCGTCGCGTCGAGACGGCCGTCGCGCATGGCGATGGTGCGATCGCAGCGCGCCGCCAGCGTCGCGTCATGGGTGATCAGCACCAGCGTCGTGCCGCGCTCACGATGCATGGCGAACAGCAGCTCGACGATCTGGCTGCCGGTGCGGGCGTCAAGATTGCCGGTCGGCTCGTCGGCGAACAGGATCGCCGGCTCGACGATCAGGGCACGGGCGAGCGCAACGCGTTGCTGCTCGCCGCCGGACAGTTCGGCTGGATAATGGCCGGTGCGCCCGGCCAGACCGACCCGGGCGAGCTCCTCCGCGGCCCGCTCGAAGGCGTCGGCGCGACCGGCCAGCTCGAGCGGCACCGCGACGTTCTCGAGCGCCGTCATGTTCTGGATGAGGTGGAAGGACTGGAAGACGATCCCCACATTGCGACCGCGGAAGCGGGCCAGCCCGTCCTCGTCAAGGCGCGAGAGATCCTGGCCGGCGACCTGCACCAGTCCGGAATCGGCCGGCTCCAGTCCGGCCGACACCATGAGGAGTGTCGATTTGCCGGATCCCGAAGGCCCGATGATGCCAACCGCCTCGCCGGCGCCTATGTCGAGGCTTATACCCTTGAGCACGTGGACCCTGGCGGCGCCGCTGCCGAGGCTCAGATGCACGTTCTCGAGACGGATGGCGACATGCGGCACGCGATGATGCTCCCCCGGTGGCGTGATGGGCGGGACGACGGGCAGGACAGCCTTCGCAGATATGGGGCAATCGGCCGCCTCATCCAAGCCATGCTGGGCGGATTGGTGGCTGCCGCGTTCCTCGCGGCACCGGCGGCATCCGAACCTATCCGGCTCGTCGCCCTCGGCGACAGCCTGACGGCGGGCTATGACTTGCCGCCGTCAGCGGCCTTTCCGGCAAGACTGGAAGCTGCGCTGCGGGCGCGTGGTCACGACGTTGTGATCGCCAATGCCGGCGTTTCCGGCGATACGGCGCGGGCGGGGCTCGAACGGCTCGACTGGTCCGTGCCCGACGGCACCGAGGGGGTGATCGTCGAGCTCGGTGCCAATGACGCGCTGCGCGGCATCGATCCGGCGCGGACGCATGCCGATCTCGACGCGATCGTCGCGCGGCTGACCGAGCGCGGCATCGAGGTGCTGATCGCCGGGATGCTGGCGCCGCGCAATCTCGGCGAAGCCTACCGCGCGGCGTTCGACGGAATGTTCGCCGAGATCGCCGGGCGGCACGGAGCGCTGCTCTATCCGTTCTTTCTCGAGGGGGTCGCGACAGATCCCGCCCTCAACCTCGCCGACGGTATCCATCCCAACGCGGACGGGGTAGAGGTCATCGTCAGCAGAATCCTGCCATACGTGGAGGATCTGATCGCACGGATCGCGGCGCGCCGCGCCAGGGATTCGGGCGGCTGATCCGTCGCCTGGACATCTCAACAGGGGGCATCGCATGGAATACCGCCGTCTCGGACGGACCGACCTGCGCGTCAGCGCGCTGGGGCTCGGCACCATGACCTTCGGCGAGCAGAACACGGAAGCCGAAGGTCATGCCCAGATGGATCTTGCCGTCGACCGTGGCATCAACCTGTTCGACACCGCCGAACTCTACCCGATCCCGCCGAAGGCCGAGACCCAGGGCCGCACCGACCGAATCATCGGTTCCTGGCTCAGGAGCCGCGGGCGCCGCGACCGGATCGTGCTGGCCTCCAAGGTTGTCGGCTACAGCGAGAACGGCTGGTTCCGCGACGCTGGCGCGCCGACCCGCCTGACCCGGGCGCAGGTGCACGAGGCGATCGACAAGGGGCTCAAGCGTCTGGGTACCGACTACATCGACCTGTTCCAGGTGCACTGGCCGGACCGCGCGGTGACCGGCTTCGGTTCGGTGCCGACGATCTACCGGGTGCCGGAGCCGCGCGACGAGGTTGCCATCGAGGAAACGCTGGAGGCGCTCGGCGAGGCGGTGACAGCCGGCAAGATCCGCCATGTCGGTGTGTCCAACGAATCGCCCTGGGGCACGATGCGCTATCTGCATCTCTCGGAGACCCGCGGCCTGCCGCGCATCCAGTCGATCCAGAACGCCTACAGCCTCATCAACCGGGTGTTGGAGACCGGGCTCGCCGAGATCGCGATGCGCGAGGATGTCGGACTGATCGCCTATTCCGCGCTCGCGCAAGGGTTTCTGACCGGCAAGTATCTTGGCGGGGCGCTGCCGCCCGGTGCCCGCAAGACGCTGTTCAACCGGTCGCAGCGCTACGAGACGCCGGGAGCCGACACGGCGATCGCCGCCTATGTGGCACTTGCCGCCGATCTCGGCGTCGATCCGGCGCGGCTGGCGATCCGCTTCGCCGTCGCTCGCCCGTTCGTGACGTCGGTGCTGCTCGGTGCAACCAGTCTTGAGCAGCTCGAGACCGACATCTCCGCCTTCGACCTTTCCTGGTCGGACGAGATCGAGGCACGGATCGACGCGATCCACCTGATCCACCAGAATCCGTGCCCCTAGGTCAGGCGCGTTCGAGGAGGCGCAGATGCCCCGTCTGTTCACCGGGATCGAGATCCCGCCGGACGCGGTCGCGATGCTGACCGGACTGCGCGGCGGACTTCCGGGTGCGCGCTGGATCGATCCGGAGAATTACCACATCACCCTGCGTTTCATCGGCGACATCGACGGTCGCACGGCGCATTCGGTGGCCGAGGCGCTCGACCGCATCCGGCGCCCGCCGTTCGACCTGACGCTGTCCGGTATCGGCGTCTTCGGCGGCCGCAAGCCGCATTGCGTGTTCGCCCAGGTCGCACCCGCCCCGCAACTGAGCGCCCTGCAGGCCGAGCAGGAGCGCATGATGCAGATGCTCGGCCTGCCACCCGATCCGCGCAAGTTCGCCCCGCATGTCACCGTCGCGCGGCTGAAGGGCGTGCCGGCCTCGGCGGTGGCGACCTATATCGAGGCACGCGGCGGTTTCCGCTGCGGGCCGGTGCGGGTCGAGCGGTTCGTGCTGTTCTCCTCGCGTTCGGGAAGCGGCGGCGGACCCTATGTCGTCGAGGAGGCCTATCCGCTCGAAGGTTAGCCGCGGCGCCTCCCCAGGGCGTTCCCTTCGCCTCGCCCAACGGCCTCCAAGACTTCTCCAGGCTTTCGGTGTTCTGGCTTCGACCGGGGATCGGCGTCGAGCCCATCAGGCCCGGCAATCCGCAGCACAACGGCAGGCATGAGCGCATGCACCGTACGCTGAAGGCCGAGACGGCGCGCCCGCCCGGCATGAACGCGCTGCAGCAGCAGGGCCGCTTCGACGACTTCGTCAGCGCGTTCAACGACGAACGTCCCCACGAGGGGCTCGCCATGAAGACGCCGGCCGAAGCCTACGCGCCGTCTTCAACAGCCTGTGACGGTCTGCCGGAGCTCAACCATCCGTACCAGGACGCCGACGCCCCGGTCACCGCTTGCGGGCGCATCTGAATGCCGTGCAGGACGATCAACGTCTCGACCGTGCTGGCCGGTCGGAAGCTGGGACTCAAGGAGGTCGATGACGGCATTTCGCGCGTCACCGTCATGCACCAGATCCGGGATATTTCGACCTCGGGCAGGGACCCTTGCAGACCGTCGACAACCCGTTCGGCACGAGGGTGTCACCGATGTCGCAGGTACAAACTGTTACCCATGTCTCCGGGTCGTACCGATAGAGACTGGAGCGGGCGATGGGATTCGAACCCACGACCCCAACCTTGGCAAGGTTGTGCTCTACCCCTGAGCTACACCCGCTCGCGCACCACCCGTCAGGTGGCCGGTGCTTATATGCACGAGACATTGCGGCTTGGCAATGCCCTGTCCGGCTCAGGATATGCCCGCCTGCGGCGATCGACCGCCCCGGGTGGCGGCTGCCGCCCCGGCGGGCTTGAGCCCGGCACACGTCGTGTCTAGAAGCGGGGTTGCCCGGATCCGCAATCGGACATCGCGATGCCGCTTTCTCCCGACGATCTCCTCGCCCGCCTCGAGGCGCTCGGTTTCGAGACCACGACCGTCCGCCATCCGCCACTGTTCACGGTCGCCGAGTCGCAGAAGCTGCGCGGCGAGATTCCGGGCGGGCACACCAAGAACCTGTTCATGAAGGACAAGAAGGACAGGATCTGGCTGGTCGTTGCCGAGGAAGATGCGGACATCGACCTGAAGCGGCTGCACGAAAGGATCGGCTCGGCGCGGCTCAGCTTCGCTCGGCCGGAGCTGCTCGTGGAGACGCTCGGCGTCCAGCCGGGATCGGTGACCCCGTTCGGCGTCGTCAACGACACCGAGGGGCGGGTCACCGTGGTGCTCGATGCCGATCTCCTGCGCCATGACCTGCTGAACTTCCACCCGCTGACCAACGAGGCGACCACCACCATCCGCCGTGACGATCTGATCGCGTTCCTGAGGGCCTGCGGCCACGATCCGCTGGTGGTGGATGTGCGTGGCCCGGCCGCGGATCGGGCGCGGATTTGCACTGGATCGACAGGCGCCCCATCTTAGGATCGACAACGCAGCGCGGGACGGACGGTCGGCCCCGCGCGCCCACACCGGATCAGGGAACCGCACATGGACCTTTCCTCGCTGGCATCCGGGGGCGCCCAGGCGGGCGCCGCCGACGGACTGATCAAGGACACGACGACCCGCGACTTCATGAAGGACGTCGTCGAGGCGTCGCGCCAGCAGCCGGTGATCGTCGATTTCTGGGCACCGTGGTGCGGCCCGTGCAGGCAGCTTACCCCCGTGCTCGAGAAACTGGTGCGCGCCGCCCGGGGCGCGGTGAAGCTCGTCAAGATGAACATCGACGAGCATCCCGCCGTTGCCCAGCAGATGGGCGTGCAGTCGATCCCGGCGGTATTCGCCTTCGTCGACGGCCGGCCCGCCGACGGCTTCATGGGCGCCTTGCCGGAGAGCCAGGTAAAGGCCTTCATCGACCGACTTGTCGGTCCGGCCAGGAACGGTCTCGAGGAGGTGCTGAGCTCGGCGGCGGCCGCCTTCGCGGAGGGCGATGTTGCCGGCGCGGCGGAGATCTACGCCGCGGTGCTGCAGGAGGATCGGGAGAATCTTGCGGCGATCGGCGGCCTCGTGCGCTGTCTGGTGGCGTCGGGAGAGCTGGACAGGGCGAAGGCCACCCTGGCGCTGGTGCCGCCCGGCAAGGACGCCGATCCGGCCATCGCCGGGGCACGGGCGGCGCTCGAGCTTGCCGAACAGACGGCCGGCCTCGGCGACCCGCGTGACCTCGCCGCGCGCGTCGCGGCCAATCCGGACGATCATCAGGCCCGCTTCGACCTGGCGCTGGTGCTGAACGCCAAGGGTGACCGGGAGGATGCGGTCGAGCATCTCCTCCACATCATCCGACGCAACCGGGCCTGGAACGATGAGGCAGCGCGCAAGCAGCTCGTGCAGTTCTTCGAGGCGTGGGGACCGAAGGACCCGCTCACCATCGAGGCTCGCCGCAGGCTCTCGTCGATCCTGTTCGCCTGAACCGGGAGGTGCGCTGCGCAGATGGCGATCAACCGGCCATACCGACGACCATCCGACCTTCCCGCGGTGATTCCGGTCTTCCCGCTCGCCGGCGTATTGCTGCTGCCGCGCGGCAATCTGCCGCTCAACATCTTCGAGCCGCGCTACCTGCAGATGGTCGATGACGTTCTCGCCGGGGACCGGGTGATCGGCATGATCCAGCCGCGGCTCGGACCGGATGGGCCGGACGAGTCGGAAAGGCCCGAGCTCGCCGAGATCGGCTGCGCCGGCCGCCTGACCGGCCTGCAGGAGACCGGCGATGGCCGTTACCTGATCACGCTCACCGGCATCGGCCGGTTCCGCGTCGTCGCGGAAGAGGACGGCGGAACGCCCTACCGGCGCTGCCGGATCGACGCCCGCGAGTTCGCCGCCGACTTGGTGCCGAATCGCGGCGAGGACGCGGTCGACCGGCAGCGTCTCATCGCGACCTTCCGGGCGTTCCTGGACGCCAACGGCATGGAAACAGACTGGGACGCCATCAACCGCGCCTCCAACGAGACACTCGTCAACGCGCTGGCGATGCTCAGCCCCTACGGACCGAGGGAGAAGCAGGCCCTGCTCGAGGCCGGTGATCTCGCCACGCGGTCCGAGGTGCTGATTGCCGTGACCGAGATGGCGCTCGCCCGCGAGGGCGGCGACCCCGGTTCGACCCTGCAGTAACGCGGAGGTGCGCCATGTCTGCTCCGTCCACGGCCCCGGCTGTCGATCGCAGGCTCCTGGAGATCCTGGTCTGCCCACTCACCAAGACGGTGCTGGAATACGATGCCGAGCGCCAGGAACTGGTCAGCCGGGCGGCGCGGCTCGCCTACCCGATCCGCGACGGCATACCGATCATGCTGCCGGAGGAGGCCCGACCGATCAGCGAGGAGGAGCTGAAGGTGGCGCGGCCGGCGCCCTGACGTCCAGGGGTCAGGTTCCGGTCAGGCAGGCCTGCGTGGATGCAGGCGCAACTGGGCGCAACGGCAAGACCGCCGGATCGGCGGTGCGCCGGGTTGTGGCGGCAGATGGACTGCGGTCAAGCTCGAAGCTGCCCGCCGGGACGGTGATGTGCGGTCCGGCAGACGCAGGAGGGTCGTCCTGCACGAATCCGGCAAACACGGGAGGGCGACCTCATCGAGGTACCCCGCCCGCGATCGGCCAGTGGACCGGCTGGCCGATCGCCGCCGGTTGCAATTCCGGATACGCCGAGCCAATCCGCGCCCGGGCCAGGGACCGCGGCGCATGAACGGTGGAGCACCGTGCCGCGCCGCTGTTCCGGCCCGCTCGCGCCGCTGAGGGCTCGAGGATGATTCGTCCGGACATGACGGATCGCGCGGCGCCGGGCGGCTGATCGCGCAGCCGAGGACGGTACAGGACCGCGGCGCCTTCGGACAGGCATGGAACCCGTCCTCCGTCTCGCCCCGCGACCAGGCGCATTGCCAGAGGCGTTCATCGAGTCCGTGAGACGGTGATCCGCTGCCGCGCTCAGACCGGCTCGCCGCGCATCAGCCGGGGCAGACGTCCCTCGGTGCCGGCGGCCTCGCGCACGAAATGCCGCTTGAGCGGCGCGATCCGGTCGACGAGGCCGAGACCGAGATCGCGAACGAGCCGAAGCGGCCCGAGATCGTTGGAGAACAGGCGGTTCAGCGCCTCGGTGGCGACGGCCACCTCGACCGTGTCGAACCGACGCCAGCGCTGGTAACGTTCGAGGACAGCGATCGAGCCGATGTCCTCGCCGCGCCGCGCGGCCTCGACAAGAACCTCGACGAGTGCGGCGACGTCGCGCAGGCCGAGATTGAGCCCCAGGCCGGCGAGCGGATGCAGGCGGTGGGCGGCGTCGCCGACCAGGGCGATACGCGGCTTGACGAAGGTTCGGGCAAGACCGAGTCCAAGCGGATAGAGCCTTGGCGGCTCCTCGATCCGCAAGTCGCCGACCTCCGGGCCGGCGCGCCGGCGCAATTCCTCTGCCAGCAGGTCGTGGGGCAGGGCGATCAGCCGCTCGGCATCCTCGAACCGCTCGGTCCACACGATGCCGGACCGGTGGCCGGGCAGCGGCAAGAGCGCGAACGGCCCGCCGGGCAGGAAATGCTGGATGGCAACCCCATCGTGCGGCACCTCGTGCCAGACGATGGTGATGATCGCCCCCTGCCGGTAGGGCCAGCCGATCGTCGCGATGCCGGCCGCGCGGCGCACCGCCGAGCCTGCCCCGTCGGCACCGACGACGAGACGGGCGCTGTCCTCCTGCCGCCGGTCCGCCGGCCCCCGGATCGATACCCCGCGCTGCCCGACCTCGAGCGCGTCGATCCGGCGTTCATGCTCGACGGCGATGCCGGCCGCGTCGCAGGCCGCGGCGACGGCCCGGCCCAGCTCGCGACCGTCGACGAAATGGGCGAAGGGCTCGCCGGGTGTCACCTCACCGGCCAGGGTCAACAGGATGGGCCGAACCGCGTCGGCGAGACGGCCGTCGCCGATCCGCAGCGCGCGCGCCGCCTCGGCATGCGGCGCGAGTGAAGGCCACACGCCGAGCTCCTCCAGCATGCGCCGCGTGCTGGCAGCGATCGCGTAGACGCGGATGTCCTGCGGGGCGCGGCCGGCCGGCGCCGCCTCGAGAAGGCGCAGCGACAGTCCGCCGCCGCTCGCCTGGCGCAGTGCGAGTGCGAGCAGGCGGCCGACCAGACCTGCGCCGGCGATGACGATGTCGGTGGCAGCCATTCCGATCTGTACCTTGACTTGTCCGCGCCAGCACCGTCACGTTCGGCCCACCCGACAACGAGGTTGTGGCCGATGTCCCAGGCGGTGAAGGATCTGATCTCCATTCTCGACCTTGAACGGCTCGAGGACAACCTGTTCCGAGGCCGCAGCCCGCAGGACGGCTGGCAGCGCGTCTATGGCGGCCAGGTCATCGGCCAGGCGCTGGTCGCCGCCTCGCGGACCGTCCCGCCGGAGCGAATTGTCCATTCGCTGCACGGCTACTTCATGCTGGGCGGCGATCCGAAGGTGCCGATCATCTATGAGGTCGACCGCATCCGCGACGGCGGCAGCTTCACCACGCGGCGGGTCGTGGCGATCCAGCACGGCAAGGCGATCTTCTCGATGTCGTGCTCCTTCCATATCGAGGAGCCTGGCCTCGAGCATCAGTTCGAGATGCCCGACGTGCCCGGGCCGGAGGATCTGCCGGGCGAGGCGGAGCTGACGGCGATGTTCCCCGACACCATCCCCGAGGCGATTCGCCGCTACTGGGAGCGGGAGCGCCCGATCGAGTTCCGCCCCGTGGACCTCTCGCGCTTCGCCGGCAATCCGAAGAAGGTGCCCTATCAGTATGTCTGGTTCCGGGCGAATGCGCCGCTGCCCGATTCACCCGAGATCCAGCGCTGCGCCCTCGCCTATGCCTCCGACATGACCCTGCTCGACACGTCGCTGGTTGCCCACGGCCGCAGCGTCTTCCAGCCCGACATGATGGTGGCGAGCCTCGATCACGCCGTCTGGTTCCATCGCCCGTTCCGTTGCGACGACTGGCTGCTCTACGCCGAGGACAGCCCCTCCACCCAGGGGGCGCGCGGCTTCAACCGCGGGCTGATCTTCAGCCGCGACGGCGCTCTCGTCGCCTCCACGGCACAGGAAGGCCTGATCCGGGTGGTCGCCGAGCGGCGCTAGGGGGCGCCGCCGCCCCGTAGCGCGTCGGCGCGCCACGCGGCCGCCACAGGCCCTGCCTGAAACGCAGGCATCGAGACAATTGTGCACATAATGTGTGCAATTGGCGTGCCGATTTCTTGGGCCGCCCGCCGATACTCCTGCGAAATTCCTTTCCTTTCAAGCATTTATCGGCAAGCCGGGAGTCTGGCACGGCATTTGTTCTGCACTGCAGCGAGCGGCCTGCAGCCGCCGCAAGCATTGGCGGTGGAGGCTGTCGCGAGCCTTCGGGACGCACCCGCTCCCGATCGCAGCCGGACCAGGACGTCGGAACAGGACAGGGAGCCGACATGAAGATCGTTATGGCCATCATCAAGCCTTTCAAGCTGGATGACGTGCGCGAGGCACTGACCGCCATCGGGGTGCAGGGCCTGACCGTCACCGAGGTGAAGGGATACGGACGCCAGAAGGGGCACACCGAGATCTATCGTGGCGCCGAGTATGCCGTCAGCTTCCTGCCGAAGCTGAAGATCGAGGTGGTGGTCCCCTCGGACCAGACGGACAAGGTGGTCGAAGCCATCTCCGGAGCCGCCCGAACCGGCCAGATCGGCGACGGCAAGATCTTCGTCCACGGCATCGACCGTGCCGTGCGCATCCGCACTGGCGAGACCGACGCCGATGCTCTCTGAGGCAACCGGGATCGCCCGAAGCAAGCTCACCAAGGGGCTACAGGACATGATTTCTCGCAAGACTCTCTTCCGTGCCGTCGCCGCCGTCGCGGCACTGACCCTGGCGGCCTACGAGCCGGCGCTCGCCCAGACCGCCACCGAGACCACCGCCGAAGCCGCCGAGGCGGTGGCGGGGGCCGTCGAGGCCGGCGGCGTGCCGCAGGAGGTCCAGTTCATCTTCAACACCATGCTGTTCCTCATCGGCGGCTTCCTGGTGATGTTCATGGCGGCCGGCTTCGCCATGCTCGAGGCGGGCATGGTCCGCGCCAAGAACACCTCGATGCAGTGCCTGAAGAACATCGCGCTGTACTCGATCGCCGGGCTGATGTTCTGGATCGTCGGCTACAACCTCATGTATGACGGCGTCGACGGCGGCTACATCGGCTCGTTCACCTGGTTCACCCACAGCGAGCACGCGGCCGAGGACATCACCTACGCGGCGGCGACCTCCGACTGGTTCTTCCAGATGGTGTTCTGCGCGACGACGGCCTCGATCGTTTCCGGCGCGGTGGCCGAACGCGTCAAGCTGTGGCCGTTCCTGATCTTCGTGGCGGTCCTGACCGGCGTCATCTACCCGGTTACCGGCTCCTGGCAGTGGGGCGGCGGCTGGCTCAGCGAGATGGGCTTCTCCGACTTCGCCGGCTCGACCCTCGTCCATTCGGTCGGCGGATGGGCGGCGCTGGCCGGCTGCATCCTCGTCGGGGCGCGCGCCGGCAAGTACGGTCCGGAAGGCCGGGTCAATCCGATCCCCGGTTCCTCGATGCCACTGGCCACCCTCGGCACCTTCATCCTGTGGCTTGGCTGGTTCGGCTTCAACGGCGGATCGCAGCTCGCCCTCGGCAGCCTGGGTGATGCCTCCGACGTCGCGCGCATCTTCGCCAACACCAACACGGCGGCCGCCGCGGGCGTGATCGTGGCGATGATCCTGTCGCAGATCATGTACGGCAAGGTCGACCTGACCTTCGCGCTCAACGGCGCACTCGCAGGCCTCGTGTCGATCACCGCCGAGCCGCTCGCCCCGAGCTTGCTGATGGCGGCGATCATCGGCGGCATCGGCGGTGCGATCGTGGTCTTCGCGGTACCGCTGCTCGACAGGCTTAAGATCGACGACGTCGTCGGCGCCATCCCCGTCCACCTGGTCGCCGGCATCTGGGGGACGATCGCCGTGCCGCTCACCAATGCCGAGACAAGCTTCGCCATCCAGCTCGTCGGCATTGTCGCCTATGGCGCCTTCACCTTCATCGCGACGCTGATCGTCTGGCTGGTCCTCAAGGCGACCACCGGCCTGAGGGTGAGTGCGGAGACCGAATCGCTCGGTCTCGACGCGGTCGAGGTCGGTGTCGAGGCCTATCCCGAGTTCGGGGTCGGCAGTCAGCGGATGTGAGATCCTCCCGACGGGCGGCGCGCCGTTCGTCGGACTCGCGACCCGGGCGTCCTGCGCCCGGGTCCTTTCGCGTGTCCGACCGCAGGGCGCTGGCGGCAAGGTTAAAGCCCTCTTAACCGGCGACGGATAGCGTTCGGGGACGATCTGCGCCGCGACGCCGGGCGCGAGCGAATCTAGAGCCCATGAGCGCCTCGGGATCCGAATTCCGTGACGACGACAGCCTTGGCGAGCGCCTGCGCGAGGCGGCCGAGCGGCTGTCGACCCAGGCGATCGGCCTCGCCCTGCTCGCCGTCGTCCTGGCGATCGTCGTCAGTCTGGCGACATGGGTGGTTGACGACCCTTCCTTCTCCAATGCGACCAAGGCCGAGCCGCGCAACCTGCTTGGCTTTCCGGGCGCTGCCATCGCCGACCTGCTGATGCAGATGCTGGGCCTTGCCTCGGCGGCGGTGCTGCTGCCGGTCGCGGCCTGGGCGATCGGGCTCGTCCGCGATCGGCCGCTGACCGGCTTCGCACGGCGGCTGGCGGCCTGGCTGATCGGCACCGCATTCGCCTGCGCCTTCTTTGCCGCGTTACCGGCTCCGTCCACCTGGCCATTGCCTTCCGGGCTCGGCGGTCTCGTCGGCGATGCCCAGCTTTACGTGACCGGGCTGCTGCTGGCGCCGCTGCTGGCGAAGTCCGCCGCCGTTCCCGTCGGCGTGGCGGCGGGCGTCGGAGCGGCGCTGCTGCTCGGCTATGCGATGGGTCTGCCCGCCCTCGGCAGGCAGCGTCAGGCCGGGGCGACGGATCGCCGCCCGCCGCCGGCGCTTGCCCCGGCCGCCGTGCGCCGGCGGCCGGTTCAGGGTGCGCCGGCGGCCGACGCCTTCTGCGAGCCCGGTGAGGACGAGCCCGTCGGCGGCGGCTTTCATCCGCTCGGCGCGATCACGCACAGCTGGCTGAGCCTGCGGGCGCGGCTGCGCCGGTGGACCGCCCGGCGCGGTACGGCAGAGCGCCCGCGAGCGGGTCTGCTGTGCAGCCTGTTCGCCGACGACGAGCCGGTCGCCGTGCCGCTCGAGGGCCGGCGCGAGCCGCGGTTCGAGGACGCCAATCCGTGGGCGCCGCCGCCCGAGAGCTACGACGACGAGGACGAGTACGCCGCCAGTGACGCGGCAGCGCAGTTCGGCGAGGCGCAGGCGCCGCGGCCGGCCAGCCGCGTCACCCCGGCCAAGCAGCGGCTGAAGCAAGGCCGGCGCGCGGTCAGCGAGGCGCAGCCCTCGCTGCTGCCGGGGGCTGGGTACGAACTGCCGCCGCTCAGGTTGCTCGCCGAGCCGAAGGCGTCGCGCGCCTCGACCGGAGCCGACCTGGCCGCGCTCGAGCAGAACGCGCGGCTGCTCGAGACGGTGCTCGACGATTTCGGCGTGAAGGGCGAGATCATCAACGTCCGGCCGGGTCCGGTGGTGACGCTCTATGAACTGGAGCCGGCCCCCGGCACCAAGTCCTCCCGGGTGATCGGATTGGCCGACGACATCGCCCGCTCGATGAGCGCGATCTCCGCGCGCGTCGCCGTGGTGCCGGGCCGCAATGTCATAGGCATCGAACTGCCCAACAGCCACCGCGAGACGGTCTATCTGCGCGAGCTGTTGGCCTCGGAGAGCTTCGAGAAATCCAAGGCCAAGCTCGCGCTGTGCCTCGGCAAGACGATCGGCGGCGAACCGGTGATCGCCGATCTTGCCCGGATGCCGCACCTCCTGATCGCCGGCACCACCGGCTCGGGCAAGTCGGTCGCCGTCAACACCATGATCCTGTCGCTGCTGTACCGGCTGAGACCGGATGAGTGCAAGCTGATCATGGTCGATCCGAAGATGCTGGAACTGTCGGTCTATGACGGCATTCCGCATCTGCTGTCGCCTGTGGTCACCGACCCGAAGAAGGCGGTGGTGGCGCTCAAATGGACGGTCCGCGAGATGGAGGACCGTTACCGCAAGATGTCGAAGCTCGGTGTGCGCAATATCGACGGCTACAACGCGCGCGTGGCAGAGGCCGACCGGCGCGGCGAGACCGTGGTGCGCACGGTGCAGACCGGCTTCGACCGCGAGACCGGCGAGCCGATCTACGAACAGGAGGAGATGGACCTCGAGCCGATGCCCTACATCGTCGTGATCATCGACGAGATGGCCGATCTGATGATGGTCGCCGGCAAGGACATCGAGGGTGCGGTGCAGCGCCTGGCGCAGATGGCGCGTGCCGCGGGCATACATCTCATCACCGCGACGCAGCGGCCTTCGGTCGACGTCATCACGGGCACCATCAAGGCCAACTTCCCGACCCGCATCTCCTTCCAGGTCACGTCGAAGATCGATTCGCGCACCATTCTCGGCGAGCAGGGCGCCGAACAGCTGCTCGGCCAGGGCGACATGCTCTACATGATGGGCGGCGGCCGCATCACCCGCGTGCACGGCCCGTTCTGCTCCGACGGCGAGGTCGAAGACGTCATCGCCTTCCTCAAGGCGCAGGGACAGCCCGACTATCTGGAGGAGATCACCGAGGAGGATGGCGACGGCGGCGGCGCGGACTTCGCCGGGGTTGTTTCCAGCGGCGAGGGCGACGATCTCTACCGGCGCGCGGTCGAGGTGGTACTGCGCGACGGCAAGGTGTCGACCTCGTATGTGCAGCGCCGGCTGCAGATCGGCTACAATCGCGCTGCCTCGCTGATCGAGAGGATGGAGCACGAAGGGATCATCTCGCGGCCCAACTCGAAGGGACAGAGGGAGATCCTGACAAGAGACGAGGATTGAGCTGGCGGCAGGGCGTCGCGGTTTTGCCACATCGCGCTGATTGGTAGCCCTCCGACGCCCGACGGCGGCGACCCGGTCGCGGCGGCCGCGATCCCGGGCGGCACGGCAAGGAGTATCGGACAGATGAAACGGGCAGTCGGGCTGATACTGGCGGTGGCGCTTGCGGCGGCGATCGTACCCGCGTCCGGGCAGGCACGGACCGATCCGTCCGCCTTCAATGATGCCCAGATCGCGGCGATCCGCCAGATCAACGCCTATCTGAACTCGCTCTCGACGCTTGAAGGCGACTTCGTGCAGGTCGCTCCGGACGGCCACATCTCCCAGGGCCGCTTCTACATCGAGCGGCCCGGTCGGTTGCGCTTCGAGTACGCGCCTCCGGCGCAGATGCAGGTGATCTCGGACGGGCGCTGGGTGGCGGTCCAGGACCGCAAGCTCAAGACGACCGAGAAGTATCCGCTGATGACGACGCCGCTCAACGTGATCCTGTCGAACGATATCGACCTGATGCGCGACACGCGGATCCTCGCCGTCTATCCCGAGAGCGAACTGGTGACGATCTCGATCGAGCAGACGTCCGGCGACGCCGCAGGGACGCTCACCCTGATGTTCGATCCGGCCGCGCAGGAGCTCAGACGCTGGACCATCACCGACGTCCAGGGGCTCGACACCACCGTGGCACTCGAGAACGTCGTGTACGGCGTCGCGATCGATCCGAAGATGTTCCGGATCATCGAGAACCGCATCCTCGACATCGGCGGCTCCAATACCCGCTGAACCGCCTCGGCGCCTCAATCACAATTCGGTGTACGGCCCGCCGGGACTTGAACCCGCGCGCGCACACAACCATTTCATCACCATGAGCGGTTGGCTCTCGGTAATGCCCCCGTCTCGCCAGAGCATCCAGCCGCTTGCGCCGGCGTCCCTCCCGGCGCTCCGCAGACCACGCGGACGGCGCCCGGTTCCTTCCCCCGGGGACCGGGCGCTTCGCGTCTCGGCGACAGCAGGTCCGCGCCGGCCTATCTCCGTCGCGCTTGGCGCGTGCCCCCTGCCCCAAAGCCAGGTGATTGCCCGCTTCGGCGTGGCAGGATAGTGATCGCCGGACGTCGCCGCCCCACCGGACCCCGACCGTGCCGCTCAGCATCGCCACCTGGAACATCAATTCGGTGCGCCTGCGCCAGGATCTCGTCGTGCGGCTCGCCGCCGAGCATGCGCCCGACGTGATCTGCCTGCAGGAGACCAAGTGCCCGGACGCGCACTTTCCGCGCCGGATATTCGAGCAGCTCGGCTACCGGCACATCGAGCTGCACGGCCAGAAGGGCTATCACGGCGTTGCCGTCCTGTCGCGACGCCAGATCGAGCCCGTGATCGCGCGGCCGTTCTGCGGCATCGGCGATTGCCGGCACATCTGCGTCGATGTCGACGACGGGCGCGGTGGCAAGGTTCGGCTCCACAACTTCTATGTTCCCGCCGGCGGCGACGAGCCGGATCCTGCGGTGAACCCGAAATTCGCCCACAAGCTCGCCTTCCTCGACGAGATGACGGCCTGGTTTGCCGCCGAGCGCGATGCCGTCGCGCCGTCGGACCGGGCGGTGCTCGTCGGCGATCTCAACATCGCCCCGCTCGCCGACGACGTCTGGTCGCATACCCAGCTGCTCAGGGTCGTCAGCCACACGCCGGTGGAGACCGAGGGGCTGGAGCGGGTCCGCGCCGCGCTCGGCTGGGTCGACGTGGTGCGCCGCCACATTCCGCCGCCGGAGAAGCTCTACACCTGGTGGAGCTATCGGGCGAAGGACTGGGCCGCCGGCGACCGGGGACGCCGCCTCGACCATGTATGGATTTCGCCGGGTCTGTCGGCGGCATGCGACCGGGTCGCGGTACTCCGCGAGGCGCGTGGCTGGGACCGTCCGTCCGACCACGTCCCGGTGATCGCCCGCCTCGACATCTGACCGCCGGTCGCGATCGCAACCATTTGTATCGCAGCCGTGACAGGCGACGGATTGCGACACTTCTGACGGCCACCCGCCGGATTTTCGTCTCCTTCCTGCGCTTCCTGGCGGCAGGCGGCGCCAAGGAGCGCCGCGTTGCGACGTATCGGGAAAGGTCATTCATGCGCATCGCCGCCATCACCCTGCCGCTGCTGATTGCCGCAGCGGGACCGGCCACCGCCGAGCCGCTCGAGCGGCTCACGGAGGACGGACGCTATCAGCTGATGGAGATCAACGACCGCGTCATCCGCCTCGATACTGAAACCGGCGGCTTCGACCTCTGCCGTCTCGAGGATGGCGACTGGGCCTGTACCGTTGCCCGGGACGAGCGACTGGCGCTCGAGGCGCGCATCGCCGCGCTGACGCGGCGCGTGGAAGCCCTGGAGCGCGCCGCGCGGACGGCGCGGCCCGCCGGCAGCCCGGCGGCGGCTGCCGCGCCATCAGGTGCACGCGCCGTCGTGAGGCCATCCGCACCGACACCGGCTGCGCCGGAACCGCCAGTGGCCATCGCGGCCAACGATGCCGCGGCGGTTCCCGAGCGTGACATTCCGGCCGCCGACGGGCAGGCGTCCGGCGATCCCCTGATCCTCGGCGAGCCGACGGCCCCGGAGAGTGCGCCGCGACGGATGATCCGCTATATCACAGGGCTGGTGCCTGAGATCGGCTGGTAACCGGCAGGCCGATCGGGGCGATCGACGGCCGGCGCGACGGGAGATCCGCCCGTGCAGGGCAATGCAGCATCCAACTCCGGCCGCCCGGTGCCCGGCACGCTGTCGGGTGGCTGCCTGTGCGGCGCAGTCCGGTATGAGATCGACGTCGCCGGGGAGCGGGCATCGACCTGCCATTGCAGCATGTGCCGGCGCCAGTCCGGTGGCGCCTTCATGGCGTTCATCACCGTGCCGCGCGCGCGGTTCCGCCTGCTGCATGGCACCATTGCCGGCTACCGTTCCTCGCCAGTCGGGTTGCGCGGCTTCTGCTCGGGCTGCGGCACGCCATTGACGATGGCCTATGACTTCGAGCCCGACGCCATCGGCATCGTCACCGGCAGTCTCGACAAGCCCGACGCCGTTCCGCCCGACCGCCACTGGGGAGCGGAATCGATGCTGTCCTGGCTGAAGCTCGACGACGGACTGCCGCGCCTGTCGAGTGATGAGGATCCGGACGTGCTGCGGGCCCGGCAACATCGGCCGCCGGAAACGGGATGAGCCGAACGCGGTGGCCGAACGCGATGGGGCCATGCTAGGCTGTCGCGGATGAGCACGACCCCCCGCAGCACGCCCCCCCGCAGCGACGCGGAAGACCGCCGCGCCAGAGCCCTTGAGGAGATCGAGCACGCCGCGGCGGGATCGGAGGTGTTCGGCACCAGCGCCTTCGTGCGCCAGGCCCGGCGCGCGAGTGCGCATTTTTCCGGCGCGGATGCCGATCCGGCCGACCGCATCGAGGTGTGGGGTCGGCGCGTCGGGCGGAGCCTGTCGATGATCGCGCTGGTCGGTCTCGTCTGGTATCTTGCCACCACCTACCTGTGAGACCGGCGGACAGCACCGATGTCGGATGGATTCTGGCACGACCGCCTTGCCCCCGGGCTCGACGACCTCGAGGCGATTGCCGCCAAGGCCTATGCCGAGCTGCCGCCGGAGATCCGGGCCCTGTGCGGCGACATCCTGATCCGGGTCGCCGAGTTCCCGGATGACGACGTCCTCGACGAGATGGGGATCGAATCGCCATTCGACCTGCTCGGCCTGTTCCAGGGCATCGGTCTCGCCCATCGCGGCGAGGTGCGGACCGGTCAGCCGCCGAACATGATCTGGCTCTACCGGCGCCCGCTGCTCGACTACTGGGCCGAGCACGAGGAAACCCTGTGCGCCCTGGTCCGGCATGTGCTGGTGCATGAGATCGGCCATCATTTCGGCCTGTCGGACGAGGACATGGCGGCGATCGAGGCGGAAGCCTGCTGATCGGCCGAAGACGGCCCGCGGCGGTTTGATTCGCATCCGAATTCTGATACCCGTCGCCGATCGGGGACCCGTCCGGATCTGTCGCGGAGCTTTCGAGTGCGCAAGCTGTGTCCTGGTACCGTCATCCGCCTCGGGGCGGCCGTCGCGATCGCGCTGATGGTCGCGGCCTGCGGTGTGCGGCCCTCCACCCTCGCGCCGCCGGCCGGCGCCGACCCGGCCGAGGTGCGTGATCCGATGGCGCCGAAGGCACCGCCCAGGGACGGCGAGAAGCCGGACAAGCCGTTCATCCTCGACGGCCTCCTGATGTAGCGGGGGCGGGCGTGCACCATTTCGCCTATCGGGAAGGCGTCCTCTACGCTGAGGACGTGCCGGTGCCGGCGATCGCGTCCGCAGTCGGGACGCCGTTCTACTGCTATTCGACGGCGACGCTGGAGCGTCACTACCGGGTCTTCACCGAGGCGCTGGAGGGCCTGCCGGCGCTCGTCTGCTATGCGATGAAGGCCAACTCCAACCAGGCGGTGCTTGCGACGCTGGCGCGGCTGGGGGCGGGCATGGACGTCGTCTCCGAGGGCGAACTGCGCCGTGCCCGTGCGGCCGGGGTTCCGGGCGAGCGGATCGTCTTCTCGGGGGTCGGCAAGACCGCCCGCGAGATCGCTTGCGCGCTCGATCAGGACATCTTCGGCTTCAATGTCGAATCCGAGCCCGAGCTCGAGCGCATCTCCGCGATTGCCGCGGCGCGCGGCCGCACCGCCAGGATCGCATTGCGCATCAATCCCGACGTCGATGCGCGGACACACCGGAAGATCGCCACCGGCAAGGCCGAGAACAAGTTCGGCATTCCCTGGACCGCCGCCCGCGACATCTACCGCAGGGCCGCCACACTGCCGGGTCTGAAGGTGACCGGCATCGCCATGCACATCGGCAGCCAGATCACCGACCTCGAGCCGTTCGATGCGGCCTTTGCCCGGCTGGTCGACCTGGCCGTGCTGTTGCGCGCTGACGGTCACGAGATCGCCCATGTCGATCTCGGCGGCGGGCTCGGCATCCCCTACGCAGCGGGACAGACGCCGCCGGGACCGAGGGACTATGCAGGGGTCGTCAAGCGGCACATGCAGGGGCTCGGCTGCACGGTCGTGCTGGAGCCGGGACGGCTGATCGCCGGCAATGCCGGCATCCTCGTCACCGAGACGATCTACGTGAAGCGCGGCCACGACAAGACGTTCCTGATCGTCGATGCGGCGATGAACGATCTGGTGCGGCCGACGCTCTATGACGCCCACCACGACATCATCCCGGTCGCCGAGCCAGCGCCCGGCGCGCCCGAGGCGCCAGTGGATGTGGTCGGCCCGGTCTGCGAGACCGGCGACTTCTTCGCCCACGGCCGGCCGATGCCGCCCGTCGTCGCCGGCGACCTGCTCGCCATCATGTCGGCGGGAGCCTATGGTGCCGTGCAGTCCTCGACCTACAATTCGCGGCTGCTGGTCCCTGAGGTGCTGGTGCGCGGCAGCGACTTCGCGGTGGTGCGGCCGCGGCCGGATTTCGACGATCTGATCGGGCTCGACCGGTTGCCCGGCTGGCTGTGAGCCGCGCCCTTCACGTCAATTTGACACGATATCCGTCAGCCTGATTGGCGCCGCCTTTGCGTTGCACCATACTGGAGCGACGTGTCGTGACAGCCGCATGCCGAGCGGGATCACGGCGTCAGGGCGCTGCACGACCCTGCTCTTGCGCGAATCTCCGGCGGCGGTGCGGCGATGGCGCGGCATCGTCCCGGCCGACGACGGAGGCAAACGTGGCCCGACCCGGCATGACCAGACCACGCGGACGACCGACCGACGCGACCGAGCCGGCGGGTCGGTTCGCCCGATCCGTTCAGGCAGCGACCCGCCGCGCGGCCGCCGCGCTCGCGGTCGAGAGCATCTGGCCCGCCCTGATCCCCGCGCTGATCGTCGTCGCGGTCTACTGCATCGTCTCATGGTTCGGGTTGTGGCTCAGCGTCGGGCCCGCACTGCGGATCGCGGGCCTCGCGCTGTTCGCCGCCACCTTCCTTGCGGCGCTGTGGCCGCTGACGCGGGCGCGCCTGCCACAGCGGGACGCGGCGCGGCACCGCGTCGAGTCGCGCTCCGGTCTTGCGCACCGGCCGCTGACGGCGCTCGAGGACCGGATGTCCGGCCAGGCGAGCGACCCGGCAACGGACGCCCTGTGGGCGGCGCACCGCGCCCGCGCCGCCGCCAGCATCGGGCGGCTGTCGGCCGGCGCACCGCAACCGCGCGTGGCGGCCCGCGATCCCTATGCGCTCAGGGCGATCGTGCTGCTCGTGTTCGTGATCGCGCTGACCTGGGCCGGCCCGGACTGGTACGGACGCCTCGTCTCGGCGACCGGCCGCGGCGAAGTGCGCGAGGCGGTCGCCGCGCGCATCGACGCCTGGGTTTCACCGCCGCGCTACACGGGCCGGCCGCCGATGCTGTTGAGCGGCCCGTCGGCCCGTCCCGTCGCGGAGTCGCGGATCGAGGTGCCGCAAGGCTCTCGGCTCGTCATCCGCGCCCCGCGTGATGCCGATGTCGAGGTCTCGGCGGTGTTCGGCTCGGCCGATCCGGTGACCATCCTGCCGACCGCGCCCGCGGGCGATGCCGTCCGCACCGCGACGGGTCCGGCGGAATACGAGATCGAGCTGGAGACGGCGGGCAGCGTCGCGATCGGCGTCGGCGGACGCAAGATGCACGCCTGGACCTTCGAGGTGATCGCTGACATCCCACCGTCGATCTCGTTGCAGCGCCCGCCCGACGTGACCGCGAGTCAGGCGTTGCGGCTGATCTATTCGGTCGAGGACGATTACGGGATCGTTTCGGCGGAGGCACGGTTCCGGCCTCTGGAGGCTGGACTCGCCGCCGCCGATCCTTTGATCCCGGCGCCCGACTTCCCGCTGACGCTGCCGCAGATGCGCGCCCAGTCGGGCACCGCGCAGACCATCCGTGATCTCGCCGCGCATCCCTGGGCGGGTTCCCAGGTGCGCCTGACGCTCGTCGCGCGCGACGACCTGGGCCAGGAAGGGATGAGCGAACCGGTGGAACTCACCCTGCCGCAGCGGCGGTTCTTCGACCCGCTGGCGCGGGCGGTGGTCGAGCAGCGGCGTGAGCTGGCGCTCGACCGCGGCGCGGTCGGCGACGTGGCGATGGCGCTCGACGCACTGACCATGGAGCCGGAGCGGCATATCGCCGACTACGGCATCTATCTCGGCCTGCGCTCTGCATACTGGCGCTTGCGCAATGCCAGGGGCGATGACGAGACGCTGGTCAGCGTCGTCGATCAGCTCTGGGAGATCGCGCTGCAGCTCGAGGACGGCGACCTGTCGCTGGCGGCCCGCGATCTGCGCGCGGCGCAGGAGCGGCTGATGCGGGCGCTCGAGGAAGGCGCCTCCGACGCCGAGATCGAGCGGCTGATGGCCGAACTCAGGGAGGCGCTGGACCAGTTCCTTGCGGAGATGGCACGACGGGCAATGGAGAACCAGCAGGCCCAGCAGCCGATGCCGATCGACCCGAACGCCCGGATGTTCTCGCGCAACGACCTGCAGCGCCTGCTCGACGCCATCGAGAACATGGCCCGCAGCGGTTCGCGCGATGCTGCCCGGCAGATGCTGAGCGAGTTGCAGAACCTGCTCGAGAACCTGCAGAACGGCCAGATGCAGGCCGGGCCGATGCAGGCCGGGCCGATGGGCGAGGCGCTCGACCGGCTCGGCGAGATGATCCGGCGTCAGCAGCAGCTTATGGACGAGACCCACCGCTTCGACCAGCAGCAGGGACAGGGGCAGCCCGAGGACGGCCAGCGCAGCCAGGAACTCGGCCAGCTCGGTCAGGGCCAGGGCGATCTTCGCCAGCAGCTGCAGGAGCTGCTCGACCAGCTGCGCGGGATGGGCGTCGACCCCGGCAACGAACTCGGCCAGGCCGGCGAGGCCATGGGCGAGGCGGAGCAGTCGCTCGGCGCCGGCGAGACGGGCGAGGCACTCGGCCAGCAGGGCCGCGCGCTCGACAATCTGAGGCGCGGCGCCCAGTCCATGGCCGAGCAGATGGCGCAGGGCCAGGGGATGGGCAATGCTCCGGGCCAGCCCGGCCAGGCACGCCAGCGCACCGACCCGTTCGGCAGGCCGCTGCGCACGGAGGGGCCGGACTATGGCGTCACCGTGCGTGTTCCGGAGGAGATCGACGTGCAGCGTGCGCGCGAGATCCTGCAGGAACTGCGCCGGCGCCTGTCGGATCCGGCGCGGCCGCGACTCGAACGAGACTACATCGAGCGGCTGCTCGAACGGTTCTGAAGCGGGATGCGACCGTCGCGGCTGGCCATCAGGCGCTGCAGTGGGCCTCGCCGGCGACCGCCGGCGCTGTGAGCACCTCGCGTACCTTGGCGCGGATCTCGGCCAGGGTGAACGGCTTCAGCACGACGTCGCGGACGATCTCGTCGAGATCGCCCGCCCGCTCGCGCTGGTTGGCGTAGCCGGTCATCAGCAGGATCGGCACGTCCGGACGCTCGCGCGCGACATTGAGGGCGAGGCCGATGCCGTCCATCACCGGCATCACGATATCCGACAGTACCAGGTCGCAGCCGCTGGCCGGTCCGCGCAGCAGATTCAGCGCTTCGGCGCCGTCGCCGGCCTCGTACACCTCGTGACCCTCGCTCGAGAGGGCGCGGGCTACGAAGGCGCGCACGCCCTCGTCGTCTTCAACCAGCAGGATGCTCGCCATCGTCATCGGACCCCAGTTCGGAAACGCGCCCCTCGACGACGCCGACGAAGGGAAGCTCGCGGAACGCATGCGCGACGTCCATGCCGTAGCCGACCACGAACAGATCCGGGCAATCGAAACCGACGAAATCGGCCTCGATCGATGCGTTGCGGTGGCCCGGCTTGTCGAGCAGCACGCAGGTGAAGACCCGGGCGGCGCCGCGCGCAACCAGCAGATCCTTGGCGTAGGCCAGCGTGCGACCGGATTCGAGGATGTCGTCGACGAGGATGACGGTGCGGTCGCGCACGTCGCTCTCGATGTCGCGCAGCACGGTGACACGGCCGGAGGATTCGGTGCCGGCGCCATAGCTCGACAGGCTCATGAACTCGACCTCCGGCGACTGGCCGGCGGCGTAGAGCGCGCGCAGCAGGTCGGCGGCGAAGACGAAGCTGCCCTTGAGGATCGCCACCACCAGGAATTCCGGTCCGCTGCGTGCAGCGATCTCGACGGCGAGGGCCTGGTTGCGGGCGGCGATCTCTTCGGGCGAGAACAGCACCCGGATCCTCAAGCCGCGGCGCTCGATCGTCGTCACGGCTGCGCCTCGACGATGCGGCGGCCGCGCTCCATGAAGCGCATCTGCACGGTGTCGGCGGCACGCGGCGGCGAGGCGAGACGGGTCCGGAACGGCATCACGGCGGCCGGTTCGATGACCTTCTGACGCGGCTCGACGCTCCAGGCGTAGATTTCCTCGCCCGAGCGTCCGCGCAGGCCGAAGCGGATCGCGGGAACCGGCAGCGGCTCGTTGCGGATGTTAACGATCTCTCCCTCCAGGATCAGAACCGGGATGCCGTCCTCGAAATCGCGACGATAGCTCAGATTCGCGAATTCGAGGCCGCGCAGGTTGACCGGCAGGCCGACAAGCTCGTAGAGCGCGGCCGCCGAGGGCAACGCGCGCACCACGTCCTCGCGGTAGTACACCGCCGCGGCAGCACCCGCCAGGACCGCTCCGACCAGCGCCGCCTCGAAAGGCCCCAGACCCGACCGGCCGGCGCGGCCGGCGCGACGCCGGAGTCGGGCCGCGCGCCGGGCGGCCTCGCGGGCGCGGGCGGCCTGTTCGACATCGCGACCGGTTGCCGGTGCGACCTTGTCGGCAGCGTCTTCGCCCCGTCCGTCTCCAACCTGTCCGTCCTCACCCGGTCCGTCCTCGACGATCCGTGCGCCGCGCGGGGCGGGCTCGGCAGCGGGGTCGGGCGCGTGGGCGAAGGCGTCGGCAGGGGCAGCCTCGGGCGGGAGGATTTCCTGCGCTGACGTCGGCGACAGGTTGCGTTCGGCGTGCCATATCTCGCGACAGCGCGCGCAGCGGACCTTGCGGCCGGCGGCCGGGAAGGTTGCCGCATCGATTTCGTAGCTCGTGCCGCAGTTCGGACACGTGATCGTCATCGTCGTCCCAAAACGTTCGCCAGCCGCGACTGGCCCGACGGCGCGCGGGGCGGCGCGTGGTTTCAACTGCCCGGATTATGATTAATGAAGCCTTAAGCGGACCGGCCGATGGTGGCCGCCGGCAGTCCAGGGAGCAGGACGTGATCCGTTTCGAAAATGTCGGTCTGCGCTACGGCATGGGGCCGGAGGTGCTGCGCGACATCTCGTTCCGAATCGATGCGGGGTCGTTCCAGTTCCTCACCGGTCCCTCCGGCGCGGGCAAGACCTCGCTGATGCGCCTGCTGTTTCTGGCGCTGAAGCCGACCCGCGGGCTGATCACCATGTTCGGCCACGACGTCTCGAGGCTGTCGCGGTCGGACCTGCCGACGGTGCGGCGGCGGATCGGGGTGATCTTCCAGGATTTCCGGCTGCTCGACCACCTGACCACCTATGAGAACGTCGCCCTGCCGCTGCGAGTGATCGGCAAGGCGGAATCGGACTACCGCACCGACGTGGTCGAACTGCTGCACTGGGTTGGCCTCGGCGACCGCATGCATGTGCATCCTCCGGTCCTGTCCGGCGGCGAGAAGCAGCGCGCCTCGATCGCGCGGGCGGTGATCACCCAGCCGGAGCTGCTGCTTGCCGACGAGCCGACCGGCAATGTCGACCCGACGCTCGCCCGGCGCCTGCTGCGGCTGTTCATGGAGCTGCACCGGCTAGGCACCACGGTTGTCATCGCCACCCACGACATCGGCCTCATGGACCAGTACGATGCGCGCCGCTTCGTCCTCAACGAGGGCCGGATGCACATCTACGACTGACCCGAGCGATGGCCCATCCTGCAAACTCCGGACCGATGGACGACGACGAGCGGCGGCGCGAGCTGGACGAGCTCGGGTTCGAACCGTCCTCCGCCATCGT
Organism: Tepidamorphus gemmatus; assembly: GCF_004346195.1. Lineage (NCBI taxonomy): Bacteria > Pseudomonadati > Pseudomonadota > Alphaproteobacteria > Hyphomicrobiales > Tepidamorphaceae > Tepidamorphus > Tepidamorphus gemmatus. The sequence goes on along the minus strand of NZ_SMAK01000003.1, from coordinate 138,981 downwards.
GCCGGCAGCGGGTGTGGCGAGCCGTGCCCTGTTCTTCGTGCTGGCGATCATGTCGTTCCTCGCCTGCATCACCGTCGGCGCAGTCGCCGTCGTCGCCACGGCGGCGAGCGACTGGCGCACCGACATCGCCGGCGAGGTCACGGTGCAGGTCCGGCCGGTTGAGGGTCTCGACATGGCGGCGGCGATTCACGAGGCGACCACGCTGATCAGTGCGACGCCCGGTGTGCGCGCGGTGCGGGCGCTTTCGGAGGCGGAGTTGCGCGGCCTGCTGGAGCCGTGGCTGGGCTCGGGCGTCGATCTCGACGAGCTGCCGGTGCCGCGGCTGATCGTCGTCGAGATCGACCGCCATGCTCCACCCGACATCGCCGCTCTCAGGGCGCGACTGATGAGCGCAGTACCGACCTCCAGCCTCGACGATCACGAGCTCTGGCAGGGGCGACTGGCGGTAATGGCGAACACGCTGATCGTATCCGGCATCGGCATCCTCGCCCTGGTGCTGTGCGCCACGGTGCTCTCGGTGATCTTCGCGACGCGCGGGGCGATGGCGAGCAACAGGGACATCGTCGAGGTCCTGCATCTGGTCGGTGCGAAGGAATCCTTCATCGCCCGCGAGTTCGAGCGGCATTTCCTGCGGCTCGGACTGAAGGGAGGGCTGGCCGGCGGGGCAATGGCGGTGGCGGCGTTCGGCGCGGTGCGCTGGATCACTGCCCAGTTCGCGGCAACGCCGGCCGGCGACCAGTTCGATGCGCTGTTTGGCGCCGTCTCCGTCGGCTGGACAACCTTCGCCGGCGTCGTGCTGACCGTCCTGCTGGTGGCGGTGCTGACGGCGCTGACCTCGCGCATCACCGTGTTCCGGTTCCTCAGGGTGTTCGACTGACGGAAGAATCGTGGCGGCGGCGCGCGGCGCTTGCCGCGAGCGCGCCTCATTCCCTAGTATCCTGTTGATCCGACATGATGAACATCGAACGCGACCAGGCGCCACCGGGGGCAATCGTGGACACCGAGACGCCAGTGCGGCGACCGGCACCGAAGCGCCGTGCGCGATGGCGCATGCTCGTCGTCGGCCTGGCGGGGACAGCCATCGCGGGCGGCATCGCCTTCGCCATCGGATTCCTGCATTTCGTCGATACGGTCAGCCGGTTCCAGAAGCCCGAGACGACGGAATACGCCGATGCCATCGTGGCGCTGACCGGCGGCGCCGACCGGATCAACGACGCCATGGCGCTGCTCAACGAAGGCCGGGCGCGACGGCTGCTGATTTCGGGCGTCAATCCGAGCACCAGCCGCGAGGCGCTGGCGAGCCTGACGCTGGCTCCGGAGTTCCTGTTCTCCTGCTGTGTCGATCTCGGCCGCTCGGCACTCAATACCGTCGGCAACGCCAAGGAGACGCGCGACTGGGTGCGCAGCAACGGCTTCCGCTCGGTGATCGTCGTCACCTCGAGCTACCACCTGCCGCGCAGTCTCAACGAGATTGCGCGGGAGTTGCCGGAAGCGCGCCTGATCCCCCACGCCGTGGTAACGGAAAGGATGCGCGCCGAGGACTGGTGGCACGATCCGGACACCGCCCGGCTTCTCCTCGCGGAGTTCACGAAGTATCTGATGTCGATCGCACGGTTGCGGTTCAGCGAGCCGACCGCGATCTCCGGGATGACGCGCAGCGCTGCCCACGCCGGCGACTGACCGCAGCCGGCCTGCCGGCACGGCGTGGCAGACCCGCGGCAGCGAGCAGGGGCGACGGCATTGGCAGTCAGGTCGATACTCTTCAACATCGCCTTCTACCTGAACATCATCGTCTGGATGATCGGTTGCACGCCGATGCTGCTGCTGCCGCGGCGCTGGACGATCGGGTGCGTGCATGGCTGGGCGCGCTGTTCGACCTGGCTCCTCGAGGTGATCGGCGGCGTGCGGGTCGAGGTGCGGGGCGGGCTGCCCCGGCGAGGCATGCCGCTGCTGGTTGCCGCCAAGCATCAGTCGGTGTTCGAGACCTTCGCGCTGCTACCCTACTTCTCCGATCCAGCCTTCATCCTGAAGCGGGAGCTCACCTGGATCCCGCTGTTCGGATGGTGGTGCCGCAAGATGCGGATGATCCCGGTGGACCGCGGCAGGGGTGCGACGGCGCTCAAGGACATGGCGCGGCGGGCGCATGCGGAGGCCGCGCGCGGCCGCCAGATCGTCATCTTCCCGGAAGGCACGCGCCGGCCGCCCGGCGCCCCGCCGCAATACAAGCAGGGAGTGAGCCTGCTCTATGCGACGATGCAGGTTCCCTGCCTGCCGGTGGCGCTCAATTCCGGCCTCTTCTGGCCGCGGCGCAAATGGCAGCGCTATCCCGGAACGATTCTTGTCGAGTTCCTCGAGCCGATTCCGCCGGGCCTCGATCGCGAGGCGTTCCGCGAGCGGCTCGAGACGGCGATCGAGACCGCCAGCGACCGTCTCCTCGGCGAGGCCGCCGCTGCCCCCAACCCGCCACCGATACCGGACGAGGCGCGCGCCAGGCTCGAGGGCATGGTGGCCGCGGCCACGCCTACTACCCCGCCTCCTCGTCGTCAGGCCGGTTGAGCGCGCTGCGTGTCCAGGGCCGTTCGCGGCGCAGGAAATCGGTCAGCGTCTTGCCCGGCTCGTGGCGGAAGCGCTCCGGCTCGACGTGGAAGTCCTCGATCCGGTCGAGGCGGAAGGTTCGGAAATCGGCCCTGAGCTCGCACCAGGCGGCGAGCAGCCAGACCGGGCCGAAATAGGCGAGCGACAATGGCCGCACGGACCGCTCCGACGCCTGGCCGATGATGTCGGTATAGCGGAAATGCACCTTGAGCTGCTGCCGCACCGCCCGTCGCAGTTCGGCGAGGTCGAAGCGCAGGGGCTCCATGAACTGGCCGGGCGGCGCGAGCAGCGCGGTGTTCGACATGTAGCCGCGCAGACGGTCGGGAATCACCGCCTCGACCTTGGCGATGACGTCGGAGGCGGCGCGCGCGAGCTCGGCATCCGACAGCGATTCGACGATGCGGGCGCCGAGCACCAGCGCCTCGATCTCCTGCTCGGTGAACATCAGCGGCGGCAGGTCGAAACCGGCCCGGAGCACATAGCCGATCCCCGCCTCGCCCTCGATCGGCACCCCGCTCGCCATCAGATCCCGGATGTCGCGGTAGACGGTGCGGTCTGACACTTCCAGCGCCTCGGCGAGATCGCGGGCGCGCGTCGCCCCGTGGCGGCGGCGCAGGATCTGGATGATCTCGAACAGTCGGTCAGCGCGGCGCATGCGATCGGCTCTCCGGAAACCTCGCTGACCATGGACCATCCCTCCTGACAGCACGCTGTCAGGAGCCTGTCGAGGCTGCTGACAGAAGGCTGTCAGGGGCCGCCCGCATAGTGCGCCGACAGCCGGCGCTCGGCCAGTGGCGCGGTCCGGCTGCGGATCATCCGCACGAAGAAGGCTCAAGGTCATGCTCAACTTCCTGTTCACCCCCGTTCCGTTCACCGTCGACGCTCGGCCGACCATGTCCGGCCGGCTGATTCTGCAGACGGTCTCCGCCGTGGCTGGCGGACTGCGCCGCTGGCATCGCCGGCGGGTCACGATCCACCGCCTGCAGGCGCTCGACGACGTCCTTCTCAAGGACATCGGGCTCAGCCGCGGCCAGATCGAGGGCCATATCCGCCGCACCGATCCCGAGCGCGGCCATCGCTTCCCGATCCGCGACCGCGCCCACATTCTCTGACCGATCGTCACACCAGGAGGAGACCGACGATGATCGACCACGTCTCGCTGGGCGTCCGCGATCTGATCGCGACGAAGCGATTCTACGATGCCGCGCTGGCGCCGCTCGGCTATGCCTGCCTGAGCGGCGACGCCACCTCTCTCGGCTACGGTCGCGACCGTGTCCGACTGTGGATTGCTGCGACCGCGCGGCCGGTGCCGGCCGATCCCGCATCGGGACTGCACATCTGCTTCGATGCGCCGGACCGGCGGGCGGTCGATGCCTTTCATGCGGCGGCACTCGAAGCCGGGGGCAGTGACAACGGCGCTCCGGGGCTGCGGACCGCCTACGCACCGGACTACTACGCGGCATTCGTCATCGATCCCGATGGCTACCGGCTCGAGGCCTGTTGCGGAGGGACCTGAGCGCCGCAGACCGTCGGCAGGGGCCGGCAAGGTACAAATCGGGAACATTCGATTGACCGGAGCCGTGCGCCGCGCGATAGTGCCGAAAGCTGCCCTTGAGGCGGCACCGAGCAGCGAGCATCGGCCATGAACGAGGCTGACTCCGGCGGCGGCGCGGGACTACCGCCGTCCGCGATCGCCGCCGAGATCTGGGACATGAAGTATCGGCTGCGCGATGCGGACGGCACGCCGATGGAGGCCGGCGTCGGCGATACGTTCCGCCGCGTCGCGAAGGCGGTCGCCGCCGCCGAACCCGACGAGACCGCCCGCGCGACATGGGCCGGGCGGTTCCTCGAACTGCTCGAGTCCGGCGTCTTCCTGCCTGCCGGACGCATCCTCGCCGGCGCCGGCAGCGGACGGCGGGTGACGCTGTTCAACTGCTTCGTCATGGGGACGATTCCCGACGATCTCGACGGCATCTTCACCCAGTTGCGCGAGGCGGCGCTGACCATGCAGCAGGGCGGCGGCATCGGTCACGATTTCTCAACGCTGAGGCCGAAAGGCGCGCCGGTCCGGTCGATCGGGGCGGATGCCTCCGGTCCGGTGAGCTTCATGGATGTCTGGGACGCCATGTGCCGCACCATCATGTCGGCGGGGTCGCGGCGCGGTGCGATGATGGGCACGCTCAGATGCGACCATCCCGACATCGAGGCCTTCATCGCGGCCAAGGCCGATCCGGCGCGGCTGCGGATGTTCAACCTGTCGGTGCTCGTCACCGACGCCTTCATCAAGGCGGTGGAGACCGACTCCGACTGGGACCTCGTGTTCGAGGGCCGCGTCTACCGCACCATCCGCGCCCGCGCGCTGTGGGACCGGATCATGCGCGCGACCTACGACTACGCCGAGCCGGGCGTGGTGTTCATCGACCGCATCAACGCCGAGAACAATCTCGCCTACTGCGAGACGATCCATGCGACGAACCCGTGCGGCGAGCAGCCGCTGCCGCCTTACGGCGCCTGTCTGCTCGGCTCGATCAATCTGGCGCGACTGGTGTCCGATCCGTTCGGACCGGCGGCGCGGCTCGATGCCGGGCGGCTGGCCGCGGCGAGCATGCTCGCCGTCCGCTTTCTCGACAATGTCATCGACGTGTCGAACTTCCCGCTGGAAGCCCAGGCGGCGGAAGCGCGGGCCAAGCGGCGCCTCGGCCTCGGCGTCACCGGACTAGCTGACGCGTTGGCGATGCTCGGCCTCGTCTACGGATCCGACGCGGCCGCAGCAGTGGCCCGGGACTGGATGCGGACGATCCAGAACGCCGCCTACCGCGCGAGCGCGGAACTTGCCGCCGAGAAGGGCGCCTTCCCGCTGTTCGACCGCGACCGGTTCATGAACAGCCCGGTGGTCGGCCGGCTCGATGCCGAGGTCCGGGCGCTGATCGCGGCGAACGGCATGCGCAACAGCCACCTCACCTCGATCGCGCCGACCGGGACGATTTCGCTGTTTGCCGACAACGTCTCGTCCGGCATCGAGCCGATCTTTTCGCTCGCCTACCGCCGCAAGGTGCTGATGCCGGACGGAAGCCGTCGCGAGGAGGAGGTCAGCGACTACGCCTACCGCCTGTGGCAGGCGCGCTGCGGCGCGGCGGCGCCACCACCCGATGTCTTCGTCACAGCCCAGACGCTGGATCCCGAGGCGCATCTGCGGATGCAGGCGGCCCTCCAGCCCTTCGTCGACGCGTCGATCTCGAAGACCATCAATCTGCCGCGCGACATCTCGTTCGAGGCCTTCAAGGACGTTTATGCGCGTGCCTATGCGCTGGGTCTGAAGGGCTGCACCACCTATCGGCCCAACGAGGTGACCGGATCGGTGCTGAGCGCCGAGGCGGCGGGCGCACCGGGATCCGCATCGCCGCCGGTTCAGGGCGCCGTCGCCGCGCCGCAGCCGAACCTGCCGCTGCCGGCCCCGCCGGCGCCGCGCGAGGCGGCGGCGCGCGACGGCCCGTCCGTCGTGCGCCTCGCCGAGCCGCTGCAGCGCGACGCGATCCTGCCCGGCTATACCTACAAGCTGCGCTGGCCAGACACCGAGCACGCGTTCTACATCACCATCAACGACATCGAGCGCGACGGGCGGCGTCGCCCGTTCGAGATCTTCATCAACTCGCGCAATGTCGAGCATTACGCCTGGACAGCGGCGCTGACGCTGCTGATCAGTGCGGTCTTCCGGCGCGGCGGCGACGTCTCCTTCGTGGTCGAGGAGCTGAAGGAGGTGTTCGATCCGCGCGGTGGACACTGGATGAACGGCCGCTACGTGCCGAGCCTGCTGGCAGCGATCGCCGAGGTGATCGAGCGGCACATGATCGACATCGGATTCCTCGTTCCGGCGCAGGCAGCGCCGGGCGAAGCGGATCCGCGCCGGGTCGCGCTGGCGGCGTTGCCAGAGGAAGTCGGGGCGAGGTGCCCGCGCTGCGGCCATCCGAGCCTCGTTCACCGCGAGGGCTGTCTTGCCTGCCTCGATTGCGGTTACTCCCGGTGCGGGTGAGGCGGCATCCGGGATCATGCGCATCGCGACCTTCAATCTGGAGGATTTCGGCGGCGCGCGTACCGGCGCGCCGGATCTCGAGAGCCGCCTCGCCGTGCTGCGGCCGCAGCTCGAGCGGCTTCGCGCCGACGTCGTCTGCCTGCAGGAGGTCAATACGGTCAAGGCAGGCGGCGAACGCCGGGCATTGGCCCTCGAACGGCTGATCGAGGGAACCTGGTATGCCGGCCATCGGCTCGTTCTTGGCACGGGACCGACCCGCCGACGCCCGGCCGACATCCACAACCTGGCGGTGCTGACCCGGTTGCCGGTGCGCGCGGTCGAGGACATCCGCCATGATCTGGTCGCGCCGCCGCGCTGGTGCCCCGCCACCGCCGATCCGCCGCTGGAGGTCCCGCAGGACCTGTCATGGGACAGGCCGATCCAGCACCTCACCCTCGACCTTCCGGACGGGCGGCCGCTCGCGCTGTTCAACCTGCATCTGCGCGCCCCGCTCGCCGCACCGATCCCCGGCCAGAAGACGGGACCGTTTCGCTGGAAGACGGTTTCGGGCTGGGCGGAGGGTTTCTTCGAGGCGGCGATCAAGCGGGCCGGTCAGGCGCTGGAGCTGCGCCTCGCGGTCGAGCGCGTGTTCGACGCCCGACCCGATGCGCTGATCGCAGTGTGCGGCGACTTCAATGCCGACGACCACGACACGGCGCTGCGGCTCGCCTGTGCCGGCGAGGACGATACCGGCACGGGAGCCCTGGCGACGCGGGTTCTGACCCCGGTGGCGCGGTCGCTGCCGGTGGATCGACGCTTCACGGTGCTGCATCACGGGCGCCCGCTGATGCTCGACCACATCCTGGCGAGCCGGGGACTGCTCGGCCATCTGACACATGTCGCGATCCACAACGAGATGCTCGACGACGAGCTGATCGCCTATCGGCGGATCGAGCGCTCGCCCGCATCGCTGCACGCGCCGATCGTTGCGGAGTTCAGTTTCCCATGAGGGTCTGCACGCCTTGCCTGCCGTCCTGCGCCCACTGCATCACCCCGGCTGGTGGCCACGCGTGAGGCCCGCCAGCCGGACTGCGGACACGACCGGCCGTGCTGCCCTCCCGATCCCGGATTGGCCTGTCGGCCGTCCGGGATGAAACCGGAGGCGACCGCGGTGACACCTGGCGCAGGGGCGGATGATGATGCGCGGACGCTGGATCGTCGAAGCTGCGGCGGCACGACGCCCTGGACAGCGGCCGATCAGGATCCGGCCGGCGGCGCGGATGCCGCGAGTGCCTTCTCGATCTCGGGGATCAGGCGCTCGCGGAGCGATTGCGGCGTGATCTGTCCGATGTGCTTGTAGAGGATCGTGCCGTCGCCGCCGACGACAAAGGTCTCCGGCACGCCATAGACGCCCCAGTCGATGCCGACGCGGCCGTTGGCATCGACGCCGACCGCGTCGAACGGGTTGCCGTAGCGTCCGAGGAAGCGGCGGGCGTTCTCGCCGGCGTCCTTGTAGTTGATGCCATAGAGGCGGAACCGGTCGTCGCGGGCGAGCTCGGCGAGCAGCGGATGCTCGTCACGGCAGGGGGCGCACCAGGAGGCCCAGACATTGACCACGGAGACGTTGCCGTCGCGAAGTCCGGCGGCGTCGAAGCCGGGCACCTGCGTCCCGTCGCGTTCAAGCCCCTCGAGCGCCGGCAGCGTGAACTCCGGCACCGGCCGCCCGATCAGCGCCGAGGGCACCGCCGAGGGATCGCCGCTGAACAGGCGGTAGAGCAGGAGGCCGCACAGCACCGCGAAGACGAGCAGCGGCGCGGCAACCGCGATCCGCACCCAGAGCGGGCGGACCGGGCGGGCGGGAAGCGGTTCACTGGTCATCGGGCGGGCTCGCGGCCGATTGCGGCGGCGACCTCCGCATGGCGGCGGCGGACGCCGCGGCGCTCCAGGTCGTCGAGAGCGGCGCGTTGCCGACGGCCATCGACAACGACCCAGGCGACCAGCGCTCCGAGCACCGCGGCGGTGACGAGATAGGACGCCAGGATGAAGCCGAAATGGGCAATGTCCATCGTCCTGTCCCCCTACTGGGCTGGCGCCAGCACGGCGGCAGCCTTGATCCGCATCGCCCGGACCCGTCGACGCAGGATCTCGTTGCGCATCGCCGCGGTGTGGAGCGCCACGAACAGCAGCGTGTAGCCGCCTGCCATGATGAGCAGCGGCCACAGCATCGAGGCGTCGATGGTCGGCCCGTCGAGCCGGAACACGCTCGCCGGCTGGTGCAGGGTGTTCCACCAGTCGACCGAGAACTTGATGATCGGGATGTTGACGAAGCCGACCAGCGCCAGGATCGCCGCGGGGCGGGCGGCGCGCACCGGATCGTCGAAGGCGCGCCACAGCGCGATCAGCCCGAGATACATGAGAAACAGGACGAGGACCGAGGTCAGCCGCGCATCCCACACCCACCAGGTGCCCCACATCGGCTTGCCCCACAGCGAGCCGGTGATCAGCGCCAGGAAGGTGAAGGCGGCGCCGACCGGCGCGGCGACCTTCGCCGACACGTCGGCGAGCGGATGGCGCCAGACGAGCGTACCGATGCCGGAGACGGCGATCACCGTGTAGCACATCATCGCGAGCCAGGCGGCCGGCACGTGGATGTACATGATCAGCACGGTATGGCCCTGCTGGTAGTCGGCAGGCGCGCGGAACGCCATGACAAGCCCGATGGCGAGCACCAGACCGGCGGCACTCCACAGCCACGGCATCAGCCGGTCGGTCAGCGCCATGAACCGGGTCGGGTTGGCGAACGCGATCATCGGGGGTCCTCGATCCGCCTCTTGTCTCAGTCGCGCTACCGGTTGCCGGCGCCGTCCGCCTTGATGCGGAACAAGCCGGGACCGGCAGGTTACATCAATCGAGCGCCAGGCGCAGCGCGGCCGCCGCCGCGACCGGCGCCAGGACCAGGCTCGCCAGACTGATGCCGGCCAGCACCATCAGCGGCGTCGCCATCGCCATGGGCCCGGTGACCGCCGCAGAGGTGGCGCCGACACCGAAGATGAGCACCGGAACGGCAAGTGGCAAGACCAGAACCGGCACGAGCAGACCGCCGCGGCGAAGCGCCACCGTCAGCGCGGCGCCGATGGTGCCGACGAAGGTGAGCGCCGGCGTGCCGATCAGCAGCGTCAGCGACACCGCCAGCAGCGCACCCGGCGCGATGTTGAGCATCAGTCCGAGCAGCGGTGCGACGATCACCAGCGGCAGGCCCGTCGTCATCCAGTGCGCCAGTGCCTTCACCGCGACCGCGAGCACCAGCGGTGTCTCGGCCATGACCAGCAGGTCGAGCGAGCCGTCCTCGTAGTCGGCCTGGAACAGACGGTCGAGGCCGAGCAGCGTGGCGAGCAACGCCGCCACCCACAGGATGGCCGGACCGACCCGCTGCAGCAGATTGAGATCAGGGCCAACCGCGAACGGCATCAGCGAGACGACGATCAGGAAGAACATCGCCCCCATCATCGCGCCGCCGCCGACACGCAGCGCCAGCCGCGCCTCGCGGCGGAACAGGGCGGCAAGCGCGCCCATCATCGCCGGCCTCCCAGCGTCAGCGTCGCGGCAGCAAGCGGCAGGTCGACATGGGTCGCCACCAGCGCCAGCCCGCCGCCGGCAAGATGGCCTGCGATCAGCTCGAACAGGCGATCGCGCCCGTCGGCATCGAGCGCGGTTGTCGGTTCGTCGAGCAGCCAGACCGGACGGCTGGCGGCAACGAGCCTTGCGAGCGCGAGCCGGCGGCGCTGCCCGGCCGACAGCACGGCGGCCGGAAAATCGGCCAGCGGACCGATGCCCATGGTCTCCAGCGCCGCCGCCACCGGGCGGTCGCCGCCGCCGAGCATCCTCGCCCAGAATTCGAGATTCTCGGCAACCGTCAGCGCCGGCTTCAGCGCGTCGAGGTGACCGACATAGTGGGTCTGTTCGGCGAGCGGCACATCAGGCTGGCCGCCGAGCAGATCGAGCCGGCCGCCACCGATCCGGACGAGACCGGCGATGAGCCGGAGCAGCGACGACTTGCCGGCGCCGTTCGGCCCACGCAGCTGCAGCAGACCGCCCGCCGGCACGGCGAAGGACACGCCGTCGAAAACCTCGCGGCCGCCCCTTACGCAGGCCAGGTCCTCGCCGACAAGCCTCAACAACGAACGGCCTCCGGCGCTGCGCCCGGCAGGACCGCAGCGGGTGTCGGTATTGCTTTCGTCATATGGCACCCTTCCCAGAAATTCCGTATATACCCGGCAAGCGGGGCCTGGGTCCGCCTGCATGCACCTGCGTGCGACCGGCGTTCGCCCTTGACCCCACGATCCCGCCACCGACCCCCGAACCGCAGGGACGATACCGTGACCACCACTTCGCTCGACAGCTTCAAGGCCCGCAAGACCCTCAAGGTCGGTACCAAGACCTATGAGTATTTCAGCCTTAAGGCCGCCGAGGAGAACGGCCTCGAGGGGGTATCCCGCCTGCCGTTCTCGATGAAGGTGCTCCTTGAGAACCTGTTGCGCTTCGAGGACGGCCGCACCGTGACCAAGGACGACATCGCTGCGGTCGCGGCCTGGCTCAAGACGAAGTCTTCCGACCGGGAGATCGCCTTTCGCCCGGCCCGCGTGCTGATGCAGGACTTCACCGGCGTCCCGGCGATCGTCGATCTCGCGGCAATGCGCGACGCGATGACGATGCTCGGCGGCGATCCGAAGCGAATCAACCCGCTCGTCCCCGTCGATCTGGTCATCGACCATTCGGTGATCGTCGACGAGTACGGCAATGCCCGCGCCTTCGCCAAGAACGTCAAGCTCGAATACGAACGCAACGGCGAGCGCTACCGCTTCCTGCGCTGGGGCCAGGAGGCATTCGACAATTTCCGCGTCGTCCCGCCCGGCACCGGCATCTGCCACCAGGTTAACCTGGAATACCTCTCCCAGACCGTGTGGACCAGGAAAGAGAAGGTGAAGGACGCCGAGGGAAAGTCGACCACCGTCGAGTTCGCCTATCCCGACACGCTGGTCGGCACCGACAGCCACACCACCATGGTCAACGGCCTGTCGGTGCTGGGCTGGGGCGTCGGCGGCATCGAGGCGGAAGCGGCAATGCTCGGCCAACCGATCTCGATGCTGATCCCCGAGGTGATCGGCTTCAGGCTCACCGGCCGGCTCAAGGAAGGCGTCACCGCCACCGACCTGGTGTTGACCGTCACGCAGATGCTGCGCAAGAAGGGCGTGGTCGGCAAGTTCGTCGAATTCTACGGGCCGGGCCTCGCCCATCTGCCGCTCGAGGATCGCGCGACGATCGGCAACATGGCGCCGGAATACGGGGCGACCTGCGGCTTCTTCCCCATCGACGAGGACACGCTGCGTTATCTGAAGGATACCGGCCGCACCACCGCCCGCGTCGAGCTCGTCGCGGCCTACGCCAAGGCGCAGGGGATGTTCCGGACGGCGGATACGCCCGATCCGGAATTCACCGACACGCTTGAACTCGACCTGTCCGAGGTCGAACCCTCGATCGCCGGTCCGAAACGGCCGCAGGACCGGGTGCTGCTCGCCGAGGCGAAGGCGAAGTTCATCGAGGCGATGGACAGCGAGTTCAAGAAGGGCGGAGACCTCGGCAAGCGCGTCAAGGTCGAGGGCGAGGCGTACGATCTCGGCCACGGCGACGTGGTGATCGCCGCGATCACCTCGTGCACCAACACCTCCAACCCCTACGTGATGATCGGTGCCGGCCTGCTCGCCCGCAACGCCGCAGCGCGCGGTCTGAAGCCGAAACCGTGGGTCAAGACCTCGCTCGCTCCCGGCAGCCAGGTCGTTGCCGAGTATCTCGACAAGTCGGGCCTGCAGAAGGATCTCGACAAGCTCGGGTTCAACCTGGTCGGCTTCGGCTGCACCACCTGCATCGGCAATTCGGGGCCGCTGCCCGAGGCGATCTCGAAGACGATCAACTCGGCCGATCTCGTCGCCTGTTCGGTTCTGTCGGGCAACCGCAACTTCGAGGGTCGGGTCAATCCCGATGTGCGTGCCAACTACCTGGCCTCGCCGCCGCTGGTGGTCGCCTACGCGCTCGCCGGATCGCTGACGGTCGATCTCGCCACGGAACCGCTCGGCACCGACAAGACGGGCAATCCGGTCTATCTGAAGGACATCTGGCCCTCCTCGGCGGAAATCTCCGAGTTCGTGCGCAAGACGATCAACCCGCAGATGTTCAAGGAAAAGTACGCGGACGTCTTCAAGGGCGACGAGAACTGGCAGAAGATCAAGGTCGAGGGCGGCCTCACCTACCGGTGGGACAACAACTCGACCTATGTCCAGAACCCGCCCTACTTCATCGGCATGGGCCGTGCGCCGGAGCCGGTGAAGGATATCGAGGGCGCGCGCATCCTTGGCCTGTTCCTCGATTCGATCACCACGGACCACATCTCGCCGGCCGGTTCGATCAAGCCGCAGAGCCCGGCCGGTCAGTATCTGATCGCGCACAATGTGCAGCCGGTCGACTTCAACCAGTATGGCACCAGGCGCGGCAATCACGAGGTGATGATGCGCGGCACCTTCGCCAACATCCGCATCAAGAACCAGATGGTTCCCGGAGTCGAAGGTGGCGTCACGATCCATTATCCCGACGGCACGCAGATGCCGATCTATGACGCGGCGATGAAATACCAGAAGGAGGGGGTGCCGCTGGTCGTGTTCGCCGGCCGCGAATACGGTACCGGCTCGTCGCGCGATTGGGCCGCGAAGGGAACCCGCCTGCTCGGTGTGCGCGCCGTTATTGCGCAGTCGTTCGAGCGCATCCACCGCTCCAACCTGATCGGCATGGGCGTACTGCCCCTGCAGTTCGAGGAGGGCCAGTCATGGCAGACGCTCGGCCTCAAGGGAGACGAGACGGTGACGATCAGGGGGCTTGCCGAGGGACTGAAGCCGCGGGTGAGGCTCGCGGCCGAGGTAACCTTCGCCGACGGCCGGACCGTGTCGGTCCCGCTGATCTGCCGCATCGATACGCTCGACGAGCTCGACTATTTCCGGAACGGCGGCATCCTGCACTATGTGTTGCGCAATCTGGCAGCGTAGCGGCACGGGACCGACAGGGTCGGGAGGGGCAGGATCTGCCGTCACCCCAATGTGACTGGCCTTTGATCGTCCGCCGCCTTATGCCCACCCCTGTCGGAACGAGGGCGGCAAGGCAATCGGCATGCGTTTCGGGGTGCTGACGGGACTGGCGTTGGCGGCGGCGATGCTGGCCGCGTTGCCCGGCTCGGCATCTGCGCAGCCCACCCGCATCGACGTGGTCGAGCTGTTCACCAGCCAGGGGTGCTCGTCCTGTCCGGAGGCGGACCGCATTCTCGGCGAACTGGCACGCCAGCCGTCCGTGCTCGCCCTGAGCTTCAGCATCGACTACTGGGATTATCTCGGCTGGAAGGACACCCTCGCGCAGCCCGACTTCACCGCCCGGCAGAAGGCCTATGCGCATGCCCGCGGCGATCGTGCGGTCTACACGCCGCAGGCCGTCGTCAACGGCCTCGCGCATGCCGCCGGATCGGACCGCAAGACCATCGAGGACATGATCCGCGCGACCGGCCGCCAACTCGATGCGCAGCGGGTCGTGCTGGAGGCCGACCGGTCGGGCGACGACATCGTGATCCGCGCCGGCGCCGGCAAGCCGCCGCGGACAGGCGCGGCGACGATCTGGTTCGTGACCTACGAGGAGCAGCGCACCGTCGAGATCAAGCGCGGCGAGAACCGCGGCCGCACCAACACCTACCACAACGTCGTCCGCCATATCGAAGCGGTTGCGCGCTGGAGCGGCGAGACCGTTGCGGTCTCCGTCCCGATGCCGCGCGGCAAGGGCAGCCGATGCGCCGTCATCCTGCAGGAAGGCAGTCCCGAGGAGCCGGGCGCCATTCTGGCCGCAGTCCGTCTGTGATCCGTCCAAGGCGGCGCGCAAGGGCCGGTTAACGCGACTTTGCCAGACTGGCGTCCATTCCGCAGACTGGCTGCGGTTGCCATGCCGCGAGTGCACGATGCCGCATCGTCCGAGCCGATCCGACACTCCCGAGACCGAGCCGATCGGCCCGCTGATGGCACAGCCCGACTACCGGGGCGCGGTGCGGGTCTGGCTCGATGGCCTCGCCGACCGGCGCCGGCTTGCCCGCCGTACCCTCGAGGCCTATGGCCGCGATCTCAGACAGTTCACCATGTTCCTGCGCGATCATCTCGGCGGGCCGCCCTCGCTGGGTGACTTCAGGGCGCTGTCGCCCACCGACATCCGCGCCTATCTTGCCGCCCGGCGCCGCGACGGTCTGTCCGGGCCGTCGCTGTCGCGGGCGCTTGCGGCCATCCGCTCGTTCTCCCGGCACGTGGAGAAGCACACCGGATCCACCACCTCCGCCCTGACCGTGGTGCGCGGTCCGAAGCGACGCCACCGGCTGCCGCGGGCGCTGTCCGCGGAAGCGGCCCGCCGGGTCGTGGAGCGCGACGAACTCGATCGGGTGGCGGACCAGCCGTGGATCGCGGCGCGCGATGCGGCGGTTTTCGCGCTGCTCTACGGTTGCGGCCTGCGCATCTCCGAGGCGCTCGGGCTGACCCGCGGCGAGGCGCCGGCGGCCGGAGGAGCACGCACGCTGCGCATCACCGGCAAGGGCGGCAAGACACGGCTCGTCCCGGTGCTGCCGGAAGTGGCGGATGCCGTCGCCGTCTACCTCGCCGCCTGCCCGTTCGTGCTGGCGCCGGACGGACCGCTGTTCGTCGGCGCGCGCGGGGGGCCCCTCAATCCGCGCATCGTGCAGCGCAGGATGGCGCAGCTCAGGAGCGCGCTCGGCCTGCCGGACGGTGCCACGCCGCACGCGCTGCGCCATTCGTTCGCGACGCATCTGCTCAACGCTGGCAGCGATCTGAGAACCATCCAGGAGCTGCTCGGCCACGCCAGCCTGTCGACCACGCAGGTCTACACCGCCGTGGATGAGTCGCGGCTGCTCGAGGCCTATCGCGCGGCCCATCCGCGAGCCGCCGTCACGACTTCGTGAGACCCGTCCGCATTGACCGGAGGTCCCGGGATGCTAGCCTTTCCTCCAACGGCGTTTCATCCTGACGTCGTCCACCGAAAGGGGAGCTCCATGACTCGCAAACTCCTCGCAGGAGTCGGCGCCTTCGCGCTGGCCATGTCGTCTGCCGCTGCGTTCGCGAACTGTTCGAGCGGGCACACGGTGTCCGTCTCGACGCCTGTCCAGACGGCGCAGATCAGCACGCCGGCGGGCAGCCAGTCGTCCCAACCCGCGCAGGAATAGTCGGCTCTGACCTGCTTGCAGCGGAATCGTCCGGGTCCCGGCCCGGGCGATTCCGTGTCTGGGGACCAGGTCGGTCGGCGTCACCGAGTGCTCGAGCGGTTGATCGCTTCACGGCATAGCTACTCCGCCCTGACGGCTTGTTGGCGTCGCAGTTCCTGACTCAGCACCCGTGTCCACTTCCCGGGGACGTTCTCTCGCGGTTGCTGCCGGCAGAGCGCATCGGCCGCCGCCGATGGCTCAGTCCGCTTCGCCGCCGCGCCGCAGCAGGAAGATCGCCTGTTCGCCGAAGATATTCAGGCGCGACAGCGACGCGTTGTCGGGCAGCCGTCGCCCGCGCGAGTCGAGGGCGATCGTGCGCTCGATCCGTGCTTCGAGATCGTGCACGAGACTGACGAAATCACGGATCGTGCAGAAGTGGATGTTGGGTGTGTCGTACCACGACATCGGCAGGTGCTCGGTGACGGGCATCCGCCCCTCGAACAGGAGCTGCCAGCGCATCCGCCAGTGACCGAAGTTCGGGAACGAGACGATTGCCCGCCGCCCGATGCGCAGAAGATGCCCGAGCACCACACGGGGGTTGCGGGTCGCCTGCACGGTCTGGCTCAGGATGACGTAGTCGAACCCGTTGTCGGGATAGTCATCGAGGTCGTGATCGGCATCGCCCTGGACGACCGCAAGGCCCTTGGCGACACATTCGTTGACGCCGCGCTGGCTGAGCTCGATGCCGCGGCCGTCGATTCCGTAGCGGTTCTCGAGGATGCGCAATAGCGTGCCGTCGCCGCAGCCGACGTCGAGGACACGCGATCCCGGCGCGATCATCTCGGCGACGAGCAGCAGGTCGACACGCTTGGTCTGCTGCTGGCCCGGATCGGTATGCTCGGTCATGGCACGGCGACCGGCGCGGCCAGACCGCGCGCGCGGGCCGCGGACTCCAGGAACCCGCGGATCGCGGCGAACATCTCCGGTTCGTCGAGCAGGAAGGCGTCATGGCCGCGGTCGGTCTCGATCTCGACGAAGGAGACGCGGGCGCCCGCCGCGTTCAGCGCATGCACGACCTGACGATTGCCCTCGGTCGGAAACAGCCAGTCGGAGGTGAACGAGACGACGCAGAACCGGGTCCGGCTGTCGCGGAACGCATTGGCGAGCGTACCGCCGTAATCGGCTGCCAGATCGAAGTAGTCCATGGCGCGCGTCAGATAGAGGTAGGAGTTGGCGTCGAACCGATCGACGAAGGTCATGCCCTGGTGGCGCAGGTAGCTTTCGATCTGGAAATCGGCATCGAAGCCGAAGGTGACCGTCTCGCGATCCTGCAGATTGCGCCCGAACTTGCGGTGCAGCGCCTCCTCGGACAGATAGGTGATGTGGGCGGCCATGCGCGCGACGGCAAGCCCCTTGCTCGGTCTGGTGCCCTCGATGAGATAGCGGCCGCCACGCCAGTCCGGATCGGCCATCACCGCTTGGCGGCCTACCTCGTGAAAGGCGATGTTCTGCGAGGAATGGCGCGCCGCGGTGGCGATCGGGATCGCCGAGAACACCCGGTCCGGATAGCTCGCCGCCCACTGCAGCACCTGCATGCCGCCCATCGAACCGCCGGCGACGCAGAACAGCGTTTCGATGCCGAGATGGTCGATCAGCTTGGCCTGGGCGCGCACCATGTCACGGATGGTCACCACCGGAAAGTTCAGGCCATAGGCCTGACCGGTGGCGGGGTCGATGCTGCTCGGGCCGGTGGTGCCCATGCAGGAGCCGAGCACGTTGGCGCAGATGACGAAAAAGCGGTTGGTGTCGATCGGCTTGCCAGGTCCGACCATCAGATCCCACCATCCGGGCTTGCCGGTGACCGGATGCCGGTTGGCGACATGCTGGTCGCCGGTCAACGCGTGGCAGGCGAGGATCGCGTTGCTGCGCTCAGCATTGAGCGTCCCATAGGTCTGATAGGCGACCGTGAGGGGCGCCAGGTCGACCCCGCAGTCGAGCCGCAAGGGATCGTCCACGCCGAAGCGCACAACCTCGCTGTCCGGCTTATCGACCTGCCGATAGGCCGCGGTGCGGCTGGTCACGCGCCTCTCCCTGCTGGATCACCGGTCGCCGGCGTCCCCGGCCGGCAGGGGACGTCTCGCCCCGCCGGGCTCATCCTTCCCGGTCCGATCGCCCCTAGTAGGTGTCCGGCTTTGGTCCTGTCAATGGCTTCCTGAGCCGCCCGCGGCGTGCCCGCATGTCCGCGGGAACTGCGGGGCGCCGACGTGGATCGGGATCCCGATACTGAGGAGCACGCTGTCGCCCCTGGTTCGGTTCACCGCGTAATACCCGTGCAGCCAGCGCGTCGAGGTCGTCACCTGCTTGCCGTCAACCGTGACGTTGCGGGTGAGGATCGGTCCGAGCCCGACGGCGCGGCCCTCGAACAATCCGATCCTGGCGCCGGGGCCACTGTCACCGGTGATCTGGTGATAGTAGTAGCCGGCGATCCCGAGCGCCCATGTCTCATTGAAGTGCTTGAGCACGGCGAACTCGCCGTGGAACTCGGTCCCGGTCCTGTACCGCGTGCTCTCGTTCTCCCAGTTGAAGGTGACTCCCAGTTGAAGGTGAGGCCGGGCGAGAACGAGATCTCAAGCCTGTTGTGCTGATCAAGGTAGGTCGCCGCAACGCTGAGATCGCTCGACCAGTGATCGATGCCGATATCGACCAGGTTGCCGTTGATATAGGCGCCGAACGGCAGGTAGAGCTGGGCGATCAGGTTCCAGTGCCAGGCACCGTGGATCCAGCCGATCATCGCCTGCACCATCGGATCGCCGCAGGAGAACTCCTCGCCCGCGACGCGATACGACGTGCCGCGGGCGATCCGGGTGCCGTCGGGTAGCGTCGGACCGGCGAAGGCGGCGATGTTGCCGAGCGAATTGACGGCTTGCCGACCACCACTTCGCCAATGGCTGGTCGATCGGGCTTGCGGGCTATGCCTATCGCCAGCTCACCGGCGACAGCGGCCCCGGCGCGACGCTCGGTCCGGCACTCGCCTTCGCGACCGAGGTGGCCGGCCGCGCGGTCGTGCCGAATGCGCGCATGTACTGGGAGCAGGATGCCCGCCACCGATTCGAGGGCACGACGTCGTTCGTCACGGCGACGGTCCGATTCTGAGCGCGGGGACGCCGTAACGCTGCGCCATGTCGATGATTCTCTTTGCGTTCGGCAAGTCGCTCCCGTAAGACTCCGGCCGCGGCGCGGGGTGGGATTCCGCTCCGTCGTGTCCTTGTTCGCCAGCGGACCTGCATGAACACCTCTTCCCCCGCCACTCCCGACCTCGACGCGCTGCGTCGCCAGATCGACGCCGTCGACAGCGAGATCCACGGCCTGCTGATGCGCCGCGCCGAGGTCATCGAACAGCTCATCGCCGCCAAGAAGCTCGGCGAGCGCGGCGCGGCATTCCGGCCGGGACGCGAGGCCGCGATGATGCGCGCGCTGCAGGATCGCCATGCCGGACCGCTGCCGCTGTCGATCGTCGAGCATCTGTGGCGCGAGATCATCGGCACCTTCACCCAGCTGCAGGCCCCGTATCGCGTGCTGTCGTCGCGAGCGGAGGAACCGCGGGTGCGCGACCTGCTGCGCTATGCCTTCGGGTTTTCCGCACCGCTGGTCGCCACGGACTCCGATGCCGAGGCCGTGGCGACGGTGGCGCGCACCGGTACTGACCTGGCTGTCGTCGTGCTCGACGGGCCGCTCGAGGAGCGATGGTGGGCGGAGATCGACCTGACCGGCGAGCCGGCGCCCGAGGCCGGCCGCCACGGCGCGAAAGTGATCGCCGCGCTGCCCTTCCTGCCGCCAATGGACGGTCTTGACCTCCCCGCTGCCCTGATCCTCGGCCCGGCCGACGTCGACGCCCCGACCGAAGCCTGCGTCTACGCCGTGTCGCTGACGGCGCAGACCTCGGCCTCGGTGCTGGACAGCTTCGGCGTTCTGCTCGGCTACGGCCCGGCCGGGGCGTTGCTCGCCTCCGACAGGACGCCGGCCGAGATCAACTCTGTGCTCGCCCCCGCCGCGGCCGTGTTCGGGACCGTCACCTGGATCGGCAACGTCGCAGCCCCCTACAACTGGACCTTCGGATAGTTCGCATGAGCCTTCAGGTGGATTCCGCCGCCACGCCGGAGCCCAAGCCGGGCGTCCTCGACATCAGCGCCTATGTGCCGGGATCATCCGGCAAGGCCGTTGCCGGCCGGCTGTTCAAGCTCTCCTCCAACGAGACGCCGCTCGGCGCCAGCCCGAAGGCGATCGAGGCGTTCCGCGCCGCCGCCGATCATCTGCAGCACTATCCGGACGGAGCCGCCACGGCGCTGCGCGAGGCGATCGGCGCGAAATACGGGCTCAATCCGGCCCGGATCGTCTGTGGGGCGGGTTCCGACGAACTGATCGGGCTGCTCTGCCATGCCTATCTGTCGCCGGGCGACGAAACGCTCTACAGCCAGCACGGCTTCCTGATGTACAAGATCGCGACGCTCGCCTCCGGCGGCCGGCCGGTCGTCGCCCCCGAGCGCGGACTGACGGCCGATGTCGATGCGATCCTGGCGATGGTGAGCGAGCGCACCAGGATCGTGTTTCTCGCCAATCCCAACAATCCGACCGGCACCTACCTGCCCTATGAGGAGGTGCAGCGTCTGCATGCGGGGCTGCCCGGCCGGGTCCTGCTCGTCATCGACGCCGCCTATGCGGAGTATGTCCGCCGCAACGATTACAGCGCCGGCATCGACCTCGTCGCAAATGCCCGCAACGTGGTGATGCTGCGCACCTTCTCGAAGATCCACGGGCTGGCGGCGCTGCGGCTCGGCTGGGCGTATTGTCCGGAAGCGGTGGCGGACGTGCTCAATCGGGTGCGCGGGCCCTTCAACGTCAGCCATCCGGCGATGGTCGCGGGCATCGCTGCGCTGCAGGATGCCGCCTTCACCGAGGCGGCCGTCGCGCACAACGAGCGGTGGCTGCCCTGGCTGAGCGACAGGCTCGCCGGCCTCGGCCTTACGGTGACGCCGAGCGTCGGCAACTTCATCCTGGTCGGGTTCCCGGACGCCGACGGCAGACGCGCGGCCGACGCGGACGCCTTCCTCATCTCGCGCGGCATCTATGTCCGCCGCATGGAGGCCTATGGTCTCGCCTCCTGCCTGCGTATCACGGTCGGCACCGAGGAGGCCAACCGGCTCGTGGTCGACACTCTCGCCGAGTTCCTCGGTCGAACCGATGGCTGATCCGATCGTCGACAGGCTGGCGCTGATCGGCATCGGGCTGATCGGGTCGTCGCTGGCGCGGGTGGTGCGCCAGCAGGGACTGGCGCGGCATATCGCCGTGCAGAGCCGGCGGCCGGAGACCGTGGCACGCGCCCGCGAGCTCGGCCTCGGCGACAGCTATGCGAGCGATCCGGCCGACGCCGCGCGCGGAGCAGACCTCGTCATCGTCTCGGTTCCCGTCGGGGCGAGCGGCACGGTGGCCGAGGCCATCGCGCCGGCCCTCAAGCCCGGCGCAATCGTTTCCGATGTCGGCTCGGTGAAGACCTCGGTCGTGCGCCAGATGGCGCCGCATATACCTGACGGCGTGCATTTCGTGCCGGCGCATCCGGTGGCGGGGACGGAGCATTCGGGTCCCGATGCCGGTTTTGCCGAGCTGTTCCGCAACCGCTGGACGCTTCTCACCCCGCTGCCGGAGACCGATCAGGCGGCGGTGGAAACGGTGACGCGGTTCTGGGTCGGCTGCGGCGCCAATGTCGAGACGATGAGCCCGGAACATCACGACATGGTTCTGGCGATCACCAGCCACGTGCCGCACCTGATTGCCTACAACATCGTCGGCACGGCGGCGCATCTCGAACAGGTGACGCAGTCCGAGGTGATGAAGTTCTCGGCCGGTGGCTTCCGCGACTTCACCCGTATCGCAGCCTCCGATCCGACCATGTGGCGCGACGTGTTCCTGCACAACCGCGACGCGGTGCTGGAAATGCTGGCGCGATTCTCGGAGGATCTCACCGCGCTGCAGCGGGCGATCCGCTGGGGCGACGGCGACATGCTGTTCGACCTGTTCACCCGCACCCGCGCCATCCGTCGCGGCATCATCGAGGCGGGCCAGGAAACGGAAGCGCCGGATTTCGGCCGGACACCGGGTGCCGGCAAACCGGACCCCGCCGCCAGATAGGACGCCCGCCGCAGGTCTAAGGAGGCCGGCCGACGGATCGGTACCGGAGGGGTCTCGAACCGGCTGCCGCAACAGGCATTCAGAACAGCGGCGGCAGTTCGGCGATCGCCACGCCGCCGATCAGCATGCGCCCGTCGCGGAAGTCGATCTCGCCGGTGATCGCCGGCCGCCCGTCGATCTCGGTCGGCTTGCCGACGAACTGCAGCGCCATGCCGACGATCGGGCCGAGACCGCCGAAGGTGCCGCTGTCGACGGAGCCGGCACCGGCGAGACTGACCGTCACGCGTCCCTCGGGCCGCCCCGCCGCATCCGGCGCGATCCGGCCGGCCGCCCGCAGTTCGGCGCCACCCTGCTGGGCGCTCAGCCGCGCGACGTCGATCGAGCCGCCATTGTCGCGCCAGGCGGCGAGGAAGGCGGCGGGCTCGCGCGGCGCGGGATAGGGCAGCGCATCGAGCCGGCCGACGAAGGCGATGTCGACGGGCTGGGAGGGGGCTGCGCCTGCTCTCGCAGCCACCAGGCCGTCGAGGGTCAGCGCCGCCTCGATGTCGTTGCTGCCGTCCGCCGCGTCGGCACGCCGCCCGTGCAGCTGCAGCTCGCGCGCGCTCAGCCGCATCGCCGGTCCGCCGGGATAGGCCGGCGCCTCGGGCGTCGCGGCGATGTCGCGGGCAACCACGTCGATGCGGCGGATCTGGCCCCCCGGCGCCCGCACCGAGCCCTGCAGCACCTGCCAGTCGGCATCGAGCAGCGCGTCCGGGCCGGTATCGTCGCCGCCGACGCCGATCCGCACGGGGCCGTCGATCTCGAAGATGACATGGGTGAGGTTCCAGACCTGCGCCACCGCGCGGAAGCCCTCGGCAGCCAGACGCAGGCGCGGACCGGAATCGGCAATGTCGAGCTGCGGCGAGGCGCAGGTCGCCGTGACCCGGAACGGATAGCCGCCGACCGAGCGTTCGCCACAGCGGTAGGTGCGCCCCTTGGCGGCTTCCGAATCGAGCCAGGCCGCGAGGAGGTCATCGGCCTTGCGCGTTCCGACATACCAGACCGCGCTCCAGCCGGCGACGGCGAGCAGGACGAGACCGGCGATGATCACGAGAAAGCGCGGCGGGCGGCCGAGGCGTTCGCGGCTGCGGGGCGCGCCGTCCGGCGCTGTCGGGGTCGGGTCTTCGGTCATGGACGGGGTGGGGCTCCGGAAGCGGACGGCCGATCGTGGCTGGGGCGATCATTGCCAAGCGATGACGGCGCTGGTAGGGCAGGCTGCCTGGACGAAGGATGGGCCGCCGACGCGCACGGCGGCAGGACGACACGCCGGATTATGAGCGATCTCTGGGTCTTCGGCTACGGCTCGCTGATGTGGCGGCCCGGCTTCGAGCATGTCGAGCGGGTTCCGGGCCGCCTGCACGGGCTGCACCGGGCCCTGTGCGTCTACAGCCATGTCCATCGCGGCACGCCGGACCGGCCGGGACTCGTGCTCGGTCTCGACCGGGGCGGCTCGTGCCGGGGAGTGTGCTTCCGCGTCGCCGAGGAAAGGCGTGCCGAGACGCTCGCCTATCTGCGCGCCCGCGAACAGGTGACCATGGTCTACCGCGAGGTGGTCCGGCCGGTCGAGCTGTGCGACGGCACGCGCCGCGTGGTGCAGGCGGTCTGCTACATCGTCGACCGCAACCACCCCCAGTACGCCGGCCTGCTGCCGGTGGAGCGGCAGGTCGAATTCGTTCTGCAGGGATGCGGACAATCCGGTCCGAATGTCGAGTACGTGCTCAACACGTTGGCGCATATCGAGGAGATCGGGGTCGTGGACCGCAGGCTCGCGGTCGTCGCCCGGGCACTACGCGGCGCGCGCGACAACGCGCGCGCCATCGGGACGCCGGGCTGATGCGCGCGGATGGGCGGCAGCGCGCAGATCGCGCAACACCTCAACCCGGGCAACCGCGCCGCGTGCCAGCAGGTGGACATGGGCTTCGGTGGCCCCCGCCGATCGCGCTGCCGCCAGCGCGGCGTCGAACTGTCGACCGGCGGCGATGCCGATCCACAGCGCCTCGCGCCGGCCCTCCTCGTCCACGGCCGCCAGCACTACCGGCGCACCGGGGAATTCCGCCGCCAGCTCCAGCGGAAAGGCGCGCGTCAGGTAGCGCTCGCCGCTGCCGCCGGTCCAGTAGCGGAACTCCGCGGCGAACGGCATCCCGTCCAGGACGGAGGGTACGAATGGGTCCGAATCGAGGATGCGGAACGGCGCGCTCATGTGAACAAATGTCGAACGTTGCGTTTCGGTCGTCAACCCCTACCAGGGATGTGGTTAACATCGTCGCCTACGCAATGGTTCCTACGAGCATTTGATGTCCCGCATGTTTCACGATTGGTAATGACGGGATGCAATAGTTTCATGATTGGGCGTGTTTCATGATCGGGCGCGCAGACGCGATCGGATGGGGCGGCGGGTGCCACCCCGTGCCGCGGCCGCTCAGCGATGCTGGCCGTGATATTCGCGGTTCGGCCGCATGTCGGTCGCGGTGGCGATCCGGTTCGACATGTTGAAGAAGCCGACCACGGCGGCGATGTCCCAGATGTCGCGGTCGCTGAAGCCGGCCTGCCGCAGCGCCGCGCGGTCAGGCTCATCGATCTCCCAGGGCCGCTCGGTGAGGTTCCAGGCGAAGTCGAGCATGGCGCGCTGGCGCGGCGCGAGATCGGCGGCGCGGTAGTTCATCACCAGTTGCTCGCCCAGTTCCGGATTGCCCGAATACTGCCGGACCGCAGCGCCATGAGCAGTCAGGCAATAGTAGCAGCGATTGACGCTCGAAACGACCACCGCGATCATCTCGCGCTCGAGCTTGGACAGCCCTGACTCCGCGAGCATCACGTCGTTGTACATCCGGATGAAGGCGTCGAGCTTGTCGGGATTGAAGGCATAGGCGCGCAAGACGTTCGGCACCATGCCGAGCTTCTCGATGCACTTGTCGAAATAGGCGCGCTGCCGCTCGGTCAGCTCACCCTCGCCCGGCAGGTTCAATGCGATCGGCCGATCCGTGGCCACCTGTCCATCCGCCATGTCGTCTCCACCAGATGATTATTCTTGATCGCATCCGGGACGCCGGCAACCGGACGTGCCGAACGCGGTCCGCGGCTGCTATCACGAGCGACGAGGGCAACCGAATCAAGGGGGAAATGCAATGCCGAAATTCCGTCGACTGGCCGCGACGATACTGGCCGGGCTTGTCGCGGCCCATACCGGCGGGGCGGTCGCCGACGAACCGGAGTCGGCGCCGACGCCAAGGCGCTGGTCATGGCTCGAGGGGACCGTCTGGTACGTGCCGACCGCCAACCTGCTCGCAATCATGACGTCTGCGGACAATCCCGCCGTGATTCCGCTCAGGGATCAGACCGTCTACGTCATCGACGGCTACCGCGACGGTTATTTTTGGGGCGTCTCGCGTGTCCAGTTCGCCGCGCCCGGCGCGCCGCGGCGGGTTGCGCCCGACGACGACGATCCGACCTGCAACCGGCTGGTGGGCTCTGTGACACCCGAAGGCACGCTGAACCTGTCCTTCGCCGCCATGGACGACACCGACCGCGAGCGCGTCACCGGCGTCGGCACGATGCGCAGGCGCGGCGGTGCCTGGGCGATGGAACTGCAGATGACCACCGGCGACACCGTGCAGGTGACGCACTGGGCCTACATGCGTGCCTGTCCGTCCGACGGCGGCTGTCCGCTGCCGGCAATCAGGGCGACGGCGCGGGCCTTCGTCGATGTCTGCCGACGCAGCAACCGCCAATAGCCGCCGCAACGTCGACACCGTTCACAAAGTGTCCGAAACTCCCGGGAATCATAAGGACGGTCCGAACGATTGACGGGAGGGGGCTGATGCCGCAACGAGATCAAGATCGCCGCGACGCGTTGATCGATGCGGCGATCAAGGCGCTGCCGGCCAGGAGCCGCAAGGGCGAGCTGGGCGACTTCGTGCGCTGCCTGTTCGCGGACGGGGCGTTCGAGGATCTGGTGGTCTACACGCCGGCCGATCTGGCCCGCCTGGCCGACAGCGCCTGGCGGTTCAGCGCCACGCGAACGCCGGGTCAGCAGAAGATCCGCGTCATCAACCCCGAGCTGACGGAGGCGGGCGGCGACAGCGCCCTGGCAACCGTCACCATCGTCGAGCTGGTGAACGACAACATGCCTTTCCTGCTCGATTCGGCGATGGCCGAGCTGCAGGAGCGCGGCTACGAGGTGCGGCTGGTGCTGCATCCGATCGTCTCGGTGAGGCGGGATGCGAAGGGGCGGCGGACCGCGTTCCTCGGACGCTCGGCCAAGGGCGAGGGGATCATCCGCGAAAGCCTGATCCACATCCATGTGGGGCGGATCGACAGCGATCTCGAACGCCGGCAGACCGCGGCGGCGCTCGGCCGTGTCGACGATGCGGTGCGGATGGCCGTCAGCGACTGGCAGCCGATGCTCGCCCGCCTGCGGGCCGAGATCGAGGGCTATCGCAACAATCCCCCGCCAATCCCAACCGAGGAAATCGCCGAGGCGATCAGCTTCCTCGAGTGGATCTGCGACGACAACTTCACCTTTCTCGGCATGCGCGAATATGCCTTCGTCGGCGGGCTTGCCGACGGCAAGCTGGAGCGCATCGCCAGTTCCGAGGGCGCCGGTCTCGGCCTGCTGCGCGATCCCGACGTGATGGTGCTCAGGCGCGGCCGCGAATTTGTCGCCTACACGCCGGAACTGCGCGAGTTCCTGATGCAGCCGGTTCCGCTGATCGTCACCAAGGCGAATGTCAAGTCGCCGGTGCACCGGCGCGTCCACCTCGACTATATCGGCGTCAAGACCTTCGACGGAAATGGCATCCTGACCGGCGAGCTCAGGGTCGTCGGCCTGTTCACCGCCTCGGCCTACACGCGTGGGGTGCGTTCGATCCCCTATCTGCGGCGCCGGGTCGACCTGGTGATGGAGCGGCTCGGCTTCGATCCGGACAGTCACAGCGGCAAGGCACTGCTCAACGTGCTGGAAACCTTTCCGCGCGACGAACTGTTCCAGATCGACCAGGAGACGCTGCAGAGCTGGGTGGTGTCGATCCTGCAGCTCGGCGAGCGACCGCGAATCCGGGTGCTGTGGCGGGCCGACAAGTTCGACCGCTTCGTCTCGGTGCTGGTCTACGTGCCGCGCGACCGCTTCAATACCGACGCGCGGATCGCCATCGGCAACCTGCTTGCACAGGCCTTCGAGGGTCGTGTCTCGGCCTTCTATCCCTACTATCCGGAAGGCCCCCTCGCCCGCGTCCACTTCATCATCGGTCGCTACGAGGGCACCACCCCGCAGCCCGATACGAGCCGCCTCGAGGCGGAGGTGGCGCGCATCGTCCGCACCTGGACCGACAACCTCAAGGCGGCGCTCGTCCATCAGCACGACGAGTTCCGCGCAACCGAACTGTTCCAGCGCTATCGCGACGCCTTCTCGGGCGGCTACCAGAACCAGTATCCGGCCGAGGTGGCGGTTCACGACATCGACATCGTCGAACGCCTGGTCGGACAGGACAACCTGGCCATCGACTTCTACCGGGCCGACATCGACCGGCCAGAGCGGCTGGGGCTGAAGCTGTTCAGCCTCGGGCGCCCGCTGCCGCTGTCGGAACGGGTGCCCATCCTCGAGAACATGGGCTTCCGGGTCATCAACGAGCGGACATTCCGCATCGATCGGCCCGGTCCGGAGGAGCCGGCCCGGATCTGGCTGCACGACATGGCGCTTGCCCGGTCCGACGGAGCGGCCTTCGACCGCGAGAGCCTGCACGGTCCGCTCGAGAACGCGTTCCTGGCGGTCATCCAGGGGCGCGCCGAGAGCGACGGCTACAACGCGCTGGTCCTGCGCTGCGGGCTCGAGTGGCGGCCGATCTCGGTGCTGCGGGCCTATTCGCGCTATCTGCAGCAGGCCCGGGTCCCCTACAGCCAGGACTACATGTGGCGCACCCTGCAGCGCCATCCCGACATCGCGGCCATGCTGTTCGAGCTGTTCGCCTGCCGGTTCCAGCCGGATGGCCGCGAGCCGGCGGCCCGCAGCGAGGCCGAGGCGGCGATCGCAGCCCGGATCGAGGCGGCGCTGGAGGCCGTTCCCAGTCTCGACGAGGACCGCATCATCCGCGCCTTCATGACCCTGATCCGCGCGACGCTGCGGACCAACTTCTACCAGACCGATGTGCATGGCGAGCCGAAGCCGGCGCTCGCCCTGAAACTCGCCAGCCGGCAGATCGACGATCTGCCGGAACCGCGGCCTTTTGCGGAGATCTTCGTCTATTCGCCGCGCGTCCAGGGGGTGCATCTGCGCTTCGGCAAGATCGCCCGCGGCGGCCTCAGGTGGTCGGACCGGCCGCAGGATTTCCGTACCGAGGTGCTGGGCCTGGTCAAGGCGCAGCAGGTCAAGAACGCGGTGATCGTGCCGGTTGGCGCCAAGGGCGGCTTCGTCCCGGCCAGCCTCCCGGCGAGCGGCCGCGAGGCGGTTCTGGAGGAAGGGATCGCCTGCTACCGGATCTTCGTCGGCAGCCTGCTCGACGTGACCGACAACCTGTCGGAGGCGCAGGTGCTGCCGCCGCCGGCGACCGTGCGCCACGACGATGACGATCCCTATCTGGTGGTCGCGGCGGACAAGGGCACGGCCACCTTCTCCGACATTGCCAACGCGATCTCGGAATCGCGCGACTTCTGGCTGGGCGATGCCTTTGCCTCGGGCGGATCGGCCGGCTACGACCACAAGAAGATGGGCATCACGGCGCGCGGCGCCTGGGAGGCGGTGAAGCGCCACTTCCGTGAGATGGACATCGACATCCAGACGACGCCGTTCACCGTCGCGGGCGTCGGCGACATGTCGGGCGACGTGTTCGGCAACGGCATGTTGCTGTCGCAGCAGATCCGCCTGGTGGCCGCCTTCGACCACCGCGACATCTTCATTGATCCCAATCCCGATCCGGCGGTCTCCTTCGCCGAGCGCAAGCGGCTGTTCGAGCTGCCGCGCTCGAGCTGGCAGGACTATTCGCGCGAGCTGATCTCGCCCGGCGGCGGGGTGTTCTCGCGCCAGGACAAGGCCATCGCCCTCACGCCGGAGATGCAGGAGCTCTTGAAGCTGTCGCGCAGGTCCGCGACGCCGAACGACATCATCTCGGCGATCCTCAGGGCCGAGGTCGACCTGCTGTGGTTCGGCGGCATCGGAACCTATGTGCGCGCCTCCGACGAGAGCGACGATCAGGTCGGCGACCGCGCCAACGATGCGGTCCGGGTCGCGGCCCGCGAGCTGCGGGCGAAGGTCGTCGGGGAAGGGGCCAATCTCGGCGTCACGCAGCGCGGCCGCATCGAGTTCGCGCTGGCGGGCGGCAGGATCAATACCGATGCGATCGACAATTCCGCGGGCGTCAATACCTCCGACGTCGAGGTCAACATCAAGATCGCGCTGGGTACGGTGGTCAGATCCGGCGCACTGGATCTCGCCGGCCGCAACCGGCTGCTCGCCGAGATGACCGATTCGGTGGCGGCGCTGGTGCTGCGCAACAACTACCTGCAGACGCTCGCCCTGTCGCTGGCCGAACGCCGCGGGCTTGCGGAGATCGACTTCCAGCAGCGGCTGATGCGCGAACTGGAACGCGACCGCGCCCTCGACCGCGTGGTCGAGACGCTGCCGGACGATGCCGAGCTGCGCGCCCGCGCCGAGCGCAAGCAGCCGCTGACCCGGCCGGAACTGGCGGTGCTGCTCGCCTACGCCAAGATCGACCTCTATTCGCGCCTCCTGGCCAGCGACGTTCCGGACGATCCCTATCTCGGCCGCGAACTGATGCGCTACTTCCCCGAGCAGCTGTGCGAGCGCTTTCCCGATGCGATCGCCGGCCACCGGCTCAGGCGCGAGATCATCTCGACGATGCTCGCCAATTCGATGATCAACCGCTGCGGACCGACCATGTTGGTGCGCCTCGCCGACGAGACGGGCGCCGGCGTGCCGGCGATCGCCGCAGCATTCGCCGCGGCACGCAACGCCTTCTCGCTGACCGAACTGAACAGCGAGATAGATGCCCTCGACAACCGCATTCCGGGCGCACTGCAGCTCGACCTCTACGCCGCGCTGCAGGACATCCTGCTGCGCGCCACCTCATGGTTCCTGCGCAATGTGGATCTGACGCACGGGCTTGCCGACGTCATCGAGCATTACCGCAGCGGCACGCAGGCGCTCGCGCGGGAACTGGGGCGCCTCGTGGTGCGGGAGGACGCCGAGGCGATCGAGGCGCGGGCAGCGGAATTGATGGCGGCCGGCCTGCCGGGGGATCTGGCGCGGCGTATCGCCGGAGCACCCTGGATGACCCGGGCGCCGGACATCATCCTGGTCGCCGACCGCACGGGCAGCAAGCTCACCGCCGTTGCGGAGACATTCTTCGCGTTCGCCTCCGAGCTCGGCGTGCAGCAGCTGATGGAGGCCAGCCGCCACCTCGACCTTGCCGACTACTACGACCGGATGGCGCTCAACCGTACGCTCGGCCTGATCTCGCAGGCGCAGCGCCGGCTGGTCGGGGAGATCCTCGCGACGGGCAAGAGCGGCCGGGCAGCGCTCGAGGCCTGGCGGCACAGCCGGCGCGAGATGCTGTCGCGGATCGAGCCGATGCTCGACGACATCCGCCGCGGCGAGATGACGCTGTCGCGGCTGGCGGTCGCCGCCAGCCTGTTCAACGATCTGGCCGGGGAGTGAGCGCGGCGCGACCGCGGTCGGATCGCGTCAGATTGAAGCGATCCGAGCCTGGCTCCCCGTTTCGCCACGGGAGCGAACCGGTGAAGCGGAACCCACGTCACCCGATCACGCTCTATTGCCACGGCGCGAGCAGCACCTCGCGCAGGAAGCGGCGGAACTGGTCGTGGGCGATCGCGGCGAAGGCCGGGTCGTATTTGGAGGACGAGCCTGGCAGCACATCGGGGCGATCGAAGGCATGTGTCGCCCCCTCGACGACCTCGACCGCGACGGGCACGCCGGCTGCGACGAGATGGCCGTAGGCCCGGTCGCAGGGCGCGGGATCGGCGGTCGCGTCGTCGGTGCCGTGGATTGCCCAGGCGGGCAGCGGCTCGGCGAAGCCGCGCCAGGGCGCCAGCGCCGGAAAGCCGCAATAGGGATAGACGAGGAACATGCCGCGCAGGCCGGCGAAGGTGTCGTCCGGCCAGGCGGTGAGGCTCTGCGGCGTCTCGCTGTCGGGTCGCATCGCCAGCATGTCCATGATCGCCCAGCCGCCATGACTCCAGCCGGCGAGCGCGATCTTCTCGGGGTTGACGAAGGGAAGCGCCCGCGCCCACGCAATCGTCACCGCGACGTCGCCGGCCCGCGCCGCGCCGCGTACCGCCAGCCCCGGACAGACCAGACGGTAGGCTTGCGACGAATCGATGCCGCGCGGCTTGAGGCTGTCGACGATGATCGCAACGACCCCCTCGCTGACGGCAATGTCGGCATAGATGCCCATCAGCGGGCGGCGCTGCGCGCCGTCCCATAGCCCCTCGCAGCCACTGTACATCAGCACCGCGGGGAACGGCCCGTCGCCCTCGGGCTTGACCACGACGATGTGCGGGGCGAGCAGCGCGATCAGCGCCTCGGGTGTGTATTTCCGGGTAAGGCTGCCGTTCAGGCTCAGCCACACGAAGATGCCGCCGGCCGCGAGGATCACCGCCAGCACACCTGCAGTCCATCCCGCTGCCCGCCGCCAGCGCATGGCCAATCCGCTCCCTGCTGTCAGTGGCGGAAGTGGCGCATGCCGGTGAACACCATGGCAAGGCCCTTCTCGTCGGCTGCCGCGATCACCTCCTCGTCGCGCATCGAACCGCCGGGCTGGATCACCGCGGTGGCGCCGGCGGCAGCGGCGGCGATCAGGCCATCCGCAAACGGGAAGAAGGCGTCGGAGGCGACCACGGAGCCTTCCGCGAGCGGTCGGGCAAGCCCGGCCGCCTCGGCCGCCTCCGCCGATTTCAGAGCGGCGATCCGGGCCGAATCGACGCGGCTCATCTGGCCGGCGCCGATGCCGGCGGTGGCGCCGTCCTTCGCATAGACGATGGCGTTCGACTTGACGTGCTTGGCCACCCGCCAGGCGAACAGCAGATCGGACAGTTCGCGCTCGCTGGGCGCGCGCCTGGTGACGACCTTCAACGCGCCGAGTTCCAGCCGCCCGGCATCGCGCGACTGCACCAGCAACCCGCCGGCGACCGAGCGGACGGCAAGGCCGGGCGCGGCCGGGTCCGGCAGCCCGCCGGTGACCAGCAGCCGCAGATTCTTCCGCGCGGCGACGATCTCGATCGCCTCCGGTGTCGCCTCGGGGGCGACGATCACCTCGGTGAAGATCTCGACGATCGCCCGTGCCGCCTCCGCATCCAGCGCGCGGTTCAACGCGACGACGCCGCCGAAGGCGGAGACAGGGTCGCAGCGCAGCGCCTTGGTATAGGCGTCCTTGAGCGACGGGCCGACCGCGACGCCGCACGGATTGGCGTGCTTGATGATCGCCACGGCGGCGCTGACCGCCGGATCGAACTCGGCGACCAGCTCAAGCGCGGCATCGGTATCGTTGATGTTGTTGTAGGACAGCGCCTTGCCCTGCAGTTGCCGGGCGGTGGCGACGCCGGTCCGGGCGTCGGCGCAGCGGTAGAATGCTGCCCGCTGGTGCGGGTTCTCGCCGTAGCGCAGCTCCTCGATGAGCGTGCCGGCGAAGCTGATCCAGGTCGGCGTGGCCTCGCCGACCTCGGCGGCGAACCACCGCGAGATCGCCGCGTCATAGGCAGCGGTGCGGGCAAAGGCCTTCGCGGCGAGGCGGCGGCGCGTTTCGGCCCGCGTGCCGCCCGCGGCGATCTCGGCGATCACCCCGGCATAGTCGGCCGGGTCGACCAGCACGGCGACCGAGGCGTGGTTCTTGGCGGCAGCACGGATCATCGCCGGTCCGCCGATGTCGATGTTCTCGATGCACTCGTCGAACGCGGCGCCGCGGGCGAGCGTTGCCTCGAAGGGATAGAGGTTGATCGCGAGAAGGTCGATCGGCGCAATGCCGTGCGCCGCGAGCGCGGCCATGTGGCCGGGCTTGGCACGGTCGGCCAGCAGGCCGCCATGCACACGCGGATGCAGCGTCTTCACACGACCGTCGAGCATCTCGGGAAAGCCGGTCACGGTGGCGACGTCAGTCACGGCGAGCCCGGCCTCCTTCAGCACGAGGGCCGTCCCGCCGGTCGACAGGATCTCGATTCCCTGGCCAGCCAGCGCGCGGGCGAAATCGACGATGCCGGTCTTGTCGGAAACCGAGACGAGAGCACGGCGGACAGGGACGGGATCGGTCATCGGCGGCATCCGGAGCAATGGAGACTGTGCGCGCCGCTTAGCACGGCGGCACGGTCCGGTCACCCGGCAAGCTCGCCCGTGCCGCTCTCGGACGGTGCGACGTCCTGCGCGTCGGTCTCCGGCGCGCCGAACGGCAGTTCGTCCTCGCCGGGCGCGCTGTCGCGGCGCCGTCGCGTCTGGCGCTCGATGCGCCGCAGTCGCCAGCTCACCCGAGGCACATGCCGGCAGCGGCCGTGCACGACGATCTGTTCGCTGCGGCGCGGACCCTCGACCCCGCCGAGATAGACGCTCTCCTCGATGCTGATCTCGGCGCCACCGGCGAAGAATTCCCAGGCCGAGCCACTGGGCAGCGCGAGCACGACATGCGTGCCGTCCCGGGTTCGGCTGGCCCGCACCTGCGGGTGCAGGTGGAAGCGGACCGCGTAGGTCGGATCGGCCGTGGCGCGGCCTCCGATCGCCGAGAAGATGTCCTCGCCCTCGATGCGGTCGCCGTCGGCACTGACCGTCAGGCGCCGTTCGTGCTGGATGCCGAAATCGCCACGATAGCCGTCGTGGCTCGCCACAACGCTGACGATCTCCTCGTCGCGCCGCTCGACCGGCACGTGGCGCGGCCCCGACAGGATGATCGGTCCGAGCCGGTCGACGACGATCGCGGCGGAGGCGAACCGGCAGGACGAGGTGTCGTCGAGCGTCGCCGTCGAATGGGCGGCGGTGGACCGCGACACGGTTCGCCATCGCCGGCTGCCGAACGGCGGGACGCCGCAGTTGACGATGATTCGTTCGAGGCCCGCCGACATCTCGAAGGACAGGCAGCCGGCATGCGCCTCGCGGCTCAGCCTGGGCGGCGGCGGCGGGCCGGTGTCGATCAGCACGACCACGTCGCCGGCCTCGATCCGCTGGTAGCCGGAATGCGGCGCGCCGGAGACCGGCCTGCCGCGCGCATCGTCGTAGGCCAGTAGGGTCGCCATGACATCCGGATAGGTCGGCCCCATGCCGTTGAAGTGGGCAAGCGTGCCGTCGCCGTGCCGGAAGAAACGCAGCATCGGCATCATCCGGTCGATCGCCGATGTCAGCGCTGGCGGCGGCGCAACGTCGCGGGCAGCGAAGGTCTGGCGCAGCGGCAACAGGTCGAGCAGTAGGTCGATCAGCACCTCCGGGTTGCGGCTGATATGTCCGCCATCGGGAAGGATCTGGCGGGCGAGCTCGTCCGCAAGCCAGCGCGAGGCCTGGCGGAGCAGCCGCTGACGGTTGTGCATGCACAGTCCGGCATAGCAGAGCGCGATCGCGGCCAGCAGCTTCGGCGCCCCGTCCGGCGCCTCGCTGCCGGCGCGCGCAAGATGGCGTGTCTGCCGCGAGATCGAGCGCATGAACCGGCGGTAGAACGCGTGATCGGCACCCTTCAGCACCAGCGGGGAATGGCTGAACCAGGAGATGAGCCGCCGCGCTGTGACCACGGGATCCCACACCCCGGCATCCCAGCTTCCATACAGCGACATCCAGTCGCTGATCAGTGCGCGGGCCTGGATCCGCGCCAGTTCGGTATCGGCGGCGCGCAGATCGCGCAGCCAGCCGAAACCGTGCAGGGCCCGATGCCATTCGACGTTCGGCGGCTTCAGCGCGAAGGGTGATTCGCCCGCGGTCTCGGCCACCGATCCGGCCAGCGAGAAGCGGCCGTGATAGATGTCGATCGCCATCGTCGGGTCGGCGGTCCGCAAATCCTGCGGGGCAATCAGCAGCCGGTCCGAGGCGCCGCCCGACAGACGCCAGCGATAGAGCGGACTGGAATAGGCAGCGGCGGCAAGCGCGCGCAACTGATGCGCGGTGAGAATGGCACTGATCCGCAGGCGGTCACCCAGTGCAATGCCGGCCATTGGCGTGGCGCATCCTCCTCCTCGCTGCGGCCGCCCTGTCGCCTCGCCGGGGGCAGGAGCGGCAGTGGGGCAAAATAGCCTCAAATGCTTACTACTTCTAACCGTTCTGCGGCGGCGGTCAGCCAGGGCGCACGAGCCGCGCGGCGTAGAAGCCGTCGAGTCCGCCGGGAAAGCGGCCGTCTGCTGGCCCGCACGGAAGCGTGCGCAGGTCGCCGGCCGGCGTCAGCAGGCCCTCCAGCCCCGGAATTTCGCCCGGCTGCACGGGCCGGCGGATCAGCGACGCGTCCCGCGTCAGCAGCGCGGCGACCTGGGCCTCGCCTTCTTCCGGTTCGAGCGAGCAGGTCGCGTAGACCAGCACGCCGCCCGGCCTCAGCAGCGCGGCTGCCCGATCGAGCAGCCGTGCCTGCAGTCCGGCGAGGCGGGCGATCTCGCCATCGCGGCGCGTCCAGGCGATATCGGGATGGCGGCGCAGCGTCCCGGTCGCCGAACAGGGTGCGTCAAGCAGCACCGCGTCGAACGGCTCGGTGGTCTGCCAGGCCGTCGCGTCTGCCACCACCGTCTCCGCGGCGAGTCCGAGCCGACGCAGATTGGCCTTCAGCCGTTCCAGACGGCCGACCGAGCGGTCGAGCGCGACGACGCGCGCGCCGGCCGCGGCAAGCTGCGCGGTCTTGCCGCCCGGTGCCGCGCACAGGTCGGCGACCCGCATCCCGGAGACATCGCCGAGCAGTCTGGCGGGCAGGGCGGCCGCAGCATCTTGGATCCACCAGGCCCCCTCGGCGTAGCCCGCCAGCGCGCCGACCTCGCCGGCCCGGGAAAGCCGGACCGTGCCGGTCGGCAGCAGCGAGCCGCCGAGCCGCGCGGCCCAGTCCGCGGCGTCGCCGCGGACCGTGAGGTCGAGCGGCGGCTCCTCGAGATGGATGGCGGCGATGGCCCGGGCCGTCGCCTCGCCGTAGGCCGTCTGCCAGCGGCTGGCGAGCCAGGCTGGGGTGTTCAGGGCGACTGGATCCTGGAGCGCCAGGACATCAGCGCGGGCAGTGGCCAGCCGGCGCAGGACGGCATTGACAAGGCCCTTGAAATGCCGGGCCGAACGATCCTCCGCGGCAAGCGTCACGGCGGTGTCGACGGCGGCATGGGCGGCCGTGTCAAGGAACAGGATCTGAAAGGCGGCGACTTCGAGGATCGCGCCGGTGCGTCCGGCCGATCTCGGCAGCGGCCGATCGAGGTACCGCGCCAGCGCGTCGAGAATCTGCCCGCGCCGGCGGAACGTGCCGGTCACCAGCGCCTTGACGAAGCCGCGGTCGCGCGTCTCCAGCCCGGCGAGGCCGGCGTGCCCGTGCTCGGCGTCTATCGCCGCGTCGAGCGCCTGCCGCCCGGCGAGCGTGTCGGCAACGATGTCGACCGCAATGCGCCGCGCGGCCAGGCCGGCCGGTTCCCGGACCGGGCGGGACGCCCGGACGCGTCGGGAAACCTTGTTGGAGACGCGTTGCGCCACGCGGATCGGTCAGCTCCAGGGGCCGCGCGGCCCGATCGGCGGCACCGATCCACCGCGGCCCGGCGCGACCCTTGCCGTACGCGGTCCCTCCCGCACCGGTCCGCCGCCCATGCCGCCCGCGGCCATTGCGCGCAGCCTGGCGATGCGGTTCTCGGTGGCCGGATGGGTCGAGAACAGATTGTCCATCCGCTCGCCGTGCAGCGGGTTCACGATGAACATGTGGGCGGTGGCGGGATTGTGCTCGGCCTGCTCGTTGGGGATCCGCTGCACCGCACCGGCGATCTTGGCAAGCGCGGAGGCGAGCCACATCGGCTGGCCGCAGATCTCGGCACCCACCCGGTCGGCCTCGTATTCGCGCGACCGCGAGATCGCCATCTGCACGATCATCGCCGCCAGAGGGGCCAGGAACATGAGCAGGATCATGCCGATCAGGCCGAGCGGGTTGTTGCGGTTGTTGCCGCCGCCGAAGAACAGCGCGAAATTGGCCAGCATCGAGATCGCGCCCGCGATCGTCGCGGTCACCGTCATGATCAGCGTGTCATGATGCTTGATGTGGGCGAGTTCGTGCGCCATCACGCCGGCCAGTTCCTCGCGGCTCAGCGTCCTGAGGATGCCGGTGGTGGCGGCAACCGCGGCGTGCTGCGGATTGCGGCCGGTGGCGAAGGCGTTGGGCTGCGGATTGTCGATTATGTAGACCTTCGGCATCGGCAGGCCGGCATTCTCGGCCAGTTCCCGCACCAGGCCGTACAGCTCCGGCGCCGAGCGCGCGTCGACCTCGCGGGCGCCGTACATGTGCAGCACCAGCTTGTCGGAGTTCCAGTAGCTGAATGCGTTCATGGCGAGAGCGACGAGCAGGGCGATCATCATGCCGCCGCCGCCACCGATCAGATAGCCGACTCCCATGAACAGGGCGGTCATCCCGGCAAGCAGGATGGCTGTCCTGGTGTAACCCGCCATCTCGCGAAGTCCTCCATCGGCCGAAACGCGCCTGACAGGGCGCCAGGCAGGCCTATATGTTGTCGCTGACCGGCGCAACGGCAAGCGTTCGCGCACTGCCATCGATGCGCCGGCCGGACGAACCGCCGCATCGTACAGGCCGGACGATGACATCAGACGACACGCCATCCGACACGCCGGAGGCCCGCCGCAAGGCCGCGGCCGCCCGCGCGCTCGCCGAGGCGGAGGCGCGCCGGGCCGCTGCGGCCGCCGACGCCGCCACGCGCCCCCCCGAGGTCAACGGGCCGGCCGGCCCCGAACCGACCCGCTACGGCGACTGGGAGAGGAAGGGCATCGCGAGCGATTTCTGAGAGATTTCGTCAGAAATCCCTGATGCAAGGTCGGGACCTAGGTCTTCCTGTTGCAGTTGCCGCTGTTGTCCTTGGACTTGCATTCGTTGCATAGCTCACCAGAGGCGGGTTTTCCGTCGCGCTCATCTTAGCCGGAGGCAGGCCAATTGGAGCAGTTGGTGCACCAATGCCATGTGTCCTTCCCGCGCTTCCTCCTGCATTTTCGACATGATTGAACCCCTCCTTGTCTGAACCTGCCATGTGGACATGCCTCGACGCCGCATCGGGATGGCAGTCTATCAGTCAGGGCGGACACAATCCTAACGATAGTATAATGTTTTAGACGCGCGAAGAGAGCAGAAGCTAGGAATGAAAGCTTGCGGTGTTCCGCTTTTATTCCTATTCTCGACGCATGGATAGACTCCTGTTCCTCTTCGCCGCCGTCCTGTTGCAACCCTGTCCGGCAGCATTGGCCGAACCGCTTCCAGGCCCTGTCCCGGCCGTCGTCGACCGCATCGTCGACGGCGACACGATCGCAGTCAGGGCGCGGATCTGGCCGGGGCAGGAGGTGCGTGTGCTGGTGCGGGTCAGGGGCATCGACGCGCCGGAGCGGCGCGGGCGCTGCGAGGGGGAGCGTGGGCTCGCCGCGCGTGCCGCGGCCGCGATGGCCACGGCGTTGGCCGATGGCGGCGTCACGCTGCTGCGGGTCGAGCCCGACAAGTATGGCGGGCGGGTGATCGCGGATGTCAGGCTGGGCGACGGCGGCGATCTGGCCTCGCTGCTGCTCGCCATGCGCGCGGTTCGGCCCTATCACGGCGGCGTGCGGACCTCATGGTGCGCGCCGGGCTGACCGACCGCATTGCTCGATGCCGGGGGTCCGTCTCCGACGCGCTTCTTCAGGCACTTGCCGGGCGCCGCATGTCGGCCGCGCGATCGGATGCCGCGGCGATCTCGGCCCGTATCTCGATCCGGCGGCTGGAAGCGCCCGGGTCGGCAAGCGTGACGAGCATCAGCGCGCCGGCGAGGAACGACATCAGGATTCGGATGATCGGTGTCATGTCTGTTGCCTCCGTCTCCCGGCCTCTGCGGGAGACGGACGGCACGATGCCCATCCGGGCCTGAGCCGTGGCTGAACCGGCGCTTCAGCGTGCGTTCATCGACCTGCCTTCATCGACGACGCAGCGCCGATCGGCCCTGCCGCGGCACCGGTGCCCGACGCGCGACGGCGCGCCCGTCAAGACACGGCGAGGCCCGGGCGCTCGCCCGGGCCCGCTGTCGCAGCAATGGTCCCAGACCTGCGACGGTCTCGGTCTGGGGTCTAGAACAGCAGATAGATCAGCAGGATGACCGGGATCGGAACACCGATCAGCCAAAGCAGGAGGCCGCGCATGATTGATCTCCACGTTCGAGCGATCGTTCGACCCTAGAACGTGTGCCGGGAGCTGCGGGTTCCCCTGGCGAGATCGACCGCGATGGCGATCAGGTACCGGACCTCCGGTTCTGGCGGTTGCGGATCAGATCGTCGACAACGGCCGGATCGGCCAGTGTCGAGGTATCGCCGAGATTGGCGAAGTCGTCCTCGGCGATCTTGCGGAGGATGCGGCGCATGATCTTGCCGGAGCGGGTCTTCGGCAGGCCGGGCGCCCACTGGATCAGGTCCGGCGAGGCGATCGGGCCGATCTCCTTGCGCACCCAGGCGACGAGTTCCTGGCGCAACTCCTCGGTCGGTTCCTCGCCGGCCATCAGGGTGACGTAGGCGTAGATGCCCTGGCCCTTGATGTCGTGCGGGTAGCCGACCACGGCAGCCTCCGAGACCTTGGGATGCGCGACGAGGGCGGATTCGACCTCGGCGGTTCCCATGCGGTGCCCCGAGACGTTGATCACGTCGTCGACCCGGCCGGTGATCCAGTAGTAGCCGTCGGCATCGCGCCGGCAACCGTCTCCGGTGAAGTACATGCCCTTGTACGTGGAGAAGTAGGTCTGCACGAAGCGATCGTGATCGCCATAGACGGTGCGCATCTGGCCGGGCCAGGAATCGAGGATCACCAGATTGCCCTCGGCGGGGCCGGACAGTTCCCGACCCTCCGCATCGACGATCGCCGGCTGCACGCCGAAGAACGGCCGCGTTGCCGAGCCGGGCTTGAGCGGCGTGGCGCCGGGCAGCGGCGTGATCATGATGCCGCCGGTCTCGGTCTGCCACCAGGTGTCGACGATCGGGCAGCGCCCGTCGCCGACCACGTTGTAGTACCACAGCCACGCCTCGGGGTTGATCGGCTCGCCCACCGAACCGAGCAGCCGCAGCGAGGAG
Organism: Tepidamorphus gemmatus; assembly: GCF_004346195.1. NCBI lineage: Bacteria > Pseudomonadati > Pseudomonadota > Alphaproteobacteria > Hyphomicrobiales > Tepidamorphaceae > Tepidamorphus > Tepidamorphus gemmatus. The sequence goes on along the minus strand of NZ_SMAK01000003.1, from coordinate 98,643 downwards.
CGGTCGGTCTTCCTGACCCACGCCTCGCCGGCACCCATCAGCGCGCGGATCGCGGTCGGAGCGGTGTAGAAGATGTTGACCTTGTGCTTGTCGCACACCTCCCAGAACCGCGACGCGGTCGGATGGTTGGGGACACCCTCGAACATCAGCGTCGTGGCGCCGTTGGCGAGCGGCCCGTAGACGATGTAGCTGTGGCCGGTCACCCAGCCGACATCCGCGGTGCACCAGTAGATGTCGCCGTCGTGGTAGTCGAAGACGTACTGATGCGTCATCGAGGCGTAGACGAGATAGCCGCCGGAGGTATGCAGAACGCCCTTCGGCTTGCCGGTCGACCCGGACGTGTAGAGGATGAACAGCGGGTCTTCGGCGTTCATTTCCTCGGGCGGGCAGTCGGCGGAAACCGTCCCGGCTTCCTCGTGCAGCCAGACGTCGCGGCCCGCGGTCCAGCCGATCGCGCCGCCGGTCCGGCGCACCACGACCACCTTCTCGACCGACGGGCACTTCTTGAGCGCCTCGTCGGTGTTGGCCTTGAGCGGCACCTTGCGGCCGCCGCGCAGGCCCTCGTCGGCGGTGATGACGATGCTGGACTGGCAGTCATTGATGCGCCCGGCGAGCGAATCCGGCGAGAAGCCGCCGAACACCACCGAGTGGATCGCACCGATCCGCGCGCAGGCGAGCATCGCGTAGGCCGCTTCCGGGATCATCGGCAGGTAGACGGTGATCCGGTCGCCCTTCTTCGCCCCGAGCTTCTTCAGCACGTTGGCGAAGCGGCAGACATGCCCATGCAGCTCCCGGTAGGTGATCTTGGCGTCGTCCTTCGGATCGTCGCCCTCCCAGATGATCGCCACCTGGTCGCCACGCGTTGCCAGATGCCGGTCGATGCAGTTGGCGGCAACGTTGAGCGTGCCGTCCTCGAACCATCTGATCGAGACGTTGTGCGGGTCGTAGGAGGTGTTCTTGACCTTGCTGAACGGCTTGATCCAGTCGATGCGCTTGCCGTGTTCGGCCCAGAAGGCGTTCGGATCCTCCACCGACCGCCGGTACATTTCCCGATAGCCAGCCTCGTCCACATAGGCGCGCCTGGCCCAGGCGTCGGGAACCGGGATCACGTCGGACATGAGCAACCTCCCTCGGCGTGTTCTTGTTGCCGGAGCCCCTCCGGCAGGCTCTCGCTGCGGTGCATTATGCGGGTGCGGTCATGCCCCGGCAACGTCCGCGATATCGAACTTTGGTCGACGGATCATACCCCGAACAGGCCGATCACGGCGCCCATCAGCACCAGCACGACGAGCCAGTGCCCGGCATCGATGACGCTCAACGTCGGTTTGGCGCCCTGGAAGGAATCGCTGACGACGATGGTGGTCGCGACGAAGCCCAGCCAGATGAAGGCCGCACCGACGATGCCGTTCTGCATCGTGACGCTGCCCATGTGGCCCAGCACGCCGGCCAGCATGTAGGCCATCAGCAGCTGGGCGATGCCGGCGATCACGAACGGACCAGGCTTCGGCCTGACGTCCTGAGCGTTCCGTCCGAGCGCCGCCAGCCACGCCGTGCCGAACACCCGATACCACACCGCGCCGGCACCGAAGCCGACCGCGGCAGCCACCACGACGGCGAGATAGTTGATCCCGGTGAACGTCATGCTGTCCCTCCCACCCGATCGTTGCGCACAGATGTACCGCAATCGCCGGGCGGCGCGTAGTCAGGGTTGTTACCGAGCAGGCCAGCCCGGCGACCAGACCGCCGTTCGCTTGATCTCGGAATCCTCGAGCGCCCGCGTCGTCGGCACCGAGTACTCGGCGAGGCGGACGAGACGATGCCGGGGCAGATAGCTGCGGCCCGGATCGCCGATCAGGATCGCCGCGCCACCGCGATGCGCGCGCTCGACGAAGGCCAGCAGACGTTCCGCCAGCGGCTGCTCGTAGAACAGGTCGCCGATCAGCACGACATCGAATCCGGACGCTTCGCCGTCAAGGCCGTCACCCTCGACGGCCGTCACGTTCACGCCGTTGGCCGCCGCGTTGAGGCCGATGGCGGCAATCGCCCAGGGATCCGGATCGATCGCGGTGACGCTGGCGGCACCGGCCCGCATTGCCGCGATCCCGACCAGCCCGGATCCCGCGCCGAGATCGAGCACATGTCGGCCGGCGACCGTGTCGCGATGATCCAGGACATGCCGGGCGAGTGCCTGTCCGCCGGCCCAGGCGAATGCCCAGAACGGCGCCGGAAGCCCGATCTCGTCGAGCTCCTGTTCCGTCCTTTGCCAAAGCGCCAGCGCCTCGTCGGCGACATGAAGCAGGATCTCGGGACAGAGCGGCACCGGCAGCAACGCGGTATTGTCGAGGACGAAGCTGCGCCGCGCCATGCCATCCGGCGCAACCGGCCGGGCTGTCATGCCAGCCCGCCCATCCGGCAGATCGCCGTCCATTCCGCCGCGCTGACCGGCTGGACCGACAGCCGCGAGTTCTTCACGAGCACCATCCCGGCCAGATCCGGCGCCGCCTTGATGTCGTCGAGAGAGACTGGCCGCGGCAGCGGCTCGACGGCGGCGATGTCGACGCACTCCCACGTGCCGGTGGTGTCGGTGGGGTCGGGATGGATCGGCGCGATCACCTTGACGATCCCGACGATCCTCTTCTCGTCCACCGAGTGGTAGAAGAAGCCGAGATCACCGACCGCCATCGCCCGCATGTTGTTGCGCGCCTGATAGTTGCGCACCCCGTCCCAGGGCGTGCCCTTCGCTCCGGCCCTGACTTGATCGTCCCAGGACCAGGTGCCGGGCTCCGACTTGAACAGCCAGTAGGCCATGTTGTGCTGTCTCCCCTCGCTGTGCGGTCGCAGACCAGGATTCTTCCGCGCCCCGTCGCGCCTGTCGACCTGTCGGGCCCGCCCGAGTCGGCTTCCGGGAGCCTCGCATCCCGGACGGTCCCGCGGCCGGTCCGGGATCGGACGGGCCTGACGCTGCCGGCGAGGCGTCCCGATCCCGGCGCTTCGGCCGGGATGGCGGCGGCATGCGCATCCATCAGCCCTCCGGGCGCAACGGGCGGGACATCAGTCCCTCGATCGCATCATCGAGGCCGATCCGTCCGGTGACGACGGCAGCCACCGCCGCACAGATCGGCATCTCGACGCCAAGGCCGGCAGCGCGGGCCACCACGGCCGGCGCGGTCCAGACCCCCTCGGTCACCGCCGCGCCGTCGGTCAGCAGGGCCTCGGTATCGTCGCCGCGCCCGAGCGCGAGGCCGAAGGAGAAGTTGCGCGACTGGGCATTCGTCGCCGTCAGCACCAGATCGCCGAGTCCGGAGAGGCCGGCCAGCGTCTCGGGGCGGGCGCCGAGGGCATGGCCGAAGCGGCTCATCTCGGCGAAACCGCGCGCGATCAGCGCCGCCTGGGCGCTCGCCCCCAGCGCCCGCCCGACCACGATGCCGCACGCGATCGCCAGCACGTTCTTGACCGCTCCGCCGATCTGCACGCCGGTGAGATCGGTGGAGGAATAGGGCCGGAAGGCGGCATGACCGAGCGCGCTGACGAGAGCCGCCGCAAGCCCCGCGTCGGCCGCGGCGAGCGTGACGGCGGTCGGCAGGCCGCGCGCCACGTCGGCCGCGAAGCTCGGCCCGGAAAGCACCGCCGGAACCGCTGCCGGCAGAACCTCGGCCAGCACATCGACTAGGAAGGCGCCGCTCGTCCGCTCGATCCCCTTGGCGGCGATTACCACCGGCATGGCCGCACCAAGATGTGCGGTCAATCCGGCCGCGACATTGCGCAGCGCCTGCGCGGGCACCGCCAGCACGAGGGCATCGGCGTGGCAGGCCTCGGCGATGTCGGCGGTTGCCCGAATCCCCGGCTGCAGCACGACGCCGGGCAGCCGGCGCGGGTTCTCATGGCGGGCGTTGATCGCCCAGGCGGTGCGCTCATCACGTGCCCACAGCACCACGCTGCGCCCGGCAAGCGCCGCCGTCTGGGCCAGCGCCGTGCCCCAGGCTCCGGCACCGATGATGCCGACAGTCCCGATCGCGATCATGGCGAGCCGATCTCCTCGAGCGGCCAACGGGCGCGTGCCGGCGTATCCATCCCGTCGGCAAGACCGGCGGCAAGCCGTTCGGCGCCGGCCCAAGCGACCATGGCGGCATTGTCGCCGCACAGTGCGAGCGGCGGCGCGAAGAGACGGGCGTCGTGACGGCCGGCAAGTTCGACCAGCCGCGCGCGCACCGCCTGGTTGGCGGCGACGCCGCCGGCGACCACCAGCGTCGGGTGCGGCCCGTACCCGGCCCGGAAGCGGTGGAGCGCGGCAGCGGTCCGGTCGGCGAGCGTTTCGACCACGGCTGCCTGGAAGCCCGCGCAGATGTCGGCAACGTCACGGTCGTCGAGCGGCTGCAGCCGTTGCGCCTCGATCCGGACCGCGGTCTTGAGCCCGGAGAAGGAGAAGTCGCACCCCGGGCGTCCGGCCAACGGGCGGGGGAAGGCGAACCGGTCGGGGTCGCCCTCGGCCGCCTGGCGCTCGACCGCCGGCCCGCCCGGCCAGCCGAGACCGAGCATCTTGGCGACCTTGTCGAAGGCCTCGCCGACCGCGTCGTCGATGGTCGTGCCCCAGCACCGGTAGCGGCCGAGCGCCTCCACGGCGACGATCTGGGTGTGCCCCCCGGTGACCAGCAGCACGAGATAAGGGAAGGCGACGGCGTCGGTGAGCCGTGCGGTCAGCGCATGCGCCTCGAGGTGATTGACGGCGACGAGCGGCTTTCCGGCGGCAGCCGCAATGGCCTTGCCGGTCATCAGGCCGACCAGCAGCCCGCCGATCAGGCCGGGTCCGGCCGTGGCCGCGATGCCGTCGAGACCGGCGAAGCCGCAGCCGGCCTCGGCCATCGCCTGCGCGATCAGGCGGTCGAGCGCCTCGACATGGGCACGCGCGGCGATCTCCGGCACCACGCCGCCGAAGGCGGCATGCTCCTCGAGCTGACTGAGCACCACATTGGCGAGAATGCGACCGCTTCCGTCCGGCTGCCGCTCCACGACGGCGGCGGCCGTCTCGTCGCAACTCGTCTCGATGCCGAGCACCCGCATTCCGTGCCGTACTCCACCCTGCGTTTCCCATCCGCCGCGCCCGACCGTATAGTCGCCCCAGAACCGGACCGCCATCCCGACGAGCATCGACGTGACCCTCCGTATAGCCACCCGAGGCAGCCCTCTCGCCCTCGCCCAAGCCCGCGAGGTCGCTGCCCGGCTCGCCGCCGCGCATGGTCCTCGCGACGGCGCGAGCGAGATCCTCGTGCTGAAGACGACCGGCGACCGCATCCTCGACCGACCGCTGTCGGAGGCCGGCGGCAAGGGCCTCTTCACCAAGGAGATCGAGGAGGCGCTGATCGACGGACGCGCCGACATCGCCGTCCACTCGGCCAAGGACGTGCCGACCTGGCTGCCGGACGGCCTTGTGCTGTCGGCGGTTCTGGAGCGCGAGGACGTACGCGACGCCTTTGTCAGCCGCATCGCCGGCTGCCTCGAGGAGCTTCCGGCAGGAGCGATGGTCGGTACGGCCTCGCTGCGCCGGCAGGCGCTGGTCAGGCGGCTGCGCCCGGATCTGAAGGTAGTGAGCCTGCGCGGCAATGTGCAGACCCGGCTCAGCAAGCTCGAGGCGGGTGAGGTCCAGGCGACGCTGCTCGCGCTTGCCGGCCTGAAGCGGCTTGGCGCGGCCCACGCGGCCACGGCGCTGTTCGACCCCGAAGCGTTCCCGCCCGCACTCGGCCAGGGCGCGATCGCGATCGAGACCCGCGCCGACGACGCGGCAACCAATCGTCTCGTCGCCGCCATCGACCACCCGCCGACGGCGGCCGCGCTCGCCTGCGAGCGGGCCTTCCTCGCGGTCCTGGACGGCTCCTGCCGTACGCCGATCGCCGGTCACGCCCGCATCCGCGATGGAGTCCTGGCATTCCGCGGATTGGTCCTCAGTCCCGACGGGCAGACCGCGTTCGAGGCCGAGGCGTGCGGTGCCCCGTCGGAGGCCGAGGCGATCGGCCGCCGGGCGGGGGAGGACATCATCGGTCGGGCCGGGGAGGAGTTTCTCGAGGCGCTGAGGGCTGCGACGTGACGGTGCTGGTGGTGCGGCCGCAGGCGGATGCGGACCGCACGATCGCGCGGCTGGCGGCGCGCGGCATCACGGCGATCGCCGCGCCGGCGAGCCGCATCGTGCCGGTGGCCGCCACCGTGCCGGAAAGCTGTGCCGCGACGGCGATCACCAGCGCCAATGCGGTTCCGGCGATCGCGGCTGAGCCACGCCTCAGGACCCTGCCGCTCTATGCCGTCGGCGACCGCACCGCCGCTGCCGCGCGCGCGGCCGGGTTCGCCGGCGCCGTCTCCGCCGGCGGCGGGGTCGGCGATCTCGCCGCAATGATCCTCGCCCGGCAACGCCCGTCCGACGGGACGATCCTTTATGCGAGCGGCCGCGACACGGCCGGCGATCTCGAGGGCAGGCTGCGCCGTGCCGGCTTCGACGTGCGCAGGGTGGTGGTCTACGAGGCCGCCGCGGCGGACGCCCTTCCGGCAGCAGCGGTCGAGGCCGTCGGCAGCGGCCGCGTCACCGCCGTGCTGCTCTATTCGGCCCGCGCCGCGAGGCTGTTCGGCGAGCTGGCCGCGCGCGCCGGCCTGCGCGACCGGCTCGCCCATGTCCCGGGCGTCTGCCTGTCGCCGGGCGTCGCGGACATGGCGAAGGCGGCGGGTTTCGGCCATGTCCGCGCCGCAGACTCGCCCGACGAGGATGCTCTCATCGCAGCGCTGGAGGCCTGTCTCGCCGGCCGCTGAACGGTCGCTGCCGCCGTATCGCGACAGCGAAAGGAAAGGGTGTATAAGGAGCCGAGGCGGTCGAGCCGGCAGGATCCGGACAAGCACAGCGACAGGAAGAGCGGAACCCGAGCACATGTCGACCGGTGACGATGCCAAGCCCAGATCCACATCCGTCCCGACCACTACCCGCGGACGGCGCCGCGGCGTGACGAAACCCCCGGTGCTCGATCTCGAGGCGCGCGAGATCGCTGCCGCGCCGCAACCCCCGGCAGCGGCCGAGACCGCAGCCGCCGACGAGGCGAGTCCGGCTGCGGATTCGCAGCCGGCATTGGCGGAAGCGACTTCGACTCCCGATCCCGATCGCGATCCGGCCGCGCAGCGACCTGCCGACGAAGCGCCTGAGCAAGCGATCGCGGCGGGCCCCGACAGCGGACCGGTGCGGCAGGATCAGCCCGACGATCGCCCCGGGGATGGTCCGTTGGGGGATGGTCCGCCGGGGGATGGTCCGCCGGGCGATGGTCCGCCGGGCGATGGTCTGCCGGCGGGGGGCGAACCCCCGACGGATGGATCTGGCGGCGGGTCCGGCGGCGGCGACCGTCTGCCGGCGCCCTTGCCGACCGCCCGACGGGCGAGCGTGATCGCCGCGGGTCTGATCGGCGCGCTGGTATCGCTGGCGATCTATCTGGGACTCTATTACGGCGGTATCCTGCCGCGCGACCTGTCGACGGCGATCGACGGGCTGGCCGTGCGGACTCACGATCTCGACCGTCGGGTCGCCTCGCTGGAGGCCGCCGCGGCCCGGACACCGCGCCGCGACGTGACGCGCGAACTCGCAACGCAGCTGCAGGCGCTCGAGACCGCGTTCAAGGAGATGGGCGCCGATCCCAGGAACACGCTGGTGCGGCGCGTACGGACGCTCGAGGAGTCGCTGGCGGCCCTGGCGGCGAAGGTGGAGGCCGTACCGGCCGATGTCGGCACGCGCCTGCAGACGGTCGAGGACTGGGTCGCGCTGCTCGACACCGAGCACCCGCAGGAGACCTCGCCGGGGCCGAATGCGCTGGCCGAGCGGCTCGCCGCTGTCGAGCAACGGGTGGCTGCCCTTCAGGCGAGCGGTGCGCCGGGCAGCGCGGCCGTGACGTCGGCGGTCGATCGTACCAACCCGGACATGGACAGCGCCGAGACGTCTGCCGCCGAGACGCCTGCCGCCACCGCCGACCCGACGCCTGCGGCAGCGAACGTCCATGCCGATGTGGTCGACAGGCTCGCCGCGCGCATGGCCGCCCTCGAGCAACGTCTGGCGGAAGTGGCCGGAGCGCTCGACACGGTGCGTTCCGAGGCAGGTGAGACCGCCGCCGCGCGGGTGGCGGAGCTCGAGTCCGAGATCACCGCACTGAAGGGCGACGTCGAGACCCTGCGCGGCGCGCTGGCATCGGCCGACCGCCAGATCGAGACGAAGATCGCCGCCGTCGAGCGAACGATCGACCAGCGCACGGCAGCCGAATCGCGGGCCGCTGCCGCGGCGCTCGCGCTCGCCGCGTTGCAGCGGGCCGTCGACAGCGGCAGGGCCTACCAGGACGAGCTTCAGGTGCTCAGGCGCGTCGCCCCCAAGGACATCGACATTCCGGTGCTGGAGGCGCGGGCGGCGACTGGCGTGCCGACTCCCGCCGCGCTGCGGAACGCTTTCTCAACGCTCGCCGGGAATATTCTGCAGGCAGGCTCCGGCGCCGACGATGGCCGGCTGGTTAGCCGGCTGCTGTCGGGCGCACAGTCCCTGGTCCGCATCCGGCCGACCGGCAGGGCCGAGGGCGACAGCCGCGGGGCGATCCTCGCACGCATCGAGATGGCGCTCGCGGACGACGATCTGGCGGAGGCGGAGCGGCAGTGGAACATGCTCGACGAAGCCGCCAAGTCGGCATCCGCTGCCTGGGCGGCGGATCTGGTCGCCCGGGTCGGGGCGGAGCAGGAACTGGAGCACCTGTCGGCGCGGCTCGGAGCTGCCGTCGCAGGCAACTGAACGGGTTATCGGGACACCAGCACGCATGATCCGGGTCGCGCTCTACATCCTCGTCGTCGGCGCCATTGCCGCTGGCACAGCCTGGCTCGCCGACCGCCCCGGCGAGGTCGTGCTCACCTGGCAGGGCTGGCAGGTCGAGACGACGGTGATGGTCGCGCTGATCGCGCTGATCGTCCTCGTCGTCGCGCTGATGCTCTTGTGGTGGCTGGTGCGGCTGATCATCGGCGGGCCGGGTGCGGTCTCCGGCTACTTCCGGTCGCGACGCAGGACGAGAGGCTACCAGGCCATCTCGAAGGGCATGATCGCGGTCGGCGCCGGCGACGCGCGCCTCGCGCGCCATTACGCCAACGAATCGCGCAGGCTGATGCGCAACGAACCGCTGGCACTCCTGCTCGAGGCACAGGCAGCCCAGCTCAACGGCGACCGCGCCGCCGCGCGCAGGGTCTTCGAGACGATGATCGGGCGGCCGGAGACGGAAATGCTCGGCCTGCGGGGACTCTACATCGAGGCGCAGCGGGACGGCGATCTCGAGACGGCGCGGCTGTGCGTCGTGCGTGCGGCGGAGCGCGGTCCGGGCATCGCCTGGGCGGCGTCGGCGCTGTTCGACATGCAGACCCGCGACGGCGACTGGGCCGGCGCGCTGGCGACACTGGAGCGCAACGTCGGCCATGGTCTGATCGACAAGAAGCAGGCGAAACGGGCACGTGCGGTGCTGCTGACCGCGCAGGCGCTCGAACACGAGGCGCGCGACGCGCCGGAGACCGCGCTGACGCTGGCGCTCGAGGCGCACAAGCTCGCGCCGGAGCTGGTGCCGGCGGCGGTGGTCGCGGCGCGGCAGTCGGCGGCCATGGGCAATCCCAGGCAGGCAACCAAGATCATCGAGAAGACCTGGCGGCTGTCGCCGCACCCCGATCTCGCCGAGGTCTATGCGCATGCCCGCGCCGGAGATTCCGCTCGCGACCGGCTGAAGCGCGCGAAGACGCTGTTGTCGAAGATGCCGAACAACGTCGAGGGGCGGATCGGTGTCGCGGTGGCGGCGATCGAGGCGCGCGACTGGTCGCAGGCGCGCGAGGCCCTGGAACCGATCGCGCGGTCGCGCCCGAGCCAGCGCGTCTGTCTGCTGATGGCCGAGATCGCCGAGGGCGAGACCGGCGACGCAGGGCTCGTGCGCGAATGGCTGGCGCGCGCGGTCAGGGCACCGCGCGACCCCGCCTGGGTGGCCGACGGCTATGTCTCCGAGCGCTGGGCGCCGGTCTCGCCGGTGACCGGGCGGCTCGATGCCTTCGAATGGAAGGTGCCGATGGAGGTGCTCGGCGTCGACGCCGACCGCGACGGAGACCGCGACGCCGACTCGCGGCAATTGCCCGCCGGCGTGGCCGGTCCGCTGCTCGCGGCAAGGACCGCAACGCCGGATGACGTCGAGCCGGGCGCGGCGGCCGCTGTGGACACCACGATCGCGCCGGCATCGGCCACGGCAGCCGGCGAGATCGTCTCCGAAGGCGCGGAGGCGGTCGAACCGGCCGACAGGTCGCCCGTCGCGTCCGCCGCGTCGGCTGCCGACGTTGTGCCGGACTCACCGCGCCGCGGCCCGGCCGAGACCGGCGCCGGACCGGTGCCTGCCGAGCCGGTGGACGCGACCGGCGTGAACGAGACGCCGCCGGTTGCGGCCGCCGCGGCTGCTTCGCACGTGACTGCGACGGACATCGCCGCCAACCCGCAGGTGGCCGCCGCGCCGGACCGGCCGTCGGCCACGACCGTCGCTGCGGCCGCAGCGCCCGCTGCCGTCTTGCCCGTACAGCCCCCGGCGCCGCCGGCCGCGGAGGCCGTCGCCGATCCGGACACGCCCGCGCCGGGCGGCGTCCTCGACGCAGGCGGCTTTCCGGCCCGTCTGCCCGACGATCCCGGGCCGCTCGCGGACGTGGAGGACGGCGCGCCCGAGCCGGCACCGAAGCGCCGCTTCGGCCTGTTCGGATCGCATCGTGCTTGAAAATCCCCGGCGCCGGGACTAAGCAAGCAGCGCGGCCGGTGTAGCTCAGCTGGTAGAGCAACGCATTCGTAATGCGTGGGTCGGCGGTTCGAGTCCGTCCACCGGCACCATTTCCCTGCGGTACAGCACGGTCGAGCGTCCTTCATCGTGCCGGGGTTGTGCAGGTGCCGGTCGGGGCTCGTTCCCTCGGCTCGCGCGGGATATCGCGCAGCGCTCCGAGCCGGAGCGTGGCGCTGTCGTCATCTGATCGGTGATCTGTCTCGATTACCCGCGCCGCGGTCGGGCACGGTCGCAGGGCCGCCCGGAACCGCAGCCGACCGTCTCGACGGGACGGGCTGGACAGGTTGCGAGGCGGACTGACGACTCCCCGGTCTTGGTGGAGCCGGGTCTTGGTGGAGCCGAGGGGGATCGAACCCCTGACCTCCGCATTGCGAACGCGGCGCTCTCCCAGCTGAGCTACGGCCCCGGACCCATCGGGTGCGCGGATTTAGGGGCGCGGGATGCCACCTGTCAAGCGAAACGCCGGTTCGCTCCCGGCCGAGGGTTGCGGCGCGGCGGACGTATCGGTAGATCGATACGACGCCACGTCCTCGCGAGCCCGGGAATCATGCGCGCCATCCTCGACGTCATACTCCTCGTCCTGCAGCTCTATGTCTGGATCGTCATCGCCTCGGCGATATTCAGCTGGCTGGTGGCGTTCAACGTGGTCAACACCCGCAACCAGTTCGTCGGCATGATCGGCGAGGCGCTGTGGCGGCTGACCGAGCCGGCGCTTCGGCCGATCCGCCGCTTCGTGCCCAATCTCGGCGGCCTCGACATCTCGCCGATCATCCTGCTGCTGCTGATCTTCCTGATCCAGCGCATCATCATCCTCTACATCTATCCGAGTGTCTTCTGATCGACAGACGGGTTGGTTTCGCGCGAGCGCGTGCGGTCTCGACATCCGCGTGCGGCTGACGCCGAAAGGTGGTCGCGACGCGATCGAAGGACCACGGCCGGTCTCGGACGGGAGCTGGGTGCTGGCCGCGCGGGTGCGCGCCGTTCCAGAAGGCGGGCAGGCCAACGCGGCGCTCGAGGTCCTGCTGGCGCGGGCGCTCGGTGTCGCGCGGGCGACCGTGGCCGTCGCTTGCGGCCACAAGGCGCGGCTCAAGAGGGTGCATGTTGCGGGCGATCCGGCGCTGCTCGCCGAGCGGGCAGCGCGGATCGGCGGAAACAGCGGGCGGGAGAACGGCAGATGAGCGCGCGGATCATCGACGGCAAGGCGATCGCGGCCGGTCTCAGGGCGGAGGTCGCCGCCGGCGTCGCCCGGCTGAAGGAGAGCCACGGCATCACGCCCGGGCTCGCCGTCGTGCTGGTCGGCGAGGATCCGGCCAGCGCCGTCTATGTCCGCAACAAGGGTCGGCAGACCGTCGAGGCCGGCATGGCCTCGTTCGAGCACCGGCTCGATGCGTCAACCAGCCAGGCGGCGCTGCTTGATCTGGTACGCAGGCTCAATGATGACCCGGCGGTGAACGGCATCCTCGTCCAGCTTCCCCTGCCCGGGCATATCGACCCGGCGGCGGTGATCGACACCATCGATCCAGCCAAGGACGTCGATGGCTTCCATGTCGTCAACGCCGGTCGTCTGGCGACGGGTCTGCCTGCGCTTGTGCCGTGCACGCCCGTCGGCTGCGTGATCCTGGCGAAGCAGGTCCATCCCGACCTGACAGGCCTCGAGGCGGTGGTGGTGGGCCGCTCGAACATCGTCGGCAAGCCGGTGGCGCAGCTGCTGCTTGCCGAGAACTGCACGGTGACGATCGCGCATTCGCGCACCCGCGCCGTCGCGGATGTCTGCCGGCGCGCCGACCTGCTCGTCGCCGCGGTGGGGCGGCCCGAGATGATCCGTGGCGGCTGGGTGAAGCCCGGCGCGACCGTCATCGACGTCGGCATCAACCGGGTCGCGGCGGGCGACGGCACGGCGCGGCTGGTCGGCGACGTTGCGTTCGACGAGGCGCGCCAGGTCGCCGGCGCGATCACGCCCGTCCCCGGCGGTGTCGGTCCGATGACGATCGCCTGCCTGCTGCGCAACACGCTCGAGGCCACCCGCCGGCAGCACGGACTCGAGGCGCCCGGCTGAACGGTCAGGCCTTGCCGGCGCCCGCGCCCGCCTCGTTCTCCGCGTCGAGACCGTAACGCTTCACGAGCGTGAGCTGGAAGGTCGCGAAGGCCAGCGTCAGCGGGAAGATACCGAAGACCTTGAAGCTGACCCAGAAGTCGGTCGAGAAGTTGCGCCAGACGACTTCGTTGAGCGCGGCGAGGAACACGAAGAAGCCGGCCCAGCGCAGCGTGCAGATGCGCCAGCCCTCGTCGGTCATCCGGAACACGGTCCCGAACGCGTATTTGAGCAGCGCCTTGCGGAAATAGAGGGCGATCAGCAGCATCGCCGCGAAGGCGATGTTGGTGATCGTCGGCTTCATCTTGATGAAGGTCTCGTCCTGCAGCCACAGCGTGAGCCCGCCGAACACGGTGACGAACACGGCGGTGAACAGCGGCATCACCGGCACCTTGCGCAGCAGCGCCCACGAGATCGCCAGCGAGATCAGGGTGGCGGCCACGAACAGGCCGGTCGCCCAAAAGATGCCGGCCTTCCAGTTGCCGAGGAAGAATACCGCAAGCGGTCCGAGTTCGAGTGCCGGGCGCACCCAGTCGGGCGGTCCCGGATGCCGTTCGACAAGGTCCGGTCTGGTCATGTCAGGCTGCCTCGGTGTCTCCGGCGATCGCGCGTGCGAACTCGCCGGCGTCGAAGGACTGCAGGTCGTCGATGCCCTCGCCGACGCCGATCGCGTGCACCGGCAGGCCGTGCCGGGCAGCGATCGCCACCAGGATGCCGCCGCGCGCGGTGCCGTCGAGCTTGGTCATCACAAGTCCTGTTACGCCGCAGACCTTCCGGAAGATCTCCACCTGGTTCAGCGCGTTCTGGCCGGTGGTCGCGTCGAGCACCAGCACCACGTCGTGGGGTGCGGTCTCGTCCTGCTTGCGGATGACGCGCACGATCTTCTCGAGCTCCGCCATCAGGTCGGCCTTGTTGTGCAGCCGGCCGGCGGTATCGAGCAGAAGCACGTCGGCGCTCTCCTCGCGCGCGGCCTTCATCGCGTCGAAGGCAAGCCCGGCGGCGTCCGAGCCCTGCGCGCGCGCGATGACGCTCGCCCCGGTCCGCTCGCCCCAGATCTTCAGCTGTTCGATCGCGGCGGCACGAAAGGTGTCCCCCGCCCCCAGCACGACGCGCCGGCCTTCACGGCGGAAGCGGGCCGCGAGCTTGCCGATCGTGGTGGTCTTGCCGGAACCGTTGACCCCGACCACAAGGATGACGTGCGGACGATGCGCCGGGTCGATCACCAGCGGTCGCGCCACCGGGCCGAGCACTGCGGCAACCTCCGCGGCCAGCACGGCGCGCACCTCCTCGGCCGAGATCTCCTTGTCGTAGCGCTCCCGTGCCAGCCGCCCGGTGATCCGGGTCGCGGTCTCGACGCCGAGATCGGCCTGGATCAGGAGCTCCTCGAGCTCCTCAAGCGTCTCCTCGTCGAGCCTGCGCTTGCGCAGCAGGCCGGTGAGACTCTGGCCGAGCGCCGAGGAGGAGCGGGCGAGCCCGGCCCTGAGGCGCTGGAACCAGGACTTCGGGGTGTCCGCGGCCTGTTCGCCGGATGATTGGCGCGACGCGGCAGTCTCCCCGCGTCCGAACAGCCGGCCCATCAGCCCCGGCCGGGGCGTCTCGCCACTCATGCTGCCACCGCCGTCAACCGGCGGCCGTCGTGGCCGGTGACCCGGGCCCGGACGATGGCGCCCGGCTCGGCCGGGCCATCGAACCGGACCGGCGTGAAGTGTTCGGTGCGGCCGGTCTCACCGGTTTCCACCAGCACATGGCGCTCGCACCCGACTTCGCCGTCGAGATGGCGGATGAGCGCCGCCTCGCCCTCGGCGCGCAGTCGCGCCGCCCGCTCCCTGACCAGGGCCCGGTCGAGCTGAGGCATCCGCGCGGCGGGCGTGCCGGCGCGTGGCGAGAACGGGAAGACATGCAGGTGGGTGAGCCCGCAATCGGTGATGATCGCCCGGGTGTTCTCGAACATCGCATCCGTCTCGGTCGGAAATCCGGCAATCAGGTCGGCGCCGAACACGGTGTCGGGCCTCAGCCGGCGCACGGTCTCGCAGAACGCCACCGACTGGGCGCGACTGTGCCGGCGCTTCATCCGCTTCAGGATCATGTCGTCGCCGGCCTGCAGCGACAGGTGCAGATGCGGCATCAGCCGCTCCTCCTCGGCAAGCGCACGCATCAGATCGTCGTCCGCCTCGATCGAATCGATCGAGGAGAGCCTCAGGCGTCCGAGTTCCGGAACATGGCGCAGGATCGCCCGCACCAATGTGCCCAGACGCGGCGCACCGGGCAGATCGGAACCGTATGAGGTGAGGTCCACCCCGGTCAGCACCACCTCCCGGTAACCATTCGCAACCAGCCGGCGCACCTGGTCGACAACGGCGCCCATCGGCACCGAGCGCGACGGGCCGCGACCGAAGGGGATGATGCAGAAGGTGCAGCGGTGGTCGCAGCCGTTCTGGACCTGCACGAAGGCGCGCGCCCGACCCTCGAAGCCCTCGATGAGATGCGCCCCGGTCTCGGACAGCTCCATGATGTCGTTGACGCGGACCTTCTCCTGCGTCTCAAGGCCGAGCCCGGCATAGGTCTCGCGCCTCAGCTTCTCGCCGTTGCCGATCACCAGATCGACCTCGGGCATGGCCGCGAAGGTGCCCGGCTCCGTCTGGGCGGCGCAGCCGGTGACGATGATGCGTGCCGACGGATTGTCACGACGGGCGCGGCGGATCGCCTGGCGCGCCTGGCGGACCGCCTCGGCGGTGACCGCGCAGGTGTTGATGATCACCGCATCGGTGACGCCCGCCTCCTCGGCCAGGCGGCGCATCGATTCGGATTCCACGGTGTTGAGGCGGCAGCCGAAGGTGACGATTTCGGGACGCGACATCGCCGGGTGTCCTCAGGCGGCCGGCTGCGCGGCGGTCAGGGTCGCATCCAGCGCGATCTCGCCGTCATGCTCGTGTTCGAAGCTGCCGGTCATCAGCACATGGCCGTCGCGCTCGCGCCACTCGATCAGGAGCGGCCCGCCCGGCAGCGTCACGGTGACGCTGCGGCCGGTCAGCCGGCGGCGGACGGCCGCCACCACCGTGGCGCAGGCCGCCGACCCGCAGGCCCGGGTGAGCCCGGCGCCGCGCTCCCAGACCCTGAGCGTGATGGCATCCGGGGCTGTCACCTGTGCGAGCGAGATGTTGGCGCGCTCGGGAAAGATCGGATGGTTCTCGAGCATCGGTCCGATGCGGGCGAGGTCGATGGCCTCGGCGTCATCGACGAAGAACACCGCGTGCGGATTGCCCATGTTGACGACGGCTGGCGAATGCAGGATCGGCGCGTCGATCGGACCGACCTGCAATTCGATGGCGCTGGTGTCGTGAAACGGCTCGGCGAGCGGGATCTCGTTCCAGGCGAGCCGCGGAGCGCCCATGTCCACGCCGATCAGGCCGCCGCCGGCGTCCCAGGCCGGCAGCAGACCGCCAGCGGTCTCGAAGGTGGCATGGCCGGTGCCGGTCTCGGCCATCACCAGGGCTGCGATGCAGCGCGTACCGTTGCCGCAGGCCCCCGACATCGACCCGTCGGCATTGAAGATGCGGACAAAGGCGTCGGTGCCCGGCGTGCGCGGCGGCAGCATCAGCATCAGCTGGTCGAATGCGGTGCGCGGACTGGCAGCGATCGCGCGGACCGCGTCCGGCGTCAGCGCCGCCGCAACGACGACGTCGGCACGCGCGTCGACGACCAGGATCTCGTTACCGAGCCCGTTCATCTTCGCGTAGCGTATCGTCGATCCTGTCATCCGGGTGCAGCCACGCGGCAAGCCATCCATGCGGCACCGGCTGCGGCCGGTTCCGCCCCGCCGTTATATGGCGAGACGGCCCCCCGATGCCAGTGCGCGCCGGGCTGGCGATGATCGATTGGGGGGCGAACCGCGGGACGTGCGGCGCCGAACCCCGTCCTCCCGGCCAGAGCGCAGCGCTGAGCCGGGATCGGGACGCGCCGAAGCCCGAGGCCATGACCTCCCGATCCGGGAGGACGGCGATGCCGTTGGCGGGATGACGTCACGTTCTGAGCCGCGAACAGCGGATTCGGGTGGCGCGATACGGCCATGCAGCTCGCTCGCCGATGTCACGCCAGGTCGTCGTGCGCCACCTCGCCGAGGCCGAGCGTCAGATCGGTGACGATGAAGAATTCCCGGTTGGCGAAGCGAGAGCGACCCGGCGGATAGGCCGGGCTGGCGCGGTGATGAAGCCCAGCGGATCTTCGCAACTGCAAAAAGACAGTGCTCCTTCTTGAAAATGGTGTATAGGTCTGCCATCTCGTGTCACAGCGAGTCATGCGGACCGCGTAGCACGATCGCCCGTTTACGGGCTTTCGGTCCGCCGCGAACGACCTTCTGATCCAACGACAACCCAGGCCGCGCGGGGTGTCTTCACCCAAGCGCCGCGCAGGCGCGGGTCCCTCGATGTTGCAGGGGCCACGCCGCCAGCGCGGCAGAGAAAGCTCATTCCTTGACGAATTTCGAAAGTTTCGGACTCAATCCCTCGATCCTCAAGGCCCTCGACGAAGCGGGCCACGTCATGCCGACGCCGATCCAGGCCCAGGCGATCCCGCATGTCATCACCGGCCGCGACCTGATCGGCATCGCCCAGACCGGCACGGGCAAGACGGCCGCCTTCGCGCTGCCGCTGATCGATCGCCTGGCGCGCGCCGGCGGCGAGGCGCCAAGGCGCGGCTGCCGCATCCTCGTCCTGTCTCCGACACGCGAACTGTCCGGTCAGATCGTCCAGTCGTTCCGCACCTACGGCCGGCATCTCGGCCTGAGGGTCGAACTGGTGATCGGCGGCGTGTCGATGACCAGGCAGATAAGGGCCCTGACGGCCGGCGTCGATGTCCTCGTCGCCACCCCCGGCCGCCTTCTCGACCTGGTCGCCCAGAAGGCGGTCCGTCTCGACGGCGTCGAGATGCTCGTCCTCGACGAGGCCGACCAGATGCTCGACATGGGCTTCATCCACGACATCCGGGCGCTCGTTGCGCGGCTGCCGATGCGGCGCCAGACGCTTCTGTTCTCCGCCACCATGCCCGACGCGATCGCCGCCCTGTCGCGCGACTTCCTGCGCGATCCCGTCGAGGTCTCGGTGACCCCGGTCGCCAGGACCGCCGACCGCGTCGAGCAGTCGGTGGTCCACATCGAGAAACAGGCCAAACCCGCAATGCTGGCGAAGATGCTCGGCGATCCGGCGATCGACCGGGTGCTGGTATTCGCCCGCACCAAGCACGGTGCCGACAAGCTGGTGAAGGGGCTCGCCAAATCCGGCATCGCCGCCGAGGCGATCCACGGCAACAAGTCGCAGGGGCAGCGCGAGCGGGCGCTCGCCGCGTTCCGTGCCGGCAAGGTGCGCGCGCTGATCGCCACCGACATCGCCGCGCGCGGTCTCGACATTCCCGGCGTCAGCCATGTCATCAACTACGACCTGCCCAACGTGCCCGAATCCTACGTCCACCGGATCGGGCGGACCGCCCGCGCCGGGGCGGACGGCATCGCCATCTCGTTCTGCGATGCCGAGGAACGCCCCTACCTTCGCGCCATCGAGAAGCTGATCCGCATGCAGATCCGCGTCGAGGGCGCGAGCCCGGTGGCTGGACGGCCGGCTGCGCCTGCGGCCGGGCCGGTGGCGTCCGGTGCAGCGTCGCCGCCCCGCAACCGCGATGGCGCACGCGGCGCGGGCAAAGCCGCATCGAGTGGCCGGGGAGGTGGTGCGCAGCAGCGCGCCGATCGCCCTGCCGAGCACGCCGGCGTCGAGCGGGCGGCAGCGTACACCGGCAGCGGGCAGGACATCGCCGGTCTGCCGTTCCTCAACTGGCGCCGCCGCGACTCCGGGAGTGCGGCCGCCCATCGCGACACGGACTGACGAAACGACGGAAAGGCAACAGGCATGGCCAAGGAAGAAATGCTGGAATTCGAGGGGACCGTCACCGAGGTGCTCCCAGACGGCAATTTCCGGGTGAAGCTCGACAACGACCACGAGATCCTCGCCTACGCGGCAGGCAAGATGCGCAAGCACCGCATCCGCACCATCGCCGGCGACCGGGTTACCGTCGAGATGAGCCCCTACGATCTGGAACGCGGACGCATCAACTTCCGTCACCGCACCGGCGGGCCGACCCCGGCGCCGGGCCAGCGCCGCGCCGGCGCCGGCAATTTCCGCCGCCGCTGAAGTCCCGACGATCGCCGCCCCCCTGCGAAGGAAGCACTGGCCGCGGTCTGGTCGCCGTGCGACAGTTTCCGTCAAGCCGGTCCCGTCTACCTTCAACCGGATGGGACCGGACGGATCGCGCAGTCATGCAGGGCAACGGGACGGACGCGGAATGTCGCAGCCGCAACGGGCGCGTCGGCGCGCAAGGCGGGCGCTGAACTGGCTGGTCGGCGGCCTGGCGGCGGTTGCCGCCGCCCTCGGCGTCGCCTTCCAGACCGTTCCGGAGCTGATCCTGTTCCGCGAACGGGTCGTGCTCAACATCCTGGAGCTCGAATCCGCGGTCACGCTGAAGCCGATCGACGTGACAACCCGCGACGGGCTGGTGCTGCGCTCCTGGTACCACGCGCCGGCCCCGCGCAAGCCGGTCATCGTCTACTTTCCCGGCCGTGCGGGCGACCTGGTGCGCAAGCCCGCCCATCTGTTCCAGCTTGCCGAACAGGGGTACGGGCTCGTTCTGGCAGGCTACCGCGGCTATGGCGGCAATCCCGGCCGACCGAGCGAGCGCCGGCTCTACGAGGACGCCACCGACCTGCTGCTGCGGCTCGGCGCCGACGGCCTCGCCCCCGACGGCATCGTGCTCTACGGCTACTCGATGGGCACCGGTATTGCCAGCTACCTCGCCGCGCGCACCCAGCCGCGCGCGCTCGTCCTCGAGGCGCCGTTCACCTCGTTCGGCGCGGTCGTTCGCAACCGGACCCGCTCGCCGGTGCCGCTGTGGATGGTGCGCACGAAGTTCGACACCGGCTCGCGGCTCGCCGATGTCCATGCGCCGATCCTGCTGCTCGCCGGGGCGAAGGACACCGTGACGCCTGCTCGCTTTGCCGAACAGCTCGCCACCGTCAATGCCGGCTTCGCCAGCCTCTACGTCTTCCCCGAGGCGACTCACGACACGCTGATGGAACACGGCGCCTGGGAAGCGCTGACGGAGTTCCTGTTCGGGCTGGTGGAGGAGTCGGTGGAGACGCTGGATGGGTTGTTGGGGCCGTAGGGAACGGGTCCGGATCCGGGGGCGGCGCAGATGACTTACCTTGCGACCCGCCGACTTCCGTGACAGCCTCGGGTCGACAGGGAACGGCCCATTCCTTGACTCTTATCCCCGCGCGGCGTATCTCCGCGCCATCTCTTGACTGAGACAGACGTCCGGCACGGCCGCTGCGCACACGGGGCGCGAGGGGTCGACACCCGCCAGCGAGTTTTCGCCCGCGGGTGTCGTCGTCGTTTGCACGGACGGGTTCGATCCGACGGTCGGGAGAACATGCGCGGCCGGATCGCCCGGGCGGTCGGTTCGCGCAGGTCTTGAATTCGAGCGGCGCCCGCCTCCGGGTGCCGGTGGATACAGCGAAGGAACACCACGCGATGTTCGAGAGCCTGCAGGAGCGCCTCTCCGGCATTCTCGACGCCCTGACGCGGCGCGGCGCACTGTCGGACGCCGACGTGCAGGCGGCCCTGCGCGAGGTGCGCCGTGCGCTGCTGGAGGCCGATGTCGCGCTGGAGGTGGTGCGCGGCTTCACCGACAAGGTGCGCGAGCGCGCGGTCGGCGCCGAGGTGGTGAAATCGGTCACCCCCGGCCAGATGGTCGTCAAGATCGTCCACGACGTGCTGGTCGAGACGCTCGGCTCGGATGCCGAGGCCATCGACCTCAATGCACCGCCACCGGTTGCGATCATGATGGTCGGCCTGCAGGGATCGGGCAAGACGACGACGACCGCCAAGATCGCCAAGCGACTGGCCGAGCGCTCGAAGCGCAAGGTGCTGATGGCCTCGCTCGATACCCGCCGCCCGGCCGCGCAGGAGCAGCTCAGGGTGCTCGGCGAGCAGATCTCGGTCGACACGCTGCCGATCGTGGCCGGCCAGACGCCGGTGCAGATCGCCCATCGCGCCATGCAGGCGGCCCGGCTCGGCGGCTACGACGTGGTGATGCTGGATACCGCCGGCCGCCAGTTCGTCGACGAGGCGCTGATGGCGGAGATGGCCGAGATCGAGGCCGCCGCCCGGCCGCACGAGGTGCTTCTGGTCGCCGATGCGCTGACCGGCCAGGATGCGGTGAACCTCGCGCGCGCCTTCGACGAGCGGCTGTCGCTGACCGGCATCGTGCTGACCCGTCTCGACGGCGACGGGCGCGGCGGCGCGGCGCTGTCGATGCGCGCCGTGACCGGCAAGCCGATCAAGCTCGTGGGCACCGGCGAGAAGCTCGACCAGCTCGAGGAGTTCCATCCCGGCCGCATCGCCGGTCGCATTCTCGGCATGGGCGATATCGTCAGCCTGGTCGAGAAGGCCGCGGAATCGATCGACGCCGAGAAGGCCAGAGCGATCGCCGAGAGGATGCGCAAGGGCGCCTTCGATCTCGACGACCTGGCCGAGCAGCTCAGGCAGATGCAGCGGATCGGCGGCATGCAGGGCGTGCTCGGCATGATCCCCGGCATCGGGAAGATGAAGCGGCAGCTCGACGCCGCCAATCTCGACGACCGTGTTCTCAAGCGCCAGGCGGCGATCATCTCCTCCATGACCCGCGAGGAGCGGCGCAGGCCGGAGATCATCAAGGCAAGCCGCAAGAAGCGCATCGCCGCGGGCTCCGGCACCCGTGTCGAGGATGTCAACCGGCTGCTCAAGATGCACCGCCAGATGGCCGACGTGATGAAGGCGATGGGCAAGGGCAAGGGCGGCCTCGGCAGGCTGTTCGGGATCGGCGGCGGCTCGATGCCGTCGCCCGAGGAGCTGGCGGCGCTGGCTCCGGGCGGCGAGTTGCCGAAGGGGCTGCCGCCGCTGCCGAAGCTGCCGCAGGGTCTGCCGGGCCTCGGCGGCGGCCTGCCCCCCGGCCTCGGGCGCCCCGGCGGGTTGCCCGGTCTGCCCGGCTTTCCCAAGGGACCGGCAAAGAAGTGATGGCGAGGATCGTCGTTTCTGCCGGCCATTGCGGACATCGCGTCAGTGGCGATCCGGGATGGGAGGGGCACAGCCGACCGGGCAGTGGCATCCCGACTACGGCTCCTGCGCGCCCGGCTCGCCCGGCCGGTATGGCCGGGAAGGGAAACGGAACGCACGGCCAGGGATCTGTGACGATCGCCATGATCTGCCGGCCGATGCCGGACACAAGCGCAACTGGAACTGGACGAGAAGAGGAACGGACCATATGGCACTGAAGATCAGACTGGCTCGCGGCGGCGCCAAGAAGCGGCCCTTCTACCGCATCGTCGTGGCGGACGCCCGGGCTCCGCGCGACGGTCGTTTCATCGAGAAGATCGGCACCTTCAATCCGCTGCTCGCGCGCGACCATGCCGAGCGTGTGGTGCTCGACGTCGAGAAGGCCAAGGAATGGCTTGCCAAGGGCGCCCAGCCGACCGATCGGGTGCTGCGCTTCCTGGATGCGGCCGGCATTGCCAAGCGGCCGGCCCGCAACAACCCGATCAAGGGTCTTCCGGGCAAGAAGGCGCAGGAACGTATCGAGGCCAAGCGCATGGCCGAGGAAGAGGCCCGCTCCGCCGGGGAGGCCGCAGCCGGCTGACGCCCGCAGCGACGATCGGCCATTTGCGGACTGAACGGCTATGGCAGAGGCTGGGGCAGAGGCTGGCGCGCGTGTCTGCGTCGGCGTTGTCGGCGCCCCGCATGGAGTGCGCGGCGAGGTCCGGGTCGCGAGTCACACGCAGGATCCGCTCGATCTCGGCGCCTACGGGCCGCTGGAGACCGAGGACGGTCGCCGGTTGGAGGTGAAGGCGGTGCGGCCGGGCAAGAACGTCGTCATCGCGACGTTCGAGGGCATCACCGACCGGAACGCCGCCGAGGCCCTGAGGAACCGGCGGCTCTACGTCGCCCGCGACAGGCTGCCCGAGCCGGCCGAGGACGAGTTCTACCACGCCGACCTGATCGGGCTCAGGGCCGAGACGGCAGATGGCCTCCTCCTCGGCACGGTTCTCGCCGTGCAGGATTTCGGCGGTGGCGATCTTCTCGAACTGAGGCTCGCCGGATCGCGGCGCACCGCCTACCTGCCGTTCACGCGGGCGGTGGTTCCGGTGGTGGACGTGAAGGGCGGGCGGCTGGTGGTCGATCCACCGGCAGGACTACTCGACGACGGACCGCCGGGCAACGGCGGGAGGCAGCAGGACGGAACCAAATGAACGGCTGGCAGGCCACCGTGCTGACGATCTACCCGGGGATGTTTCCCGGGCCGCTTGGCCATGCGCTCGCCGGCCGCGCGCTCGAAGCCGGCCGCTGGCGGCTCGACGTGATCGACATCCGCGCCTTCGCCACCGACCGCCATCGCAGTGTCGACGACACGCCGGCCGGCGGCGGTCCCGGGATGGTGATGAAGCCCGATGTCGTCGCCGCGGCGATCGACGCGGCCGCTGCCGGCGGCATCGATCGGCCGAGGTTGCTGCTCACCCCGCGCGGCCGACCGCTGACCCAGGCGCGCGTGCGGGAGCTTGTCGAGGGACCGGGCGCGGTGCTGGTCTGCGGCCGCTTCGAGGGAGTCGACGAGCGCGTCGTCGAGGCGCGCGCGCTCGAGGAGGTCTCGATCGGCGACTTCGTGCTGTCGGGTGGCGAGATCGCCGCGATGGTGCTGCTGGATGCCTGCGTCCGTCTCCTTCCCGGCGTGATGGGCGCGCAGGCGTCCGGCAGCGAGGAGAGCTTCGAGAACGGGCTTCTGGAATATCCGCACTACACCCGGCCGCAGGTCTGGGAAGGTCGGCCGATTCCCGAGGTGCTCGTCTCCGGCGACCATGGCCGCATTGCCCGCTGGCGGCGCGCCGAGGCCGAGCGCATCACCCGCGAGCGGCGTCCCGATCTGTGGGCCGCCCGGGCCGGCGGCCGTATCGACAATTCGCAAGGTTTCAAGTAGACGCAGGGCAACTCAAGCGCAGCTGGCTCAGACAGGCTGGCCCGACGACGCGCAGACTTTGAAGGACAGACCGACATGAACATTCTCCAGCAGATCGAGAAAGAGCAGGCCGACCGCCTCGCCGCCAGCCGCGCCGTCCCGGAATTCCGTCCGGGCGACACGCTCAGGGTCAATGTGCGCATCGTCGAGGGCGAGCGCACCCGCGTGCAGGCCTATGAGGGCATCTGCATCGCCCGCGGCGGCCATGGCATCAACGAGAGCTTCACCGTCCGCAAGATCTCCTATGGCGAGGGCGTCGAGCGCGTGTTCCCGATCTACTCGCCGAACATCGAGTCGATCGAGGTGAAGCGGCAGGGCAAGGTTCGCCGGGCGAAGCTCTATTATCTGCGCGAGCGTCGCGGCAAGTCGGCCCGCATCGCCGAGCGCGTCGACAATCGTGCCAGCGCCAAGGGCGCCGGAAAGACGGATACCCAGACCGAATTGAAGCCGATCTTTTCCAGGCCGAAGGGCCAGCCCGACGACCTGACCCGTATCAACGGTGTCGGCGAGGTGCTGGCCGAGAAGCTCAACAAGCTCGGCATCTACAAGTTCGAGCAGATCGCCAACTTCTCCGACGAGGACATCGCGAGGGTCGACGAGGTTCTCGACTTCAAGGGCCGCATCGAGCGCGAGGACTGGATCGGCCAGGCGCGCACGCTGGTCGCGGAGTCGACGCAGGACGAGATTCCGGCCGAGCAGAAGGACTGACCATCCTACTCCGATTTCCGGGAGACATCACGGGCGGCCATCGAGCCGCCCGTTTTGTTGGTCCCGCCGCAGCAAGACATCCCCTCTTCGACCGGCAGGCACCATGCCACCCGCCGATCTGCCCGAGCCGACGACCGAACACCCTCAGCCAGTCCCGGCTGGCACGGCATCGGTTCTGCTCGCGCTTGCCATCGCGATGATCGCCTTCAACCTGCGCCCGGCGCTGACCAGCCCGGGTCCGCTGCTGTCGCAGATCATGGCGGCCTACGGCATCGAGACGACGCTCGCTGGGGCGCTGACCATGGTGCCGCTGTTCTGCCTCGGCCTGTTCGGCGCCGCCGCCGCATGGCTGGCGCGCCGCTTGGGGCCGGAGCGGGTCATCCTCGCGATGCTCATCGTGCTCGCCGCCGGGATCGCGGTGCGGGGCGCCGGGCCCTTTGTCTCGCTGATCGTCGGGACCACGCTCGCCGGGCTCGGCATCGGCATCGTCCAGGTGCTGCTGCCGGCCATCGTCAAGCGCGACTTCCCGGGCCGGACCGGCGTGATGACCGGCATCTACACGATGATGCTGTGTCTTGGCGCTGCCGCCGGCGCGGCGTTCGCCGTTCCCCTGCAGGCGGTGCTGGGGAGCTGGCAATCGTCGCTCGGTGCCTGGGCGCTGCCGGCATTCGTGGCGGCGCTGGCGTGGTTGCCGCAGGCCCTGTCGCACCAGTCGCCGCCCCCGCCGCCGGTAAGGCCCGGGCGGCTGTGGCGCGATCCGCTGGCCTGGCAGGTGACGGCCTTCATGGGGCTGCAGTCCTGCTTCGCCTACATCACCATAGCCCTGCTGCCGCTGATCCTCGAGGAGGGCGGCATGGCGCCTGTCCGGGCCGGTTACATCTCCGCCGCCTCGATCGCCACCCAGATCGTCTCGGCGCTGGTCGTGCCCTCGATCGCCGCGCGCCTCGCCGATCAGCGCGGCGTGGTCGCCGCCTCGGTCGGCCTTTCGGTGGCGGGCTATCTCGGTCTGCTCTATGCGCCGCACGGGCTCGCCCCTGCCTTTGCGGTCGTCAACGGTCTCGGGCTCGGGGCGGCGCTCGGGTCGGCGCTGATCCTGATCGTGCTGCGTGCCCCCGACAGCCACGTCGCGACGGAGCTGTCCGGCATGGCCCAGAGCGTCGGCTACGTGATTGCCGCATTCGGCCCGTTCGGGGCCGGCCTGTTGCGCGAGGCGAGCGGCGGCTGGACGGCCCCGACGCTGTTCTTCCTCGCGATCTGCGCGCTGGCGATGGCGGCCGGCTGGGGCGCGGGACGAAGGCGCCTCGTCCTCACGCCCTCATGAACCCGCGACGCATTGCCCTTTCTGCGCGCCGGACATATCTTGCCGGCCATGCAGACTGATCGTCGCCCCTTCCGGCAGCCTGCCGGCAGCACGCGCGCCAGCGCCGGACTGGTTCCGGGCTGTCCCGGCGCCGCGCCGCTGCACGACCATGCGCTGCTGCCATGGCGCTTCCACGCGGCGATGCGCGCCTCCGACAGCATGCTCGGGCAGGCTTGAGCGGACCCACGATCCGCTCGTCCGGCCGATCGCGCGGACCTGGAGGCCGCGCGGCAGTGTTTCCATGAACGACATCCCCCGACGGACAGACGCCATGAGCAAGCCGAGAACCATCTACGACAAGATCTGGGACGACCATGTGGTCGAGGAGGCCGAGGACGGTACCTGCATCCTCTACATCGACCGGCATCTGGTGCACGAGGTGACGAGCCCGCAGGCCTTCGAGGGGCTGCGCGTCAACGGCCGCAAGGTGCGCGCCCCGCACAAGACGCTCGCCGTCGTCGATCACAACGTGCCGACCACCGACCGCAGCCACGGCATCGACGATCCCGAATCCGCGCTGCAGGTCGAGACGCTGGCGGTCAACGCGCGCGAGTTCGGCATCGACTACTTCAACGAACGCGACGTCCGTCAGGGCATCGTCCATGTCATCGGGCCCGAGCAGGGCTTCACGCTGCCGGGCACGACCATCGTCTGCGGCGACTCGCACACCTCGACGCACGGCGCGTTCGGGGCGCTTGCACATGGCATCGGCACGTCCGAGGTCGAGCACGTGCTTGCCACGCAGACGCTGATCCAGCGCAAGGCAAAGAACATGCGGGTAATCGTCGATGGCAGGCTGCCCGAGGGCGTCACCGCGAAGGACGTCATCCTGGCGATCATCGGCGAGATCGGCACCGCCGGCGGCACCGGCCATGTCATCGAGTATGCGGGCGAGGTGTTCCGCGACATGTCGATGGAGGGCCGCATGACGGTCTGCAACATGTCGATCGAGGCCGGTGCCCGAGCCGGTCTGGTCGCCCCCGACGAAAAGACCTACGCCTATATCGAGGGTCGGCCGCGCGCGCCGAAGGGCAAGGCATGGGACATGGCCCGGGCCTACTGGGAGAGCCTGCCGAGCGATGATGGGGCGCATTTCGACAGAGAGATCCGTCTCGATGGCGGCAACCTGCCGCCGCTGGTGACCTGGGGCACCAGCCCGGAGGACGTGGTTTCCGTCACCGGGGTCGTGCCCGATCCCGATCAGATCGCCGATGAGAACCGACGGGCGGCCAAGCACCGCGCGCTGAAATACATGGGACTGACGCCTGGCACGCGGATCACCGACATCCGTCCGCAGCGTGTCTTCATCGGCTCCTGCACCAATTCGCGGATCGAGGATCTGCGTGCCGCGGCGAAGATCGTCGAGGGCCACAGGGTGCATCCGGATGTCGTTGCCTGGGTCGTTCCCGGTTCGGGGCTCGTCAAGCAGCAGGCCGAATCCGAAGGGCTCGATGCGATTTTCAAGGCGGCCGGCTTCGACTGGCGCGAGCCGGGATGCTCGATGTGCCTGGCGATGAATGCCGACAAGCTCGCTCCCGAGGAGCGCTGCGCCTCGACGTCGAACCGCAATTTCGAGGGCAGGCAGGGATTCCGCGGCCGCACCCATCTGGTCTCGCCGCAGATGGCCGCGGCCGCAGCGATCGCCGGCCGTTTCGTCGACGTGCGCGAATGGCGCTCGGCCGTGTAGGTCGTCCGCAGCGGCGCCGTTGCTGCCTCAGCGGCGCACGGCGCCTCCGGCCGGCAGCCGATCCTTTCCAGGTTGCCGTCCCGCCCTCCCGCGCGCGGATCGCGGCTGCACCGCGTCCGGGATGGCACCGGCAGAGGAGATGCGTCAGGCTTCCTGCGGCAGGTGGGCGCCCGGTCGCCCTGCAGCCGCCCCGGCGGGCGCGCCGATCGGCAGCCTGGCGAAGAAGGCGTCGTTGAAGCTGTCGGCCCAGTCGGTCACCTGACCGAAGCGTGCACCCTCGACCCGCCCCTCGAAATCCTCCGCCCGGGCCACCGCCTCGCGCAGCGCGGCCACGACCGAGGCGACCGAATGGTCGGCGGCGATCAGGTTGCGGCTGATCGCCCGCATCGTCTCGGCCGGACGGTTGTCGAAGCCGGTAGTGACGGTGCACAGGCCGGCGGCTGCCATCTCGAAGGGCGGTACGCTGGGATGCGGCGCCAGCATCAGGCAAACGCCGACATCGTATTCGGCGAGCTTCCGGGCATAGGACTCGATGTCCATCCGCGGCAGCATCTCGAGCGCGTGGCCGCCCGAAAGCCGATAGCTGCCGTCGAGCGCCAGCGTGCCGATACCGTGGAACGACCACTCGCCGGCGTCGAAGACGCCTTCCTCGATTGCCTGATTGAGCGCCATCACGACAATCTCGAACAGGTTCCGCCCGGCATGCGCCTCCGGCCGCGTATAGGCGAGCAGGCGCCGGGTCTGCCGCGCCGCCATCTCCTCCACGCTCGGGGTCCGAACCGCGCACAGTGCGTGCGCGAACGCCACGGAATTGCGGTCGCCCGCCTGCTCCCCCGGCCCGAACACGCCGAGACGGTGACGGCGGAAGTAGTCCTGGAGGAGGCGCGAATTGAAGATGGCGAAGTGCGGCAGCGAGTAGGTGTCCTTGATCAGGAAGAAGATGCTGTCGTGCGGATGGAAGATCGCCTCGTACTCCTGGATGAAGAAGATGAAGGGCCGGCCCAGCCGCTGGCCGAAGCCGTGGGCGATGCGGGCCGTATCCCAGGAATAGGCGATCAGCCTGTCATCGGGATGGAAGGCGATCGGACGTGCCGGGTCGGTACGCAGCAGGATCTCGCAACGTTCCAGCACGGAGGTCATGAAGGCATCGCCGGCGAAGGAGTCGAACAGCTTCTCGCGCGGAGCGACGGAGGGCTCGACCACGATCAGGCGGACGTGGTGGCCGCGTGCCATCAGCGCGTCGACGAACCTGAAGGCCGCATGGTAGCCACCGAAGAGGATCCGCCGATCGATCGTCGGCAGCAGGAAATTGACCGTGACGGGGCGGTCAGGGTCGATGTCGGTCGGGGTTGGCGCGAACTTCTCCTTGAGCATCTCGTAGCGATAGATCCCGACCGGATGGACGAGCTGGCGGAAGAAGCCGTCGCTGGCGCCGGATTGTTTCGGCAAGGGCTGGCGCGCTTCTGCGCTCGGCAGCGCCACGGGCGGCGCCAGGCCGAGGATCCGGCGCGCGAAATAGGCGAGGGCGAGCTTCATGACGAGGAACACCGCGGCGATCCTGCCGCGAATGCCTCGGGAGGAGCGGATGATCGTCCAGCCGACCCGGGCTTTGCGGGAAAGGTGTCTCAGCACATCGTCCTCCGGGCCTGTTGCAGGGCGCCAGGTCCGGCGGCATCGCCGCGGCCGGGCTCCGGATACCCTGCGTCTGCCCACTCAGCCGGCATGGGCGAGCTGCACGTCGATCGAGGACCGCGCCAGGCGGTCCTGAAGCGCCCGGATGGCGCCGGCCGACAGGTCGGGGCGCCGGTCGACCTCGTCGAGCGGCTCGCGGAACAGGATGCCATCCGCGCGGCCCAGCCAGTGCGACGCGATGAGCGCGTTGGTCTTCTCATAGGCGGCCATGAACGAGCGCTGCTCCTCGGGGCTGAGATAGGACGAGCGCTCGCCGCGTGTCTCGAACACCCAATCCTCCGGCAGCGCGGTTTCGACGAGCTTCAGGAACCGCTGTTGCGCCGCCTTGTCGCGGCTCGGATTGGTCAGGCGCAGGAGCTCGACCATGCGGGCATTGTAGCTGCGGTTGGCGGGCGACCGCGGCACCTTCAGGCGCTTCGCATCCGCGAGGCCGATCGCGTGCAGGAAATCCGCCAGCAGATCATTGCCCTGCCACTGGCCGGGCTCGTAGGGTCTGACCACCAGATTGCCGGGACCGACCAGCCGGTACCAGGGTTGCAGCATTGTCCAGTAGTCGAGCCGCGGTCGGCGTTGCGCGAGAAAGTCTTGAAAGGTCAGCGTCAGCCGCGTCTCCGGGGCTCTGACGGCGTGGCGATACAAGGACTGGGCATAGAGATCCTGCCGGCGGAGATAGACAATGGCCTTCACGCCGCGGCCCCCCTGACGGCACAGATCGAGCCAGCGCGCCAGCGTGTTCTCGTGCCGGGCCGATATCGGCGCCAGCCGCTCGGCACTCAGGATGACATTCCCGGCGGCGGCGAATCCGTCGCGGACGATCTGCGCCGGGAATTCGATGTCGCCGGCTGCGATCGCCCTCGCGAGGACGACATGCTGGAACCGGTAATAGCGGTCGTCGGCGATATAGGGATAGACATATCCGTGCCGTGCGAGACGACGACGGTTGGCGTCCAGGCAAAACTGCAGGAATGTCGAACCGGTCTTGTGCAGGCCGATATGGATGTAGAGCATCAAGACTTCCCGATCAGGCATGAGCCGCACCGCCCCGCGCAGCACGGGGCCGACCGGGCGTGCTGTCGACCTGCCGCGTTCCGGCAGGCAATGCGCGCCGGACCCAGCCGTCAGCATTCACATGAGGGAACTCATACCGGATTGGTTGGCCTGAGGCCAGTGTGGCGCAGATGGCCATTGCGACCGGGATCATCGTCCGGCGGCCGCGCCGCGCAGGGCCAGCGCGCAAAGGCTGGCGAGCGCGCCGCCGGCGCCCAGCAGCATGAAGGCCGGCCCCCACAGCACCGGCGTCGCGCCGGGGGCGTTGGTTAGGTCGATGACTGCGCCGAAGGCGATCGGCGCGGCCGCGCCAGCGCCGAAGCCGAGCAGGGAGCGCCAGGCGAGCACCGCGCCGAGATAGCCGGGCCTTACCGCCTCGGCCAGCGCGATCGACAGCACCGGTGAATCCCCGAGACAGACGAAGGCGTAGATCAGCGCCACCGGAAGCAGCACCAGAGCCGGCGCCGCGACCAGCCAGCCGATCAGCATCGACAGCGCGGTGCCGGCGATCGCCAGCGCGACAAGCACCGGCTTGCGGCCTGCCCGGTCCGACAGCCAGCCCATCGAGAAGGCCGCGGTCGCGCCGAACAGGTGCAGCAGGCCGGACAGGTAGGCGCCGGAGACCGTCGCACTCGCCGTCGCCGCCCCTGCCAGCGCGAAGCTCGCCGCGAGGAAGGCGGGGATCCAGGCCCACATGCCGAGCAATTCCCAGCAATGCGCCGTGTAGCCGCTGACCAGCAGTCGCGCCTCGCGGTTCTTCAGAAGCTGGTCGCGCGCCCGCATGTCGTGACTGCGCGGATGGATGCGGTTCTCGATCGGTCGCAGATGAATCAGCAGCAGAGCCGCGCCAACCGTGGGCAGTAGGCCCGAAAGGACGAAGCCACCCTGCCAGCCGCCAACCGCAATGCCCAGCCCGACCGCGGCAAGCGACAGCGCATAGCCGGCCGAGGTCGAGCCGATCAGCCAGCCCATGGCGTTGCCGCGCGCCTCGGGCGCCGCCTCGTCGGCGAACAGCACGATCAGCGGCGTGTAGACGCCGCCCTGGGCGAGGCCGACCAGGGCGTAGAGGATCATCGCGCTCCACCAGTCGTCGGCGAGGAACCCGAAGACCAGGCTGGTGACGGCCGCCGCCACGGCCGAGACGATCGCCATGCGCTTGGCGCCATAGTAGTCGCTTGCCCAGGCGAAGACGAACAGCGAGATCGCGTAGCCGACGGTGAAGCTGGTCACGATGGCGCCTGCGGCCGTCGCGGTGATCCCCCAGTCAGCCTTGAGCAGCGGGATCGACGCGGCGACCGTCATGAAGCTCGCGAACAGGAATACCCGCGCGACGCACAGACCGACGATGCGGCCCAAGGTCAATGCGGGGCGGGAAGCGGCGGCGGTCGTCATCAGGCTCGGGTTCGGTAAAGGCGAGGCTACTCTACCGGCGATCGGATGGCCGGGATACGTCCCCAGCCGGAACGACCG
This sequence comes from Tepidamorphus gemmatus, assembly GCF_004346195.1. Lineage (NCBI taxonomy): Bacteria > Pseudomonadati > Pseudomonadota > Alphaproteobacteria > Hyphomicrobiales > Tepidamorphaceae > Tepidamorphus > Tepidamorphus gemmatus. The sequence goes on along the minus strand of NZ_SMAK01000003.1, from coordinate 66,670 downwards.
CCATTCCGTGGCGGCATGACTGGCCGAGGAGGTACGGCCGGTACGGGCGGACGGCCGCAGACGATCACAGCGGGCGCTGCACGGTCTGATCGGGCAAGGGTTCGTCCGGAATGGCTTCCTGCGCCTCGTCGTGGCTTGCAGGGATGCGCGGATCGAGCTCGACGACATTGGTCGAGGTGCGTGGCACCGCGACGAACGGCTCGCGCTGCTCCGGCGGTATCGCCTCGCGGCGGGTCAGCCGGTAGAGCGCCAGCAGCATCATCGCCAGATGGATCAACCCGGTGAGGACGAACAGCGCCCCGGCCGTGGTCACCTCGATCAGCGAGGCCGCGATCGTTGGTCCGACCACGGCCCCGACCGTGTAGACCAGCAGCAGGCCCGTCGCGACCGCCACCATTTCCGCCGGCGCGGCGAAGTCGGCGGCATGTGCCGAGCTCAGCGAATAGATCGGCATGGCGCCCGCCCCGAACAGGAAGGCGAGGCCGAAGATCGTCCAGGCTGCGCCGTCGGGGACGAGGACGAGCCCTATGCCCGCCCCTGCCGACAGCAGACAGCAGCCGAGGATCACGAATCGCCGGTCGACGCGATCGGACAGCCGCCCTGCCGGCCACAGCACCAGTACGGCCCCGATGATCGAGGCGGTGATGAAGTCGCCGGCGCCGCTGGCGCCAAGACCCTTCAGCGTCGCGTAGACCGGACCCAGCGTCCAGAAGGCCCCGTTGGCGAACCCGACCGTGAAGGCGCCGGCGACGGCGACCGGCGACAGCCGGATCAGCCAGGGCAGCCTGAGCCGTGGCGATTCGGGCACCAGAGGCGAGGTCGACCGCGTCAGCGCCACCGGGATCGAAGCGATCGAGATCAGCACCGCCGACAGCGAAAACAGCTGGAAGCCGGACGGCGGATAGAGCCGCAGGAACTGCTGGCCGGCCGCCATGCCGGCGAAGTTGACGACATTGTAGACGGCCAGGATGCCGCCGCGGTTGCTGTTGTCGGACTTGTCGTTGAGCCAGCTCTCGATGATCGCGTAGAGCACCGCATAGCATAGCCCGGAGAGGCAGCGCAGCAGGTTCCAGATCCAGGGATCGATCGTCAGCGAGAACAGGACGGAGGCCGCCGTCGCCAGCGCCGTGCACGCTCCGAAGGCGCGGATATGGCCGGTTCGGCGGATCAGCCAGGGCGCGGCGAAGCAGCCGAGCATCATGCCGATGAAGTAGGAGGAGCCGAGGAAACCGACCTCCAGCGCGTCGAAGCCGCTGTCCGTTGCCGCCAGCGGTACCAGCGTCGTCTGCAGTCCCGATCCCGCCAGCAGGATGAAGACCGAGATCAGCAGGGCGGCGATGGACGCCATGGCGGATCTCATTCGGGGCAACTCCGTCAGTTGTGCGGGGGAATGTCAGACGATCGCCTCGAGCAGACGGCCGACGGCATATGCCAAGCTTGCCGCACACATGCCGATGATGAGGGTTTCGCTACCCGATCGCCACCAGGAATACGTCGACCACTTGCTCTTGAACGACCCGATCGCGAAGAACACGAGGGCCGTCATCAGCGTTGCCGTGCCGGCCTTCTCCGGCATGGCCAATACATAGGGCAGCAGCGGGACGCTACCACACAGGACGAAGGCACCGAAGGTCGCACTCGCCGCCCTGATCGGCGAGCGCTTGACCAGCGCCAGCCCGTGTTCCTGCGTCATCATGGTGTCGATCCAGGCATCCCGGCGCGAGGTGATGAGCCGCACCAGAGCCTCGAGCCTGCTGCCCGAATAGCCCTTGGCGCGAAAGATCTGGCGGATCTCCTCGCGCTCGCCCTCCGGGAACAGGCGGACATGCCGCTCTTCCATTGCGCGCAGACGATCATGGTCCTCGACCTCGGCCCGCGTTCCGGAGAAGTTGGCTGCGGCCATGGAGAAGCCATCGGCGAGAAGGTTGGCGGCGCCGAGAATCAGCACAACCCTGCTCGGCAGGTTTGCCCCGACCGCGCCGGCGACGATGGCGAAGGTTGTCACCGCACCGTCGATGCCGCCATAGACGAAATCGCGCAGGTAGTTGATGCGGGGTCCGTCCGCCAGGCGCGCGGCGATGGCGTCGGGCGAATGCTCATGTTCGGTCTGCATGGGGATGGCGCCGAATCGCAGTGTCGACCGATGGCTTCCGATACTGGTACCAGAGGGAAGGCGGGTGTATAACCCGGCCGCGTCGAGCCGTTCCGCGGATCGGCCAAGACGGCTTCGTGAATGTGGTTGGTGTGTCATGGCGAAGGCATGGTCTCCCGATAGCTGGCGGTCGAAGCCGATCGTGCAGGTCCCCGACTATCCGGACCCCGCAGCGCTGGCCGAGGTCGAGGCCACGCTGTCGCGGTTTCCGCCGCTGGTGTTTGCCGGCGAGGCGCGCAAGCTGAAGGAACAGCTCGGACGCGTTGCGGCCGGCGAGGGATTCCTGCTGCAGGGCGGCGACTGCGCCGAGAGCTTCGCCGAGCATCACGCCGACAACATCCGCGACTTCTTCCGGGTGTTCCTGCAGATGGCGGTGGTGCTCACCTTCGCCGCGGCGCTGCCGGTCGTGAAGGTCGGCCGCATCGGCGGCCAGTTCGCCAAGCCGCGCTCCTCGCCGACCGAGCGGCAGGGCGACGTCGAGCTGCCGAGCTATCGCGGCGACATCATCAACGGGCCGGAGTTCACGCCGGAAGCGCGCATTCCCGATCCGGCGCGCCAGCTGATGGCGTATCGGCAGTCGGCGGCGACGCTCAATCTGCTGCGCGCCTTCGCGCAAGGCGGCTATGCCAATCTCGAGCACGTCAACCGCTGGATGCTCGGCTTCGTCGCCGACAGTCCGCAGGGGCATCGTTACAAGGAGATTGCCGACCGTATCTCCGAGGCGATGGACTTCATGCGTGCCTGCGGTGTCACCGCCGATGCGACACCGCAGTTCCGAACGACCGACTTCTTCACCAGCCACGAGGCGCTGCTGCTCGGCTTCGAGCAGGCGATGACCCGCATCGATTCAACCAGCGGCGAATGGTACGACACCTCGGGCCACATGCTGTGGATCGGCGACCGTACCCGCCAGCCCGACCATGCCCATGTGGAATTCTGCCGGGGGGTGCGCAATCCGCTCGGGCTCAAATGCGGCCCCTCGCTCACCCCCGACGGCCTGCTCGAGCTGATCGACCTCCTCAATCCCGACAACGAGCCGGGGCGGCTGACGCTGATCTGCCGGTTCGGGGCCGACAAGGTGTTCGATCATCTGCCGGGCCTGATCCGTGCGGTCCAGCGGGAGGGTCGCACGGTGGTCTGGTCGTGCGATCCGATGCACGGCAACACCATTTCGGCGGGCGGCTACAAGACCCGGCCGTTCGACCGGGTGCTGAAGGAGGTGAAGAACTTCTTCGCCGTCCATCAGGCGGAAGGCACGCATGCGGGCGGCATCCATATCGAGATGACCGGCCAGAACGTCACCGAATGCACCGGAGGCGCTCGCGCGATCACCGAGACGGACCTCTCCGACCGCTACCACACCCATTGCGATCCGCGGCTCAATGCCGACCAGTCGCTGGAGCTGGCCTTCCTCCTGGCGGAGGGTCTGAAGCGGGAGCGTGCCTCCCGCGAGCGGCCGCCGCTGCCCGAGACGGGGGCTGCAGTCGGGTTCTAGGCCCCATGGCAGAACAGGTTCATCGCGGCCGTTGCGCGTGCGGCGCGGTCACCTACGAGGTGGCCGGGCCGCTGCGGCCGGTGTCGATCTGTCACTGCGACACCTGCCGGCGGCAGGCCGGCCACCAGCTCGCCGCGACCAATGCAGCGCTTGCGGCGCTGACCATCCAGGGCGAGGACAATCTCGCCGAATGGCAGGCGACGCCCGACGCCGTGCGCCGCTTCTGCCGCAATTGCGGCTCGCCGCTGTTCTGGCAGCGGGTCGGCGGATCGACCGTCGCGATCATGGCCGGCTCCCTTGACCGTCCCACCGGACTCTCGGTGTCCCACCACATCTTCGTCGCCGAGAAAGGCGACTACTACGAGATCGCCGACGGACTGCCACAGCACCCGCACTGGCCGCCCCGATAGGCGCCCCCCGCTGCGGTCGCAGCCGTTGCCGGCCACACCGCAGTGCGACCGGTCCGGCCGCACTGCGGCGACAATCGTTGCTGTCCGGAGAACGATTCGTGCGTACATGACGCCTTTCTGCTCCGTTCGCGAAGGATTATGCCTGCGTCACCGCCGTGAGGAGCCGCCGTCATGCCCGTCCAGCCGAGCCTGTTCGTTTCACACGGGGCGCCGAACCTGGTTCTCCACGACTCGCCGGCCCGCGCCTTCCTCGCCAGCCATGCGCAGGATCTGCCGCGGCCGTCCGCGATCGTCTGCGTCTCGGCACATTTCGAGACCGACACGCCGGCCGTCGTCGCCGATCCGGCGCCCGGCATGATCTATGATTTCGGCGGCTTCGAGCCGGAACTGCGGCGGATGGTCTATCCGGCTCCCGGCGATCCTGCGCTCGCGGTCCGGATTGCAGGGATGATCCGGGGCGCCGGCCTGCCGGTCGCCACCTTGCCGCGCCGCGGCTACGACCACGGCACCTGGGTACCGCTGATGCTGCTCTACCCGGATGCGGACATTCCCGTCGTCCAGCTCTCGATCCAGCCCGGCCGTGACGCTGCCCACCACCATCGCCTTGGACGAGCGCTGGCGCCGCTGCGGACCGAGGGGGTGCTGGTGCTCGGCTCGGGATCGCTCACGCACAACCTGCACGAGGTCTTTCTCCCCGGAGGCATGCGCGCGATCGACAGCGAGACGCCGGACTGGGTGACGGGCTTCGTCGACTGGATGGTCGGCCGCATCGAGGCGGGCGACACCGAGGCCGTGATCGACTACCGCGCCCGTGCACCATTCGCGGCCCAGAACCATCCCACCGACGAGCATCTGCTGCCTCTGCATGTCGCGCTCGGCGCAGCCGGCGACGGCGCCGTCGGGCGGCGTATCCACGCCAGCTGCCAATACGGCGTTCTGCACCTCGACGCCTATGCCTTCGGGTAGCCCGGCTTGCGCCGCCGGCGTCAGGCGGATAGGGCTGCGGTAACCGGAGCATGCCATGCCTGTGGACCCTGCAGCCGCGCCGCGGATCCTTGACGAGCACCCGATCTATCAGGGCTTCATCACCCTCTCGCGGGTGACCGCCGAAGTCGGCTGGGGCGGCCGTCGGCTGCGCTTCATCCGCGAGGTGCATTTCCACGGCCACGGCGCTGCCGTGCTGCCGGTCGACATCGACCGACGCACGGGGCTGATGATCCGGCAGTTCCGCCTGCCGGCCTTCCTCGACGGCGGCGATGGCTGGCTGTGGGAGATTCCGGCCGGGCTTCTCGACGGCGACGCCCCGCAGGACTGCGCGGGCCGCGAGGCGGTTGAGGAGACCGGCGCCCGGGTGGTGATGCTGCAGCCGCTCGGCGTGTCGCTGTCCTCGCCGGGGATCATGCGCGAGGTCATCCACCTCTACTGGGGCCGCTATCAAGGTCCGCACGCCACCCGCACCGGCGGTCTGGCCAGCGAAAGCGAGATGATCGAGGTGCACGAGCTGCCGCTGCGCGAGATCGCCGCGATGGCCGATCGCGGCGATATCGCCGATTCGAAGTCGGCGGTCGCAATTTTCCGGCTCAGGGCCCGCCATCCCGAGCTTTTCTGTTGAAGCGGATGGCGTTACGGTCGATTTCCTCCACCCCGATACCCCAGCAGTCATGGCTCCCGCATGATCGATCGCCTGTCGATTGCCTGCGCCCAGCTCAACCCTGTCGTCGGCGACATTGCCGGCAATCTCAGCAAGGCCCGCGCGGCGCGCGCCGAGGCGGCGCGGCTCGGTGCCGATCTCGTGGTGTTCACCGAGCTGTTCATCTCGGGCTATCCGCCGGAGGATCTGGTGCTGCGGCCGGCCTTCCAGCGCGCCTGCCGGGAGGCGGTCGAAAGCCTCGCCAGGGACACGTTCGACGCCGGGCCGGCAGTGATCGTCGGCACACCCTGGCACGAGGACATCAAGACCTACAACGCAGTGTGCCTGCTCGACGAGGGCCGCATCACCGCGACGCGCTTCAAGGTCGATCTGCCCAACTACGGGCCGTTCGACGAGAAGCGCGTCTTCGCGCCGGGGCCACTGCCCGGGCCGGTATCGTTCCGCGGCATCCGGCTCGGCATCCCGATCTGCGAGGATATCTGGGACGAGGAGGTGGTCGAATGCCTCGAGGAAACCGGCGCCGAGCTGCTGATCGTCCCCAACGGTTCGCCGTGGTGGAAATACAAGCATGACCTCAGGCTCAACGTCGCCGTCCAGCGCGTCACCGAGTCGGGGCTGCCGATGGTCTACGTCAACCAGCTCGGCGGACAGGACGAACTTGTCTTCGACGGGGCCTCGTTCGGCCTCAATGCGGACCGGTCTCTGGCCTTCCAGATGCCGGCCTTCGAGGAGGCAGTCAGTGTCACGACCTGGCAGCGAACGGGCGGCGTCTGGCGCTGTGTGGCAGGCCCGATGGCGCGGCTGGAGGAGCCCGAGGAGCTGATCTGGCTCGCCTGCGTGCAGGGGCTGCGCGACTATGTGGAGAAGACCGGCTTTCCCTCCGTCCTCCTGGGACTGTCGGGCGGCGTCGATTCGGCGATCTGCGCGGCACTGTCGGTCGACGCGCTCGGCGCGGGGCGGGTCCATTGCGTGATGCTGCCCTACCGCTACACGTCGAACGCCTCGCTGGCCGATGCCGCGGCCTGCGCCGAGGCACTCGGCGTGCGCTACGACGTCGTGCCGATCGCCGAGCCGGTGGACGGCTTCCTGCACGCGCTGGCCCCGATCTTCGAGGGCCGGCTGCCCGACGTCACCGAGGAGAACCTGCAGTCGCGCGCCCGCGGCACCATCCTGATGGCGATCTCCAACAAGCTCGGACCGATGCTGGTGACGACTGGCAACAAGTCCGAAATGTCGGTCGGCTACTCGACTCTCTACGGCGACATGAATGGCGGCTTCAACCCGATCAAGGATCTCTACAAGACGGAAGTCTACCGGCTTGCCCGCTGGCGCAACGCGCACCGCCCGAAGGGCTGCCTCGGTCCGGCCGGGACGGTCATTCCCCAGAACATCCTGACCAAGGCGCCCACCGCCGAACTCCGGCCCGGCCAGACCGACCAGGATTCGCTGCCACCCTACGAGATCCTCGACGACATCCTCGAATCCCTCGTCGAGAACGAGATGTCCGTTGCCGAGATAGCGGCCCGCGGTCATGATCGCGGCCTCGTCGAGCGCGTCGAGCAGATGCTCAACGTCGCCGAGTACAAGCGGCGGCAGGCCCCGCCGGGCGTCAAGATCACCCGCAAGAACTTCGGACGCGACCGGCGCTACCCAATCGTCAACCGATTCCGCGACCGTGCCCTTTAGCCGGGGCGCCAGGCGCGCTATCAGCGATCCATGCACCCGACCGTCCGCTTCGCGCCCTCCCCGACGGGCTATCTGCACATCGGCAACGCCCGGACCGCGCTCATCAACCGTCTGTTCGCCCTGCAGCATGGCGGCCGCTTCATCCTGCGTCTGGACGATACCGACACCGCCCGCAGCCGCGCGGCATTCGCCGAGGCGATCGTCGAGGATCTCGGCTGGCTCGGCATCGCACCGGACCTCACCGTGCGCCAGTCGGACCGCGCGGCGCTGTACGAGGCGGCGGCCGCTCGGCTGAAGCGCGACGGCCGGCTCTACCCCTGCTGGGAGACGGCGGAGGAGCTGGATCGCAAGCGCCGGCGGCAGCGGGCGCGGGGACTGCCGCCGGTCTATGACCGCGCCGCCCTGAAGCTCACCGACGCCGCGCGCGCGGCGCTCGAGGCCGAAGGGCGTCGGCCGCACTGGCGCTTCCTGCTCGAGGACCGCGCCGTCGTCTGGGACGATCTGTGCCGGGGACCGCAGCACCATCCCGCCGCCGCCCTCTCCGACCCGGTTCTGATTCGCGAGGACGGAACCTGCCTCTACACCTTCACCAGCGTCGTCGACGACGCCGATCTCGGCATCACCCACGTCATCCGCGGCGAGGACCACGTCACCAACACCGCGGTGCAGATCCAGATCTTCGAGGCGCTCGGTCATGCGCCACCGGCATTCGCGCATCACAACCTGCTGGTCGCCGCCGGCGGCGAGGAGCTGTCGAAGCGCAAGGGAACGCTGTCGCTACGGGCGCTCAGGGAGGCGGGCTACGAGCCGATGGCGGTGGCAAGCCTCGCCGTGCTGATCGGTTCCGCGGAAGCGCTCGAGGCGGTCGCCTCTCTGGAGGAGCTGGCCGGCCGGCTCGATCTTGCCCGGCTGTCGCGGGCCCCCTCACGCTTCGACATCGGCGATCTGGCGGCGCTCAATCGCAAGCTCGTCGCCGCGATGGCATACGAGGATGTCGCCGAGCGGCTCTCCTCGCTGGGGGTCGGGGGTGGCGCGGCGTTCTGGCAGGCGGTGCGCGGCAATCTCGACGTCGTCGCCGATGCGGTCGGCTGGTGGAACCGGATCGTCGGGCCGGTTGCGCCCGTCATCGCTCCGGACGACCGCCCGCTGCTGGCAGAGGCCGCGCGGCTATTGCCGGACGAGCCGTGGGACGAGACCACGTTCGGCACCTGGGTGGCGGCGGTGAAGGCGGCCACCGGGAAGTCGGGCAGGGCGCTGTTCGCGCCGCTGCGACAGGCGCTGACCGGTCTCGACCACGGACCCGAACTGAAGCTGCTGCTGCCGCTGATCGGCCGCGAGGAGGCTATTCGACGACTCGGCGGTACATCGTGAAGCCGGGACCGACATTGCGCACCTGACGCTCCCCTTGTGCCACGTCCGGGGCCGACGTCGAGTCATAGTCCTCGAAGCCGGTGATCGTCGCGATCGACCCGACCGGCGGCGGCACCGCGCCCGGCGGCCGCCGCGGCAGCGGCGTGCCCGGCAGGGCAATCGCGCCGGTCTCGGCGCGCGCGGCAGTGCTGCCGGCCGCATCGCTGCGCATGACCGCGCCGTTGCGGGCCGTGATGTCGACGATCACCCGCTCGCTCAGCGCCGTCGTTCGTGTCGCGGTCCGGCAGGTGCAGTCCTGTACGTACTCGCGGCGATGGCGGAAGGCGTTGGGGTGCGCGCGCAGCGGCTCGCCGCTCAGCGAGACGGCGTCATCGGCCTCCTCGCCGGGATTGCGATGGATGTAGAGCGCCACATCGGCGCCCGGGCAGCTCGCCCGGCAGATCTGCTCGTCATTGCCGAAATGGGTGGAGACTGTCGAGAAGCTGATCGGCCAGAAATATCCGTCGCAGCTGCGCACACAGATCGTGCGGAAGGTGCCGTAGCGGTCGTCGATGCCGGGTTCCTCGGCATAGGGATCGCGGCCGTAGTCACGGTTGAAGAAGCCGAACAGCCCGCCGGATCCGGGCCGGGGCGCATAGCGGGCGTATTGCGGACCGCAATTGTGCTCGCCGAGGGCTGCCAGCAGCTGGGCCCGCTCGCGGTCGCCGGAGACGACCTGCAGGGGCGCGGCGCTGCGCTGCGCCTCGAGCGCCCGGACATTGGCCTCGAGTCGCGCGATGATCGCGTCGTGATCGCCGCAGTGCGGCGGACGCGGCGGCCGGAAGAACAGGAAGCCCTGCTGCGCGCCGCAACCGGCCTGTGCGGCCTGACGTCGTGCGGCATCGAGCTGCTTGCGCAGCGTCAGGATGGCGCTGTCGCGCCGCGTGATGTCGGCGGAGGATCCCGACCGCGACCGCTCCAGATGGACGAGTCGGGCTTCGAGCTGAACGCAATAGCCCGGATCCTGGGCAACCGCCGCGGAACCGGCTGGGAGCGCTGCCAGGACCACACCGGCGAGCCCTGCGATCCAGCCCCTCATCACCTGTTGCATTGTCCTGGTGCGATGCATGCGACACGCCGACCGTCGAGTCGACGGTCGATCCGAGTATGGAAACGCCGCGATCAGGGGTCAAACCGTCGCCCGGCCACGATCTCGCGATGCGGCGAGGTGTGGTCAGGATGCCGCATCGCCGCCAGCCGCCTCGCCAGCCGATGCCTGCTGCATCAGCGTCGCCAGGATGCGGTCGAGCGCCGCCGCGTCTTCGGGTGACAGGTCCGCCGCAAGATCGGCGGCGAAGGTCACTGCCAACGGAACGATGTCGTCATAGACTGCACGCCCGGCCTCGGTCAGCGCCAGATGCAAGACCCTCAGATCGACGTCGGAGGTAGTGCGGACCAGCAGCCCGCGACGTTCCAGCTCGGCCACCGCCCGGCTGACCTTGGTCTTGTGCATCCGGCTGTGCCGGCCGATCTCGGTGGCGGTCATCCGACCGTGCTGGCCGAGCGCGGCCAGCACCCGCCATTCGGGGTTGGCGAGATGGTGGCGGCGGCCGTAGATGCGTGCCAGCGACTGGCTGACCTGTTCGGCCAGCATCATCAGGCGGTAGGGCAGGAAGGCTTCCAGCCGCAGCACGTCGGCGCGCCGAGCACGTCCGCCCTGTCCGCCGCTGTCCGCCATCGCCCGCCTTATCATCCCTGCCTTGTCCGGACGCCGGGTCCGGGCCTCCCGCGGAGACGGTCGGGACAATAGGCAGCGACGGCAGGGCGGGCAATGCCGCTTCAGCCATTGATGCGATCTGCGCAACACATTGCTCACCGGCGCCCGGTTGATGCGGGAAGGCGGGTTGCCCAGCTTGTGCCCGTCCGCGCCATGGGGGCCCGGACCGTATCAGGAGATTGCCCGTGTCCACCACCGACCAGCGCCTGATCGTGCCGATTCTGGGTCCGATCTACCGCTCCCTCGATCCCGTCGCCGAGCTCTTGTTCCGTCTCGTCGTTGGCGGCTTTCTCGTTCCGCATGGTCTTCAGAAGGCGTTCGGCGCCTTTGGCGGCGGCGGTTTTGCCGGAACGGCAGGCTTCCTCGGTTCGCTCGGCATGACGCCGGGCTGGCTGTTCGCCGGCCTGGCGATCTTCGTCGAGATCGGCTGCGGCATCGCCATCGCGATCGGCTTCCTCACCCGCCCCGCCGCCGCGCTCGCCGCCGGCTTCCTGTTCGTCGCCGGCATCAGCGTGCATCTGGCCAACGGCTTCTTCATGCAGGACGGGGGCTACGAGTTCGCCTTTCTGTGGGCTGTCGCCGCGCTGCTCATCGCCGTGCGCGGCGCCGGTCCGATCTCGGTTGACAGGAGCATCGGCCGCGAGTTCTGAACGGGGAGAGCGCGGACCCGCTGCGCCGAACGAGCGCGGGCCGCCGCACCCACGGGAGGATGCGATGGCCGATGTTGAATCCCGGCAGGCGCTCTACCGCTTCGCCTATCGTCGGTCGCCCGATCAGGATGCCGCGGACCCCGTTCGCCACCCGGTCGTGGTGGTTGGCGCCGGGCCGGTCGGCCTCGCGGCGGCGATCGATCTCTGCCAGCGTGGCGTTCCGGTCGTGCTGCTCGACGATGCCGACCGGATCGGCGAAGGCTCGCGGGGCATCTGCTATTCCAAGCACTGTCTGGAGATCCTCGACACGCTCGGTGTCGGCGAGGCGGTCGCCGCCAAGGGGGTCGGCTGGCACGTCGGCAAGGTCCACTTCCGGGACCGCGAGGTCTACCGGTTCGATCTCCTGCCCGAGCCGGGGCACAAGATGCCGGCCTTCGTCAACCTGCAGCAATACTATCTCGAGAAGCTGCTCGTCGAACGGCTGGAACGGCTGCCCGGCGCCGACATCCGCTGGCGCAACCGGGTGGTTGGCCTCGAATCGACCGCCGATGGCGCCTGTCTCGACATCGACACGCCGGAGGGCCGCTACCGGATCGCGGCCGACTGGCTGGTTGCGGCCGACGGCGCACGATCGACGATCCGCGACCTCATCGGCATCGACTTCGTCGGCGAGACCTTCCGCGACCAGTTCCTGATCGCGGACATCCGCATGCAGGCGGATCTTCCCGCCATCCGTCAGTTCTGGTTCGAACCGCCGTTCCATTCCGGCCAGTCGGCGCTGATCCACAAGCAGCCCGACGATGTCTGGCGCGTCGACTTCCAGATCGGCTGGGATGCCGATCCGCGCGAGGAGACCAGGCCGGAGCGGGTGCGTGCCCGCCTTGACCGGATGATGGAAGGCCGGCCATACGATCTCGTCTGGGTTTCGGTCTACACGTTCCAGTGCCGTCGCGCCGAGCGATTCGTGCACGGCCGGGTGATCCTGGCCGGCGACGCCGCGCACCAGGTTTCGCCGTTCGGAGCGCGCGGCGCCAATTCCGGCATCGAAGACGCACAGAATCTGGCCTGGAAGCTCGCCCTCGTCGTCAGCGGTGAGGCGCCGGCGCGCCTGCTCGACAGCTATGATTGCGAGCGAATCCAGGCCGCCGACGTCAACATCGCCCATTCGACCCGCTCCACCGACTTCCTCGTGCCGAAGAGTCCTGGCGACAAGGTGCTGCGCGATGCGGTGCTGGAACTCGCCCGCGACCACGGCTTCGCCCGCCGGATGGTCAATTCCGGCCGCCTGCACACCGCGGCGATCTACGACAGTACCCTGTCCACGCCCGACACCGACCCGTTCGGCGGCCAGATGCGGCCGGGCGCGCCGCTGCCGGACGCCCCGATGGTCGATGCCGCCGGGCGCCAGGTCTGGCTGCTCAATGCGCTTGGGCGCGATTTCACCTTGCTCCATGCCGATGACGGGACCACACCGGAGCCGCTGCCGGGTGTCCGCCTGCTCCGCATCGGGCGCGACCTGCACGATGCCACCGGTCTGTTCGCGGTTCGCTACGATCCGGCGCCGGGCAGCTGCTGGCTCGTTCGCCCCGACCACTATCTTGCCGCCCGGTTCCGCCGCTACGACCGCACGCGGATCGAGGCGGCGCTCGCCCGTGCCAAGGGGATGACAGATGGCTGACCTGATGACCGACAGCCGCTTCGCCGATCCGGATGCGGCCTTTCACCTGCTCGTCGATGCCCATCGCGATCTGACGGCAGCGGAGAGCGCGGCGTTGAACGCCAGGCTGGTACTGCTCCTCGCCAACCATGTCGGCGACATGGACGTGCTGCGCCAGGCCGTGGCGGCGGCGCGCCGGGCTGGGATGACGGGCTAGGGGGCGACCGTCCGCGATCCGTGCCCCTCGCAGACAGAGGGTTGGCTGCCTATCTCTGGTCGGCCGCCGCGAACCGGAGAACCGTTCATGCCTGCACCTGTCGTCCTCGTCCGCCTGCTGGCCGCGATGTTGGCCACGATGCTGGGCATCGCGTCGCCGGCTGCCGCACAGGAGCCCGAGCTGATCTTCAAGAAATCCACCGTCTGGAAGTTCCTGACCCCCGACCACAAGCTCGCGACCTATGCGATCGACGATCCGAAGGTGGCAGGAGTCGCCTGTCATTTCACCGTTCCCGAGAAGGGTGGGCTGAGCGGCTTGTTTGGTGTCGCGGAAGAACTGTCGAATGCTTCGCTGGCCTGCCGCCAGATCGGTCCGGTGTCGTTCAGGGGCAGCTTCTCGCAGGGCGAGGAGATGTTCTCCGAGCGCCGCTCGGTGTTCTTCAAGCGGATGCGCATCGTACGGGGCTGCGACACCACCCGCAACGTGCTGGTCTACCTCGTCTACACCGACAAGCTGATCGAAGGCAGCCCCGAGAATTCGACCTCGACGGTGCCGATCATGCCGTGGGGCGAGGCGCCTGCACCGCGCTGCGCCGACTATCTGGACGACTAGGGCATTCTCCGACCATGCAGGTCCATTCCGATCGCGAGCGGCGGACGCCCGACGGCGCGCCTGCCTGATCGGACCTCGACGGCGCGCCGTTGCCGCTACCGTCGCGGCTCGCCGCGGCGCCGGCCGGCCGGCAAACCGCCGGACAGCCGGCGCGGGTTCCTGCAGGGCCCCGGATTGTGCTATGCAACGTGAAATTCGCGGCGCAGCATCCAGGGGAGCACCGTCATGCAGACGCATTTGCGGGCCGTCGTATTCGACGTCGGAAACGTGCTTCTCGACTGGAATCCGGCCTATCTCTATGACAAGCTGATCCCCGACCGCGAGGAGCGCGCCTGGTTCCTGACCCATGTGCTGACGCCCGGGTGGCATGCCGAACAGGATCGCGGACGATCCTGCGCAGCCGGGGTCGCGGCGCTGTCGGAGCGGTTCCCCGGCTCGAGCGCGCTGATCGCCGCCTTCTACGAGCGCTGGCTGGAGACGATCAGCGGCCCGATCGAGGGCACGGTCGAGATCCTGACCGACCTGAAGCGCAACGGCGTTGCCGTCCATGCGCTGACCAACTTCTCCGCCGAGCTCTGGCAGACGACGTGCGCCGCCTACCCATTCCTCGGCGACTTCGATCAGGCGGTGGTCTCGGGAGAGGTCGGCTTCATCAAGCCCGATCCGCGCATCTTCGATGTCCTGTGCGCGCGGACCGGTCTGGCGCCGGCCGACATGCTGTTCATCGACGACCGCGAGGACAATGTCGAGGCCGCCCGCCAACTCGGATTCCGGACGATCCGGTTCACCGGCCCCGATGCGCTGGCCGGCGAACTGTCCGCGCTCGGGTTCCCGGTCCGCCAGCCCCGTCCCGCCGCCGTGCCAGCGTGAGCGGCTAGCGGCAGACGATGCCGCGCGTGAAGCAGGTCTCGCCGCGCGACAGCAGCGTCGAATGCTCGGCCTTGACCAGCACCGGCGCCGCCACCAGGAAGGCGGTTCCGGCCATCATGATGAGGAGCGCGAGCGACATCACGAACTTGCCCATCGGGATACTCCGTACGCGGGACCAGCTGACTGGGCCGACAGGTAGCGGAGTCCGGATGAGCCGGACCTGAAGCTCCCGTTCATCGGGCGTTCAGGTTGCGGTGCGCGCTCGTTCGGTCGCGGGGTCCTCAGCCCGCCACCGACGGGCGGGGGTACGCAGCGTGACCAGTTCCTCGGCCATCGTCGGATGCACCGCGACGGTCGCGTCGAACTGCGCTTTGGTTGCCCCGAGCTTGACCAGGATGCCGACGATCTGGATGAGCTCGCCGGCGTCCGGGCCGAGCAGATGGCAGCCGACGACCACGTCGGACTGAGCATCGACAACGAGCTTCATCATTGCCGGCTCGTCGCGGCCGGTCATCGTCTGCTTCATCGGCCGGAAGCGGGCGACATAGATGTCAAGCGCGCGGCACCGCTCGCGCGCCTCCGCCTCGCTCAGGCCCACGGTGCCGATCTCCGGGGTCGAGAACACCGCGGTAGCAATGGCGTCGTACGACATGGCGGCCGACTTGCCGCCGAAGACGATGTCGGCGAAGGCATGGCCTTCGCGGATCGCGACCGGGGTGAGGTTCACCCTGTCGGTGACGTCGCCGACCGCATAGATGCTGTCGACCGATGTCCTGCCGGTCCCGTCGACGACGATTGCCCCGTTCCAGCCCTGCGCGACGCCGACCCGGTCAAGGCCGAGCCCTTCGACGCGCGGCGAACGGCCGATCGCGAACATGATCTGTTCGGCCGCGAGGGCCCTGCCTTGCCGCGTATGGCCGACGAGCCCCGTGTCGGTCTTCTCGATGCGGGAGAAGACGTCGCCGCAGATCACCTCGATGCCGCGCGCGGTCATCGCCGCGTGGAGGCCGGTGCGCAGATCGTCGTCGAAGCCGCGCAGGATCTCCTCGCCGCGATAGATCAGCGTCGTCCGGGCACCGAGGCCATTGAAGATGCCGGCGAACTCCACCGCAATGTAGCCGCCGCCGGCGATCACGATGCTCTCGGGCAGCCGCTCGAGATGGAACGCCTCGTTCGAGGTGATGACATGCTCGATACCCGGCAGTTGTCGGTCGAGATTGGGCTGCCCCCCGGTGGCGATCAGGATCGTCCGGGCGGTGACATCGCGGCCCGGTCCGGCCAGGTGAACCGTATGCGGACCGCGCAGTTCGCCGCGCGCCGCGATGATCTCGACGCCCGCGGCCTCCAGGTTGCGCCGATAGGCGGCCTCCAGGCGGGCGACTTCCCTGTCCTTGGCGGCGATCAGCGTCGGCCAGTCGAAGGCCGTTTCGCCGACGTTCCAGCCGTAGCCGGCGGCGTCCTCGAACTCGTCGCGAAAGCGGCTGGCATAGACCAGCAGCTTCTTCGGCACGCAGCCGCGGATCACGCAGGTACCGCCGATGCGATGCTCCTCCGCGATCGCCACCCGGGCACCGTAGCCGGCGGCGATCCGAGCGGCGCGCACGCCGCCCGAACCGGCGCCGATGACGAACAGATCGTAGTCGAACGCCGCCATTGCGGCCTCAGCCTCTCTCCAGGAGTTCGATGCCGTCCGGACCTGCGATGATCGCGCAGGCGCACAAGCCGATGAACAGACCGTGTTCGACGACGCCCGGCACTGCCGACAGCGCCGCGTCGAGCGTCTCCGGATCCGGGATCTCGCCGAGATCGCAGTCGTAGATCAGATTGCCGCCGTCGGTGCGGTAGGGGCCGTCGCCGCTGCCCTGACGCAGCCGCATCGCCGTCGGCAGGCCGATCCCGGCCAGTGCGCGCGCGATCCTGACGGCAGTGGAGGGGTGGCCGAACGGCACCACCTCCACCGGCAGGGGAAAGCGCCCGAGCCGGGCGACCCGCTTCGACCGGTCGGCGATGACGATCATCCGGCCGGAGGAGGCCGCAACGATCTTTTCCCGCAGCAGCGCCCCGCCGCCGCCCTTGATCAGTCGCAGCCGCCCGTCCACCTCGTCGGCGCCATCGACCGTCAGGTCGAGCTCGGGCGTCTCCTCGAGGGTCGTCAGCGGCACGCCATGTTCGACGGCAAGCCGACGGGTCGATTCCGACGTCGGCACACCGACCACATCGAGGCCGCCGGCGCGGACCTTCGCCCCCAGGGCCGCGACGAAATGCGCTGCGGTCGACCCGCTGCCGAGACCGAGACGCATGCCGGAATCGACGAAGTCGAGGGCGCGCTCGGCTGCGAGGCGCTTCAGGGCGTCCGGCGAGGAGGTCGTCACCATGACGGGGCCTCTATCTGGCAAGCCCGCCCATCAGCATGTACTTGATCTCGACGAACTCATCGATGCCGTAATGCGACCCCTCGCGGCCGAGGCCCGATTCCTTGACGCCGCCGAACGGTGCGACCTCGGTCGAGATCAGCCCCTCGTTGATGCCGACGATGCCGTACTCGAGCGCCTCGGCGACCCGCCAGCAGCGGCCGACGTCGCGGCTGTAGAAATAGGCCGCAAGCCCGAATTCGGTATCGTTGGCGAGGCGTATCACCTCCTCCTCCGTCTCGAAGCGATACAACGGCGCGACAGGGCCGAAGGTCTCCTCGCGGGTAATCAGCATCCTGGTCGTGACGTTCTTGAGTACGGTGGGTTCGTAGAAGTTGCCGCCGCGCGCGTGCCGCTTGCCGCCGACGACGACCTCAGCGCCGAGCGCGACCGCGTTCTGCACGTGCTCCTCGACCTTCTCCACCGCCGCGGCATTGATCAGCGGCCCCTGCACGACGCCGACCTCGGTGCCGTCGCCGACCTTCATCTTCAGCACCTCGCTGGCGAGCCTTTCGGCGAAGATGTCGTAGACCCCCGACTGCACGTAGATCCGGTTGGCGCAGACACAGGTCTGGCCGGCATTGCGGAACTTCGAGGCGATGGCGCCCTGCACCGCCTTGTCGAGATCGGCGTCGTCAAAGACGATGAACGGCGCGTTGCCGCCGAGCTCCATGCCGACGCGCTTGACCGTCTTGGCGCACTGCTCGATCAGGATCTTGCCGATCGCGGTCGATCCGGTGAACGTCAGCACCTTGACGAGCGGGTTCGACGTCATTTCGCTGCCGATCGCCGAGGCCTTGCCGGTGACGATGTTGAGCACGCCAGCGGGAATGCCGGCGCGGGCGCCGAGCTCTGCCAGTGCCAGCGCTGTCAGCGGCGTCTCGCCGGCCGGCTTGCAGACCACGGTGCAGCCGGCGGCGAGCGCCGGGCCGACCTTGCGGGTGATCATCGCGGCGGGGAAGTTCCATGGCGTGATCGCGGCGACGACGCCGGCCGGCTGCTTGACCACGACGATGCGCGCATCGGCGCGATGGCTCGGAATCACGTCGCCGTAGATGCGCTTTGCCTCCTCGGCGAAGAATTCGACGAACGAGGCCGCGTAGTCGACCTCGCCGGCGGCCTCGGCCAGAGGCTTGCCCTGCTCGCTGGTCATGATCATCGCGATATCGTCCTTGTTCTCGATGATCAGGTCGAACCAGCGGCGCAGGATCTTCGCCCGCTCCTTGCCGGTCCTGGCCGCCCATGGGCCGAACGCGGCCTGAGCGTGCTCGATCGCCTGGCGGGTCTCCTCGGCGCCGAAGTTCGGCACCCTGGCGATCTCCTCGCCATTGGCCGGGTTGGTGACGGCGATCGCGCCGGACCCGATCCACTCGCCGTTCACGAAACACTGTGTCCTGAGAAGGGTCGGATCCTTCAGTCGCATCGGTGCCTCCAAATGTCCTGCCGTGTCGTTCGACTGGGCGCTACCTAGCATGCGCCTGCACCACTCCGCCATATGCGCCGGTCGCCGGCATCCTCCGACGCGGGCGCGACAATCGCGCGCGCGCCGGCGCGTTTGGGGCTATGCGACAGGCCGATCCATCCGACGCAACTCGGGCAATGGTCGGTGTCCGGCGCGGCGGCCGCGACCTGTGTGGCGCTCAGGCGGCGGCAGCGGCGCCGTGCGATGCGCGCAGGCGGGTGAAGCGCATTGCCCGCTTGGCAGTCTCCGGCTGGATCGCGTGCCAGCGGGCGAGCAGCTGGTCGCGTTCGCAAAGCGGCAGCGACAGCCGACGGCACCGCATCACGGCAACGGAGCGCACGGCATCCTCGGAGAGGTCGAGGGAGCGCATGAGGACGACGAGCGGACCATTGTCCGCCTTCAGCAGGCAGGAGGTCATGACGGATTCGCGGAACTCGGCGAGTTCCGCGAAGACCAGCGCCAGATCGAGCACACGATCCTTCCCCGCCAGCCACTTTACGACGACGTCGCGGGGCAGTTCGCCCTCGGCGATCTGGCGGATCAGACCCTTCGCCTCGAGCCGTTCCAGAGCGCGGTCGAGCCGCTGCTGGCGCGCCACCCAAGCCGCCTGCGACAGCAGCGGGCGCACCGACTCCCGATCGGCCGCGAGCAGCGTCGCCAGCCGCGATCGCGCTTCGGCAGGGAGCAGTCGCAGGATGCGGTCAGCTGCTGCGCCGGGCAGGTCGGGACGCTGCGACATCGCATCGAGCAGGCCCTCGTCCTTCTCCGCGAACTCGGCCAGACGGCCGAACGAAAGCTCGGAGATCTCCGCGCCGAGATTGAGCGTCACCGCCTGCAGCACCGTCGGTTCGCCGAATTCCACCAGCACGTCGGTGACCGTCTCGCTTAGATGTTCGCGCATGGCGATGGCGAGGCGGTGGCCTTCGCTCTTGTTGGT
This sequence comes from Tepidamorphus gemmatus, assembly GCF_004346195.1. NCBI lineage: Bacteria > Pseudomonadati > Pseudomonadota > Alphaproteobacteria > Hyphomicrobiales > Tepidamorphaceae > Tepidamorphus > Tepidamorphus gemmatus. The sequence continues at coordinate 47,333 of NZ_SMAK01000003.1, read as the reverse complement.
GGCGATCTGGACCAGCGCCTCGTCGCCGAGCACACGCGACCGCCGCAGCACCGGTGCCGCGACATCGAGCTCCGCCTGGGCAAGGAACAGGTGCAACGCCTGGCTCGCATGGGGGGCGTCGGCGATGCGCTCGGCGATCTCCGCCCGCGTCTCGGGATCGACACGCTGGAGAAGGTCGGCGAGGACGTCGCTGTACTGGATCAGCAGACGGTCGCTGTAGTGTTCCGCGCTGTCGAAGAACAGGTCCGCAAACGCGCTCAGCATCTGCCGGCGTCTGGCAGGATCGATCTGACGCTGCATGCTCTGCAGCTCTTCGATGAGATTCATGGCCCTGTTCGCACCTTGCTCGCCACGACGGTCGTGTGGCGTCGTCCGTGTCCGGTTACGATGCTGCGCACCATATCCAGCGTGTCTGAACTATTGGCTCCGGCAGCTGGCGGCATTCGACTAAAGTTTTATTGGTCGCCCATGGCTGGCCAGATGACCAGATCGATTGCTGCGGCAGCCGTCCGAACGCGCGTTCTACTGACATGTCGTCGGACAGGATTGTCCACCACCGAATTCAAAGCAGCTGGTTAACACATGTTCAAGGAAATCGACTTAATTGTCGGTTGCTGGCCGTGTGCGCGACAACAACACCGAAACCTTTGCCCGGGGGAAGGAATTGCCGCTTCGAAGCCTGCTGAAGAAGGACGCGCCGCCTGTCACCGACCTGCCGGTCGCTGCCGAGCCGCCGCCGGCAGAGGTTGCTGCCGTCGAGCCGGATTTCTCCGCGACCGTCGCCCTGACCGAGGCCGACATTGCGGTCGCGCTGCGCGAGGTCGTCGACATGGCCGCCACGTTGCAGTCGCAGGTCTCCGACAAGATCGAGCTCATCGAGGAGGTGCGCGGCCAGACCTCGTCGCTGGCCCGCATGGCCGAGGACGCCAGGACCTTCACCGAGGAACTGGCCCGTGCGGTCGGCGACATCTCCAGCGCGACCGCCGCGATCGGCGACCGTGTCGCCGACACCGCGCGCCTGTCCGGTAGCGCCGCCACCCTGGCGGGCGACGCCGGGGAAAGCGTCGCCAGCCTGAAGCGGTCCAGCCTCGAGATCGACGAGGTCGTCCAGCTGATCGCGGCGATCGCCAAGCAGACCAACCTGCTGGCCCTCAACGCGACCATCGAGGCCGCCCGCGCCGGCGAGGCGGGCCGCGGCTTCGCCGTCGTCGCCAACGAGGTGAAGTCGCTGTCGCAGCAGACGCAGAAGGCGACCGAGGAGATCGCCCGCAAGGTCGCCGATCTGCAGGCCGCCGCCGAAGGCAGCGTGACCGCGCTCGACCGCATCACCGAGATCATCGGCCGTCTCGGTCCGGTGTTCTCCGACGTTGCCGCATCCGTCGACCAGCAGGTCAAGGCTTCCGCCCATGTCGGCGATTCCGCGCGCAAGACGGCCGCCTTCGTCGCTGACGTCGCCGGCCATGTCGCCGAGATCGACCGGTCGACGGCGCGAGCGGTCGAGCTCGGCGGCGTGGCGCGACAGGGTTGCACCGGTCTCAACGGGGTGGTCGAGCGATTGGACGACCGGTTCGCCATGCTGTTGCGCCAGTCTCACCGTGGCGACGGACGAGTCTTCGACCATCTGCCGATCGAGATGGGGGCGGAGATCCGCGTTGGGGATGCGCGCCATGTGGCCACGACGCTTGACCTGTCCGAGGCGGCGGTGACGCTGAAGCCGCTTGCCGACTGGGCTCCGGCGCCGGGGCGGACGATGACCGTCACGCTCGAGGGGATCGGCAGCATCGAGGCGAAGGTGACGCGCTCGAGCCGGTTCGGCATCAGCCTTGCGCTGTCCGAGCCGGACCCTGCGGTGGCAGCGAAACTTGCGCAGACCGTGCAGGCGATCCAGTCCGGCCATGCTGCGTATATCACGCGGGCCCGCGATGTGGCGCGCCGCGCCGCCGCCGCGATCGAGGCGGCGATCGCCGAGGGCAGGCTGACGATGGAAGCGGTCTTCGACACGAACTACCGGCCAATCCCGGGAACCGACCCGCAGCAGTTCTCGACCGCCTATCTGGCCGAATTCGACCGGTTGCTGCCTCCGATCCAGGAGGAGGCGCTGAACTCGGATCCACGCATGGTCTTCTGCGCCTGCGTTGACCGCAATGGCTACCTGCCGGTCCACAACCTGGTGTATTCGAAGCCGCAGCGGCCCGGCGAGGTTGCTTGGAATGCGGCGAACGCCCGCAACCGGCGGATCTTCGACGACCGTGCCGGCCTGTCGGCGGCACGCAACATCCGGCCGCATCTCGTCCAGTCCTATGCCCGCGACATGGGCAACGGCACCGTCGTGATGATGAAGGAGGTCGATGCGCCGATCATCGTCGCAGGCCGCCACTGGGGCAGCGTGCGGATGGCCTACAAGCTCTGATCCCGCCGCAGACCGGCGGGCTCGCCCCGTTCCTGCGCTCCGTCCGACTGCGCCTCGCCGGCTTCCTCGTGCGGGCCGGCGACAAGATCCGCTCTTGCCAGACCGGCGGCCAGCGAGCTCGGCCAGACCGATGCCGATCGCGGCGGCAGCGGCGCGGCGCGGACCGGAACGGATGGCTCGCCAAGGGCAGGCGCCTGTCCCCCGGGCGCGAACCCGTGCTGATCCTGGACCTGCGGTCCGCGCACCTCGAGCTGCGGATCGTGACCTGCCCGGCTGTCTGGCAGCGGCGTCGTCCGGTAGGGCCCCGACGCCACGTGGCCAGGCTCCCGGCGTGACAGGGCGGCACGCATGTCCTCGGCGAGGAGCCCCATCGCGTCGAGCGGCGCGCGGTCCGGCGCCGGCGGTGGGGCCGCTCCCGGTGCGGCGGCGAACCGCTCGTCGCTCCCGGGCGGTGGCGCCGGACGGCCGGTCGCGGCCGGCTCCGCGACCGGGCCCGACGGTGCCGGATGCGGCGGTGCCGGCGACGTCGGCGCGGGTTCGCGCGGCGCCTGAGACGGGGCTGCGGGGCGAGGGTTCGGCCACGACGCCGCAACGTCCGGCGCGGGCGATGGCCGCGGCGGGTAGGCGCGCGGGCCGACCGGCGCGAACAGCTCGGCCGTGCCCGTGTCTGCAGGCGCAGCGGCCGCTGGCTCGTCCTCGCCGGCCGGCCGGCGCAGGAATCTCGGCAGGATCGCCCTGCCATTGGCCGCTGACCAGAGAAGCGCACCGGCCGCAAACACCAGCACCGTGCCCGTCGAGTAGACACGCAGCACCTCGAAGACCTGCTGCGGGGTCGTCACCCCCGCGCGGCCGAGCCGGGCGGCGAGGTCGGGAAGCCCCGGCAGCACCCAGATCTGGACGACAAGGATGACAAGCAGCGGCAGGCCGACCGGCAGGATCATCGCGGCAAGCCCGGCCAGTCGCGCAAGACGCATGTCGGGCCGACCGACGAACTCCCTCCACAGCGTGATCGCGGCGAGCAACGGTACCAGATAGAGCCCGAGCAGCAGGACCAGCAGCACCCGCGCTGCCCCCGCACCGAGCCTTGGCGAGGGATCCGCCCCGGACACCGCGACCAGCGAGTCGAGCGCTTCCGACATGCGTGCGATCAGTTCGGGCGCCTCGATCAGCGATATCCGCAGATCGCCGACCGCATAGGCGCCGGTCAGGCCCGCCAGCAGCACCAGAAGGCTCGCGGCCATCGCCGGGCGCTCGACCAGCACCCGCGTCACAGGCCAGGCGGAGAGCGCGGTGGCCGGCGCGGCCGCGGTCGGTGGCGGCGTGCCGTTGGCCGATTCGAGCATGAAGACATCGCGTGCGCGGTGGCCATCCGGCTCGAAATCGACGACGTCGCGCTTGCGCGGCGCCCGCTGATCGCGCCAGTCGGCCGGGGCGAAACCGTAACGGCGGCCATCCTCACCGCGCAGGATTGTCAGCCGCGACCGGGTGTCGTAGCCGAGCACGATCCCCTTCATCGGCCGGATCTCCCTCTCGAATCCCCCTCGAGCGGGTTAGCACAGTCGCCCGCTCCCTCTCCATATGCTATAGCGCCGTTTCCTCACGGGCCGGGATGGCCTTGAACGATCCATCGAACTGGAGCGAGACGATGGCGGCACCGGTGGCGGTGTTCGATCTCGACGGCACGCTGGTCGACAGTGCGCCCGACCTGCTGGCGGCGCTCGACGCGGCCATGACCGCGGCCGGATTCGCGGTGTTGCCGAGGGATTTTGCGCTCGCAACCGTCGGGCATGGTGCTAGGGCGATGATCGAGGCGGCGCTGAGAGCCATCGCGGTTGAGCCGACGCCTGATCTCGTGCAGCCGATGCATGCGCATTTCCTCGCGCATTACGAGGCCAACATCGCGGTCGGCACGCGGCCGTTCCCCGGTGTCGAGGCAGCACTCGACCGACTGGCCGCCGAGGGGGTGCGGCTCGCAGTCTGCACCAACAAGTACGAGAGCCTGACCCTGAAATTGCTGGCGGAGCTCGGCCTGACCGACCGCTTCGCCGCGATCGTCGGGGCCGACACGCTGTCCGTCCGCAAGCCCGATCCGGGGCATGTGCTCGGCACCATCGCACGCGCCGGCGGCGATCCGGGCCGGGCGATCATGGTCGGCGACAGCCGCGCCGACATCGACGCGGCGAAGGCGGCGAAGGTGCCGGTGATCGCGGTCGACTTCGGCTACACGCCGGTGCCGGTGGCCGATCTCGGGCCCGACCACGTCATCTCTGGTTTCGACGCGCTCTATCCGATCGCTGCCCGCCGTCTCGGCCTCGCGCCGGCCTGACGGCCGCGGCCGGTTTGCTTGACTCGGCCTCGACTGCCCCCTTATATCCCGGCCCGGCGGGCGATTAGCTCAGTTGGTAGAGCACTGTGTTCACATCGCAGGGGTCACTGGTTCGAGTCCAGTATCGCCCACCAGTCGTTGCCGCGTGTTGATCGCTGGGGTGCCCGGTCCGGGCCGTGATTGTCGCACGCGGCGCGTTTCCAAGCATCGCGGCCGGATCTAGGCTGTCCTCGACCGCGCCGCGCGCCACGATGCGGCGAGACACCGGGGGAGGATACCCATGAGCCTGCCGCATCTGTTCCCGACGACGCTCGCCGGCAGCCTGCCGAAGCCGTTCTGGCTGGCCGAACCCGAGAAGCTGTGGGCCGCCTGGCGCCACGAGGGCGCGGCGCTGGAGGCGGCCAAGCGCGACGCGGCGCTGCTCTGGCTCAAGGAGCAGGAGGATGCCGGCATCGACATCGTGAGTGACGGCGAGCAGTTCCGCATCCATTTCGTCCACGGCTTCCTCGAGCACGTCGAGGGTATCGACTGGACCCTCAAGACCAAGATGGGGATCCGCAAGGATCGCTACGTGGTCGAGGTGCCGACCGTGACGGGTCCCGTCGCGCGGAAGCGGCAGGTCCATGCCGAAGAGGTCCGCTTCACCCGCGCCCACACCCGGCGCGGGCTGAAGGTGACGCTGCCTGGGCCGATGACGATCTGCGACACCATTGCCGATGCCCATTACGGCCGACGCGCCGACATGGCGATGGCCTTCGCCGAGATCCTGAATGCCGAGGCGCGCGAGCTCGCCGCGCTTGGCGTCGACGTCATCCAGTTCGACGAGCCGGCGTTCAACGTGTTCGCGGAGGAAGTCGTCGAGTGGGGCATCGCAGCGCTCGAGCGGGCTGCCGATGGCCTCTCGTGCAAGACCGCTGTTCACATCTGCTACGGCTACGGCATCGAGGCGAACATCCGCTGGAAGCAGACGCTCGGCTCGGAATGGCGCCAGTACGAGGCGATCTTTCCTGCGATCAACGCCAGCCGGATCGGCCAGGTGTCGCTCGAATGCGCCGGCTCGCATGTGCCGATGTCGCTGATCTCGCTGTTGCCCGACAAGGAGATCCTGGTCGGCGCGATCGATGTCGCCACGACGACGGTGGAGACCCCCGAGCAGGTCGCCGCGATCCTCGGCGAAGCGCTGCGCCATGCCGACGCCGAGCGCATTCAGGGCTGCACCAATTGCGGCATGGCTCCGTTGCCGCGCGACGTCGCCGTCGGCAAGCTCAAGGCGCTCGCAGCGGGGGCCGCGCTGCTGCGTACCAAGCACCGCGGCGGCTGAGACGCGGCGTCCGGTCACGCCGGCTGGGCGTTGGCCGAGCGGATGCGCTCGAGGAAGGCGGCCGATTGCCGGTCCAGAGCGCCCGCCTTGTCGCGCACCGCCTCAGCGACCCTGGCGAGCGCCATCGCCGCCTCCAGCGACTGCGCCGAGGCCTGCGACACGCCATGAACGGCGGCGGTCACCGAGGCGGCGCCGCCGGCCGCGTCGCCGACATTGCGCGAGATCTCCGAGGTCACCGCGGTCTGTTCCTCGATGGCCGTCGCGACGGCCGCCGACACCTCCTCGACCGCCCCGATCGCCCGTCCGATCGCCTCGATGTGGCCGGCCACGACATCGGCCACCTCCTGGATGCCGCGGATCTGGTCAGCGATCTCGCCGGTCGCCCGCGCGGTCTGCTGGGCGAGGCCCTTCACCTCGCCGGCCACGACGGCGAAGCCGCGTCCCGCCTCACCGGCCCGCGCCGCCTCGATGGTGGCATTGAGGGCGAGCAGGTTGGTCTGCTCGGCGATCTCCTCGATCAGCCGGACGATCCCGCCGACCCGGCCGGCCGCCTCCTGCAGGCTGGCGACGCTGCGAGTCATCGCGCGGGTCTTGTCCACAGCATCGGCGGTGATGCGGCTGCCATCGGCGATCTGGCGCGAGATCTCCGAGACCGACCCCGACAGTTCCTCCGCTGCCGAGGCAATCGTCTGCAGGTTGGCGGATGCCTCCTCCGCACCCGTCGCGGCGGTCGTCACCTGTCGGTTGGTCTCGTCTACGGCGCGCTCGAGCCCGCCGGCGGAGCTCTGCAGCGTGGCCGCTGCGCTCGACAGATCGGCCGAGATCCTGCCGACGGCCTCGCTGAACTGGTCGGCGAGCGTGTTCAGCCGCTTGTCGAACCCCGCCTCCTTCTCCGCCAGATACACTTCGATCGACAGGTCCATGTCGAGGGTGATGGCCCGCTCGACGGCGGCCAGCAGGGGCGCGGCGGCGGCGATGCGCCGGCCGCGGCCGAGCGGGTTGCCGGAGGCCGCCTCGGCCAGGACGTCGGCGACGATCGCCTGCTTGACCAGCGCGTAGCCGCCAATGTACCAGCCCGGCGCCAGTCCGAGCCGGCAGTGTGTCTTGCCGATCCGTTCCACCGACCTGAAATAGTCCTCGTCGAAGCGCCCCGAGAACATCCGCTCCCAGTGCTGGGCCTGCATCTTCTTCGCGTGTTCGATGCGGTCGGGGCCCGCGAACATGGCGGCAAGCTCCGGCACGCGCATGATGTGGTCATAGAACTCGGCCAGAATCGCCGGCATCCGGCTTCGCAGACGCGGCAGGAACTCCGCGAGCAATTGCTTCGTCTCGGTATCGATGCGCAGATAGGCGAGCTTCTGCCCGCGTTCGGGATCGGCTGACATGGCATGTCTCCAGCCGGTTAAGTTTCTCCCGGACATTAACCCTGGTTATTGAATCAAAAGTAAACGTGTTGCCGAATGTCTGGCGAATTGGTTCGGTTACTCTAGGGAAGGTCTAAGTCTGCAGGCGATATCGCCAATCATTACGTAGAAATACGTAGTGCCGCCGAGTTAACGCTGCTGTCACAGCGCCCCCCGCTTCATGTCGAGGTCAGCGTGCGCCTGACGGCGTCCCGCCAGGCCGCGATGCGGGCTGCGCGTTCGGCCGGCGCCATCGCCGGCTCGAAGCGCCGGTCGAGGCGCCAGGAGCTCGCGAAACCCTCGTGGTCCGGCCAGATGCCGGCATGGCGTCCGGCCAGCCATGCCGCCCCCAGGGCCGTCGTCTCGAGCACGGCCGGCCTGTCGACGGGGGCGTCGAGGAGGTCGGCGAGGCGTTGCATGGTCCAGTCGCTCGCGACCATGCCGCCGTCGACCCTGAGCACCGTCGCGGCGCCCTGTCCGCCCCAGTCGCGGTGCATCGCCTCGACGAGGTCGAGCGTCTGCAGGCAAACCGCCTCAAGCGCCGCGCGCGCGAGCTCCCGCGGTCCGGTCGCGCGGGTGAGGCCGTAGATCGCGCCGCGCGCCTCGGCGTCCCAGTAGGGCGCGCCGAGCCCGGTGAAGGCCGGCACCAGCACGACGGTCTGGGTCTCGTCGGCCTCGGCGGCGAGCGTGCCGGACTGGTCGGCCCGCTCGAGGATGCCGAGCCCGTCGCGCAGCCACTGCACGGCGGCGCCGGCAATGAAGATCGAGCCCTCGAGCGCGTAGGTGACGGCTCCGTCGAGCCGATAGGCCACCGTCGTCAGCAGCTTGTTGCGCGAGGCGACCGCGTCGGCGCCGGTGTTGAGCACCGCGAAGCAACCGGTCCCGTAGGTCGACTTGAGCATCCCGGGCCGGAAGCAGGCCTGGCCGATGGTCGCGGCCTGCTGGTCACCGGCCATGCCGAGGATCGGCAGCGGCGCGCCGAGGATGTCCGCTTCGGTGGTGCCGAATTCGGCCGAGGAATCGAGAACCTCCGGCAGCACCGAAGCCGGAACGCGGAACAGGCGCAGCAGCTCCTCGTCCCATCTCTGGCGATGGATGTCGAACAGCATCGTCCGCGACGCATTGGTGGCATCGGTGGCGTGGACGCGGCCCCCCGTTAGCCGCCACAGGAGAAAGCTATCGACCGTGCCGAAGGCGAGGCGGCCAGCCTCGGCCGCGGCGCGCGCGCCCTCGACAGTGTCGAGGAGCCAGGCAAGCTTGGTTGCCGAGAAGTAGGGATCGACGAGCAGGCCCGTCCTGGCCGCGACCATCGGCTCGACGCCGTCGGCCTTCAGCCTGGCGCAGAGCTCGGCGGTGCGGCGATCCTGCCAGACGATGGCGTTGTGCAACGGCGTTCCGGTTTCACGATCCCAAATGAGTGTCGTCTCGCGCTGGTTGGTGATGCCGATGGCGGCGAACCGCTGCGCGCCGCCGGCACGCTCCACGGCGCGCCGGGCGGTTGACAGCGTGGTGCGCCACAGATCCTCCGGATCGTGCTCGACCCAGCCGGACGCGGGGAAATGCTGTGAAAACTCCTCCTGCGCCGAGGCCACTGCGCGATAGTCGCGGTCGAAGGCGATGGCGCGGGACGAAGTGGTGCCCTGGTCGATGGCGAGGACGAGATCGGACATGGGTCGGGTCCCTGCGGGAAGGCTGGCGGAACGGAGCCCCGGCCGGGGTAGTCGACCACGTCGTCCCGGCCGGTGACGCGCGGGTCGATGGCGCGGCACCGCTCAGGGGCCGCGACGACCCGGCGATGGCGCAGCGGGAGGACGCCGCCCCCGCTGCGCCGAGCGGCCGCTACTGGTTGGTCCAGCGCCGGATCAGATCCTCGTAGGCGACCGTCTGGCCCGGTTCCTTCTCGTTCTCGAGCTTGGCAGCCGGGCCGTCCGGCTTGCCGAGCCATTCGGACGGATCGACGACCGGGTTGAGCCGCGGGCCGCAGCCGCCATAGGTGTTGGCCTGCTCGTCGGCGGCCTGCATGCGGGCCATGATGTCATCCATCTCGGCGGCGAGGCGATCCATAGCCTGCTGCGGCGTGAACGCGCCCGAATTGACGTCGCCGATCTGCTGCCACCACAGCTGCGCGAGCTTCGGATAGTCGGGGACGTTGATGCCGGTCGGGGTCCATGCCACGCGGTCAGGCGAGCGGTAGAACTCGACCAGGCCACCGAGCTTCGGCGCGCGCTCGGTGAACGACTCATGGTTGATCGTCGAATCGCGGATGATGGTCAGGCCGACATGGCTCTTCTTGGTATCGACCGTCTTCGAGACGACGAACTGGGCATAGAGCCAGGCCGCCTTGCGCCGGTCGACCGGGGTGGACTTGAACAGCGTCCACGAACCGGCGTCCTGGTAGCCGAGCTTCATGCCCTCCTTCCAGTACGGTCCGTGCGGCGACGGCGCCATCCGCCACAACGGATTGCCCTCGTCATCGACAGTGTTGTTGCCCTCGCTCTTCGGCTTCACCATGTCGGCGGTGAAGGCCGTGTACCAGAAGATCTGCTGGGCGACATTGCCCTGGCTCAGCGCCGGCAGCGACTGGTAGAAGTCGAGGTCGGCAGCGCCGGGAGGCGCGTACTTGCGCAGCCATTCGTCCCACTTGGCGATGGCATAGACCGACGCTGGCGCATTGGTGCCGCCGCCGCGCGAGACCGAGGCGCCGGACGGGTTGCATGAACCTTCCTCCATGCGGATGCCCCACTCGTCGATCGGCCGCCCATTCGGCAGGCCCGGCGAGGTGGACCCGGCCATCGACAGCCAGGCGTCGGTCATGCGCCAGCCGAGGTCGGGCGCGCGCTTGCCGTAGTCCATGTGGCCGTAGATGCGGACACCGTCGATCTCCTTCACGTCGTTGGTGAAGAAGTCGGCGATGTCCTCGTAGGCCGACCAATTGACCGGGACGCCGAGCTCATATCCGTACTTGGCCTTGAACGCCTCCTTGATCTCCGGCCGGTCGAACCAGTCCTTGCGGAACCAGTACAGGTTGGCGAATTGCTGATCTGGCAACTGCCAGATCTTGCCGTCCGGGCCGGTGGTGAACGAGATCCCGATGAAATCCTCGATATCGAGCATCGGGTTGGTCACGTCCTTGCCCTCGCCCTCCATCCAGTCGGTGAGGTTGACGGCGCTCTGCAGGCGCGAATGCGTGCCGATCAGGTCGGAGTCGTTGATGTAGGCGTCGTACAGATTGCGGTTGGTCTGCATCTGCGTCTGCACCGCCTGCACCACCTCGCCCTCGCCGAGCAACTGGTGGTTCACCTTGATCCCGGTGATCTCCTCGAAGGCCTTGGCCAGCACCTGCGACTCGTAGGTATGAGTCGGGATCGTCTCCGACAGGACGTTGATCTCCATGCCGCGGAACGGCTCGGCGGCCTTGATGAACCATTCCATCTCCTTGAGCTGCTCCTCGCGGGACAGCACGGAGGGCTGGAATTCGCTGTCGATCCAGCGTTCGGCGGCGGCCATGTCGGCCAGCGCCGCGCCCGGAGCCATCAGTGCGAGCGCCCCGACGGTGCACAGCAACAATCTTCGCATCAAGAGTCCTCCCTTGGTTCCTTGCGCCGGCTGCCCGCCGGCATTGCTTCCCAACGGCCTCAAACCCAGCGGAACACCGCGACGGCGTAGAGCAGGGACAGGCCGAGAGCCCACCACAGGTCCGGGCCGACCAGCCCGAGCCATGCGAGATTGATGAAGGCGGCGCCGAGCAGCGAGATGAACAGCCGGTCGCCGCGTGTCGTGTCGATACCGAGAATGCCGCGCCGCGGCGCCCCGCCCGGCGACACCAGCTCCCAGATCGTCATGGCGCAGAGCAACAGCGCGATCGCCGCGAAGAAGGTTGCGGTCTGCCAGGTCCAGGCCATCCAGGTGAGGCCCATCCGTCCCTCCTTCAGACCCGCCCCAGGGCGAAGCCCTTGGCGATGTAGTTGCGCACGAAATAGATGACGATCGCCCCCGGGATGATGGTCAGCGCGCCGGCCGCCGCGAGCAGGCCGAGTTCGTAGCCGGATGCGCTGGCGGTCCGTGTCATCACCGCGGCGATCGGCTTGGCGGCGACCGATGTCAGCGTCTTGGCCAGCAGCAGCTCGACCCAGGAGAACATGAAGCAGAAGAACGCCGCGACGCCGATACCCGAGGCGATCAGCGGCATGAAGATCTTCACGAAGAACTTCGGAAACGAGTAGCCGTCGATATAGGCGGTCTCATCGATCTCCTTCGGAACCCCCGACATGAAGCCTTCGAGGATCCACACCGCCAGCGGGATGTTGAACAGGCAGTGCGCCAGCGCCACGGCGATATGGGTGTCGAACAGACCGATTGCCGAGTAGAGCTGGAAGAAGGGCAGCGCGAACACCGCCGGCGGCGCCATGCGGTTGGTCAGCAGCCAGAAGAACAGGTGCTTGTCGCCGAGGAAGCGGTAGCGCGAGAACGCATAGGCGGCGGGCAACGCCACCGTGACCGAGATCACGGTGTTCATGGTCACGTAGATTATCGAGTTGACGTAGCCCATGTACCAGGTGGGATTTGTCAGGATCTCCCGATAGTTCGCGAAGGTGAAGGTCTGCGGCCACAGTGTGAAGGCGCCGAGGATCTCGTTGGTGTTCTTGAACGACATGTTCAGGAGCCAGTAGATCGGCACCATCAGGAAGATGATGTAGATGGTCGGCACCAGCCAGGCGAGACGGATGCGACCGCGCGGCCGCGCCGCTGCGAGCGGAACCGTTCCAGAGAGCGTCTCCGGGGCAGCCGTCATGACCGATCCTCGTTGCGCATCATCACCGTGTAGAAGATCCAGCTCAGCAGCAGCACGATCAGGAAGTAGATGATCGACATCGCCGCCGCCGGGCCGAGGTCGAACTGGCCGAGCGCGATCTTGACGAGATCGATCGACAACAGCGTCGTCGAATTGCCCGGCCCGCCGCCGGTCAGGACCGACGGCTCGGTATAGATCATGAAGGAATCCATGAACCTGAGCAGCACCGCGATGGTCAGCACGCGGCGCATCTTGGGTAGCTGGATGTAGCGGAACACCGCCCAGCGCGAGGCCCCGTCGATACGGGCGGCCTGGTAGTAGGCGTCCGGGATCGCGATCAGGCCGGCATAGGCCAGCAGCACCACCAGCGACGTCCAGTGCCAGACGTCCATCAGGATCAGCGTGAACCACGCATCACCCGGCTGACGGGTGAAATTGTAGTTGAAGCCCAGCCCGTTCAGCATGCGGCCAAGCAGGCCGATGTCCGGCAAGGCGAAGATGTTCCAGATCGCGCCGACCACGTTCCACGGAATGAGCAGCGGCAGCGCCATCAGCACCAGGCAGACCGAGACCCAGGGGCCCTTGCGCGGCATGGCGAGCGCGATCGCCACGCCGAGCGGGATCTCGATCGCCAGGATCGTGAAGGTGAAGATCAGCTGGCGGCCGAGCGCGGCATGGAACCGGTCGGAATGCACGACCTGCTCGAACCACTTGACGCCCTCAAAGAAGAAGACGTTGTTGCCGAACGTCTCCTGCACGGAATAGTTCACCACGGTCATCAGCGGGATGACCGCATTGAACGCGACCAGCGCCACGACCGGCACGACCAGGAACCAGGCCCTGTTGTCGTGAATCTTGTTCATGACGCTGGCCTCCCGCTGACACGGTGTCCGTCGACGAACACGCCGATCCTGTCCTCCTGGAACCGCACCCGGGCGTCGGCGGCAGGTATCTCCGTGTCCTCCGAGGCGACGAGCTTCAGCGGCAGGCCGTCCAGGGTGATCTGGACGATCTTGAGCCGACCGATGTCATCGACGCGCGTCACGCCGACCGGGATCCCGTCGCCGTCGCGCGACAGCCGCACGAATTCGGGCCGGATGCCGATTTCGACCCGGTGCCCCTTGCCCAGCGCCGGATAGGCTTCGGCAAGGCGGATCTGATGCGCACCGACCCGTGCGGTCGTTCCCGCGACCTCGGCTGGCAGCACGTTCATCCCCGGCGAGCCGATGAAATAGCCGACGAAGGTATGGTTCGGCCGGTCGAACAGCTCGTCCGGCGTGCCGACCTGGACCACCTCGCCCTCGTACATGACGACCACCGTGTCGGCGAAGGTCAGCGCCTCGGTCTGGTCGTGCGTCACGTAGATCATGGTGAAGTCGAACTCGCGGTGCAGTCGCTTGAGCTGCGAGCGCAACTGCCATTTCAGGTGCGGATCGATGACCGTCAGCGGTTCGTCGAACAGGATCGCGTTGACATCGGGACGCACCAGGCCGCGGCCGAGCGAGATCTTCTGCTTGGCGTCCGCCGTCAGGCCGCGGGCACGCCGCTGCAGCGTCTCCGCAAGGCCGAGCATTTCGGCAATCTCGGCGACGCGCCGGTCGATGACCGGTTGCGGCACGCCGCGGTTGCGCAACGGAAAGGCGAGGTTCTCGCGGACGGTCATGGTGTCGTAGATGACCGGGAACTGGAACACCTGGGCGATGTTGCGCGCTTCGGTCGGCAGTTGGGTCACGTCGGTGCCGTCGAACAGCACGCGTCCCTGCGAGGGCGTGATCAGCCCGGAGATGATGTTGAGCAGTGTGGTCTTGCCGCAGCCGGACGGACCGAGCAGCGCATAGGCGCCACCGTTCTCCCAGACATGGGTCAGCGGCTTCAGTGCATAGTGTTCCGGCGCAGTCGGCCGGTTGCCGTAAGCGTGGGCGACAGTGTCGAGGGTAATCCTGGCCATCGCGACCTCACGCTGCCTGGCGGATGGCGGCAGCCGCCGCCAGGCTGCCGTCGGGGGCGAACACGAAGATGCGGTGCGGATCGAGGAACAGTTCCACCGGCTGGCCGATGTCGAGTTCGTGCACGCCGTGGGCAAGCGCCACCCATCGCGACGATCCGAAATCGACGTGGACGAAGCTTTCCGAGCCGGTGATCTCGGTGATCGCCACGATTGCGGTCAGCGCCACGGCGTCCTGCGCCGGACGGTTCAGATAGAGATGATTGGTGCGGAAGCCGATCGTGTAGTCACCGTCCGGCAGCCCCGCCGCCTCGCCGAGGGCAGGCAGCGTGAGACCGTCGACGGAGCGGAACCACGCGCCCGACTTGTGCACCGGCGCCGTGTTCATCGGCGGATCGGAAAAGCGCTGCGCCGAGACGAGGCTGACCGGGCGACGGTAGACCTCGATGGTTGGCCCGAACTGCACCACGCGCCCCTGATCGAGGGTCGCCGTGTTGCCGCCGAGCAGCAGGGCCTCGGACGGTTCGGTGGTGGCATAGACGAGGATCGCGCCGGTCTCGGCGAACAGCCGCGGCAGCTCCTCGCGCAGCTCCTCGCGGAGCTTGTAGTCGAGATTGGCCAAGGGCTCGTCGAGCAACAGCAGATCGGCATGCTTGACGATTGCCCGTGCCAGCGCGGTGCGTTGCTGCTGGCCGCCCGAAAGCTCCAGCGGCTTGCGGTCGAGCAGGGCGTCGAGCTTGAGGAGATGCGCGGCTTCCCGTACCCGTCGGTCGAGCTCGGTTGCGGGAACCTTCGCCACGCGCAGCGGCGAGGCGATGTTCTCGTACACACTGAGGGTCGGGTAGTTGATGAACTGCTGGTAGACCATCGCCACCGAACGCTTGCGCACCGACATGCCGGTAACGTCGACGCCGTCGACCAGCACCCGGCCCTGCGTCGGCACATCGAGACCGGCCATCAGCCGCATCAGCGAGGTCTTGCCGGACAGCGTCGGACCAAGCAGCACGTTGAGGCTGCCCCGCTCGAATGTCAGGCTCACGTCGCAGATATGGGTCTCCTCGCCGACGCGCTTGCTGACCCTGTCGAGCACGAGCGTCATCGCGGCGCCCTCACGCTGCCGTCGCCGCCGCGCGCGGCACGTTGGCGCCCATGAACGCCTCGAGTTCGGCGACGCCCTCCGCATCGATCCTGAGCGCCAGCTTGGAGCGGCGCCACAGCACGTCCTCGGCGGTCATCGCCCATTCGCGCGCGATGAGGTAGCGGACCTCGCGCTCGGTGAGGCCCGCGCCGAAATCCCGGCCCCAGTCGGCCGGCTCGCGCACCCCCTCGACAATCGAGGCCGCCCGCGTCCCGTAGGCGCGCACCAGCCGCCGCGCCTGTTCGCCGCTGCAGCTCGGGCAGCGTCGCCGCAGGGCCGCCACCTCGGCCTCGAAGCCATCGACGGGGAAGTCACCGCCGGGCAGCGTCGCATCGTGGGTCCAGCTTCCGCCCATCTTCGGGAACCAGCCACCGAGCTTTGCCAGTGCGGCCTCGGCGAGCCGTCGGTAGGTGGTGATCTTGCCGCCGTAGACGGTGAGCAGGGGCGGCCTCGCCCGATCCGCCCCGTCGAGCTTCAGCACATAGTCGCGCGTCGCCGCCTGCGCCGCGCTGGCGCCGTCGTCATAGAGCGGCCGCACGCCGGCAAACGAGGCGATGACGTCGCTCTCCCTGACCGGGTCGCGGAAATACTCGCTGGCGGCGGCGCACAGATAGCGGGTTTCCTCGGGCGTGATCCGCGCGGCGCCCGGATCGCCTGCATAGTCGAGATCGGTGGTGCCGATCAGCGTGAAGTCGTTTTCGTAGGGAATGGCGAAGACGATTCGCCCGTCGGCGTTCTGGAAGATGTAGGCGCGGTCGTGGTCGAACAGCCGGCGCGTGATGATATGGCTGCCCTTGACCAGTCGCACCCTGGCATCCGGTCGTGCGGCGAGCCGCTGCTGGCCGACGATCGCGACCCAGGGGCCGCTGGCGTTGACGAGGGCGCGCGCGCGGATGCGGTCGGTGGTCCCCGTCAGGTGATCCTGCAGGTCGATCAGCCATGTCTGCCCGTCGCGCGCCGCCCGCATCACCTCGCAGCGGGTCCGGATGACGGCACCGCGTTCGGCCGCGTCGACCGCGTTCAGGACGACCAGCCGGGAATCCTCAACCCAGCAGTCGGAATACTCGAATCCGCGCCGGAAGTGCGGCTTGAGCGGCTGGCCGGCGGGGCTGGCGGCCAGGTCGAGCGTGCGCGCCGGCGGCAGGATCCGCCGTCCGCCGAGATGATCATAGAGGAACAGGCCGAGGCGGATCAGCCAGGCGGGTCGCAGACCCGCGTGATGCGGCAGCACGAATCGCAGCGGCCAGATGATGTGCGGCGCGGCCTGCAGCAGCACCTCGCGCTCCACCAGCGATTCCCGCACCAGGCGGAACTCGAAGTATTCGAGATAGCGCAGGCCGCCATGAATCAGCTTGGTCGAGGCCGACGAGGTGGCACCGGCCAGGTCGCCCTTCTCGGCGAGGAATACCGACAGGCCGCGGCCGGCAGCATCGCGGGCGATGCCGCAGCCATTGATCCCTCCGCCGATGACGGCGATGTCGTAGGGCGTATCCGCCACCGCACTCCCCATGGACCGCAGCGCATGTTGCGCTGCAGCAGAAATTCTTCGTTTTTGACCTTCAAGCGAATGATAAACGAAAGAATTCGCGCTTCAAGCGAAACTTACGTGGTGGCGGCCGGATCGCCGGTTTCGATCAGCCTCACATTCGCTTCGGCGCATATCCGTCGGATCGCGGCGGGCCGGCAGACATCGGTGACGAAGGTCTGCACCTGGGACAGGTGCCCGATGCGCACCGGAGCGGAACGCTCGAACTTGGTCGCGTCGGAGACGAGGATGACGTGCCGGGCATTGGAGATGATCGCCTGGGCAACCCGCACCTCGCGGTAGTCGAAGTCGAGCAGTGCTCCGTCCGCGTCGATCGCCGAGACGCCGATCACCGCGAAATCCACCTTGAACTGGCGGATGAAGTCCACCGCCGCCTCACCGACAATGCCCCCGTCGGCGTGCCGCACGACCCCGCCGGCGATCACCACCTCGATCTGGCTGTAGCCGCGCATCAGGCTGGCGACATTGAGGTTGTTGGTGATGACCATCAGGCCGTCGTGCTGCAACATGGCGCGGGCAACCGCCTCGGTGGTGGTGCCGATATTGATGAACAGCGAGGCCGAATCCGGGATCAGGGCAGCCGTGGCCTGGCCGATCGCCGCCTTCGCTTCCATCGCCATCATTCGCCTGGCGTCGTAGCCGACGTTCTGGACACCCGACGACAGGATCGCGCCGCCGTGCACCCGCGTCAGCAGGCGTTTGTCGCACAGGTCGTTGAGGTCCTTGCGGATGGTTTGCGGAGTGACCTCGAAACGTGCCGCGAGGTCCTCGACGGTGACGCGTCCGACCTGGCGGGCAAGCTCGAGGATGCTCTTCTGCCGGGGGATCAGCATGGGTCTGTTGTTGTCCATTGTCGGCGCTGTGCGCCGGTTCAGATTGTGCCGAAGGTCAATGGAAAACAAGATGCGTGCTTGCGGGTTTCGGTTTGGCAGATTGCGAAACTGGAGCGAAGCCTCCCAGCGGCAGGACGCCGTCCGGGTCGGCCATGTTGAAAACCGCCGGCCCGAACGCTAGCTTCTTTCCATCCCTCTCCCGACACGGGCCACACCCCATGAAATTCGGCATCGGCGCGCCAATCCGGCGCAAGGAAGATCCCGCCTTTGTGTCCGGCCGTGGCCGGTACCTGGCGGACCATACGCCTGCTGACACGCTCTGGGCGGTCTTCGTGCGCAGTCCCGTCGCCCATGCCCGTTTCACGATCGGCGGCCTCGACGCCGTGCGTGCCATGCCGGGCGTCGAGCTCGTCCTGAGCGCCGATGACGTCGCGGATCTCGGACCCTTGCCCTGCGTCGGCATGGTGGCCAACGCCGATGGCACCACCTCGCCGGTGCCGCGCTACCCGGTTCTCGCCGAGGACGTCGTCCGGCATGTCGGCGAGCCCGTGGCGATGGTCGTCGCCACGAGCATCGCCGCTGCCCGCGACGCTGCCGAGGCGCTCGACATCGACTGGGACGAGCGTCCGGCCGTGACCGACGCCGCCGCCGCGCTGGCCGACGGCGCCCCGCAGATCTGGCCCGAGGCACCGGGCAACGTCGCCTTCGACTCGATGGTGGGTGATCCCGAGGCGGTCGAGACGGCTTTCGCCAAGGCCGACAGGATCGTGACGCTCGATCTCGTCAACAACCGGCTGGTCACCAACTATCTGGAGACGCGCGGCGCCATCGGCCGGTTCGATCCCACGAGCCGGCGCTACCATCTGATTTGCGGCTCGCAGGGTCCGAGCGTCATCCAGCGGCTGCTGGCACAGGCAGTCTTCAACCGGCCGCGGGAGGATTTTCACGTCGTAACGCCCGACACGGGCGGCGGCTTCGGCACGAAGATCTTCATCTACCGCGAGTATCCGCTGGTGCTGGTTGCCGCCGAAAGGACCGGCCGGCCGGTGACCTGGATCGCCGACCGCACCGAGCACTTCCTGGCCGATTACCACGGGCGCGACAATGTCAGCCATGCCGAACTCGCGCTCGACGGAAAGGGTCGCTTCCTCGCCCTGAAGGTCGACACCATCGCCAACATGGGGGCCTATCTCGGTCAGGTCGGTCCGTTCGTGCCGGTCAACGGCGCGGCGATGATTCCCGGCGTCTACAGGATCCCGGCCGCCTGCGCGCGGGTGCGCGGGGCCTACACCAACACCGTCCCGGTCGATGCCTATCGCGGCGCCGGACGGCCCGAGGCGGCCTATCTGATCGAGCGTCTGGTGGACAAGGCGGCGCTCGAGACCGGCTTGCGGCCGGACGTCATCCGGCGCCGCAACTTCATCACGCCCTCGCAGATGCCGTGGACCACGCCGACCGACCGCACCTACGACACCGGCGAGTTCGACGGCCACATGCGCCGCGCCATGGAGGTGGCCGACTGGGCCGGCTTCAAGTCGCGCCTGCGCGACAGCCGCAGGCGCGGCATGGTGCGCGGCATCGGCCTTGCAACCTATATCGAGGCGTGCTCCGGCGGCGGGCCCGAAGCCGCGACGCTGTCTCTCGACGCCGACGGCGGCATCACCGTCCTGTCCGGCACCCAATCGACCGGCCAGGGCCACGTGACGGCCTACGCGCAGATCGTCGCCGAGCGGCTCGGCATCGACCCTGCGCGCGTGCGTGTCATCCAGGGCGACACCGACCTCATCCCGCACGGTTCCTTCACCGGCGGCTCCCGGTCGATCCCCGTTGGCGGCGCCGCCGTTTCGCAGGCCGCGATCAAGCTCGGCGAGCGGCTGAAGGCGATTGCCGCGGACATGCTGGAAGCGGCGAGCGAGGACCTCGAATTCGGCGACGGAGGGATCCGCATCGCCGGCACCGACCGGCAGGTCAGCTTCGCCGAGATCGCCGCCAAGGCCGCCGAATCGGGCGAAACGCTCAGCGAGCGTGACTCCTGGAAGCCGCCGGAGGCGACCTACCCCAACGGCACCCACGTGGTCGAGGTGGAGATCGACCCGGCGACCGGCCGTATCCGCTTTCCCCGCTATACGGTCGTCGACGACTTCGGCGCGGTGGTCAATCCGCTGCTGCTGGCCGGCCAGGTGCACGGCGGCATTGCCCAGGGGCTCGGCCAGGCGGTACTGGAGCGCACCGTCTATGACGCTTCGGGCCAGCTCCTGACCGCCAGTCTGCAGGACTATGCGCTGCCGCGCGCCGACGACCTGCCGGAGTTCGCCTTCGAAACCCGCAACGTTCCCTGTGCGACCAACATCCTCGGCCTGAAGGGCGCGGGCGAGGCCGGCGCCATCGGCGCGACCCCGGCCGTGGTCAACGCGATCGTCGACGCGCTCCACCGCGCGGTCGGGATCACCCATGTCGACATGCCGATCACGCCGGAGAAGCTGTGGCGCCTGCTGAACGGCAGGGAGGCGGCCTGACAACCGCCCCGCCCCCGGACGGTGCGGCAGCGCCGCGCCGTCGGTCAGGACGATCCGCGAGGGGAATCAGGCGCCGGATCGCGCCCGTTCGATCGCCTCGAGGATCATGCGGCGCGCCTCGTCCGGGCCGCCCCAGCGCACCACCCTGACCCATTTTCCGGCCTCGAGATCCTTGTAGTGCTCGAAGAAGTGCTGGATCTGCTCGATGGTGATCGCGGGAAGATCCTCGTAGGTCCTGATCCGCTCGTAGCGCCGCGTCAGCCGCGTCGAGGGCACGGCAACCAGCTTCTCGTCGCCGCCCTTCTCGTCCTCCATGACCAGGACGCCGATCGGTCGGCAGTTCATGTAGGCGCCGGGGACGATCGGCCGCTGGTTGGCGACCACCACGTCGATCGGATCGCCGTCCTCCGACAGCGTGTGCGGCACGAAGCCGTAGTTTCCCGGATAGCGCATCGGCGTATAGAGGAACCGGTCCACGAACATCGTGCCGGCGGCCTTGTCCATCTCGTACTTGATCGGCTCGCCGCCGACCGGAACCTCGACGATGACGTTGATGTCCTCGGGCGGGTTCTCCCCGACCGGGATCGCGTCGATCCGCATGGCTTCACTCCTTCTGAACGCGCCGCAGGCACCTAGCCTGTGCCGGGGGTCAAGGCAATCCGTCCTTGGACGCGGGCTGCACGAATCGGGGGCCCCGGAAACCGGAACCTGGAGGCATGCTGGGGCCGTTGCTGACTTGCCTTTGCCCGTGGTGGCGCGGGCGGACTCTGCCATTGTCGCCCATCTCGATGGCTGGCGATCCACGACGCCGCCGGGCGCGTCCGGCTGGCGGCCGACATGATGGCGCGGGGCTCGGCCTGCGCGCCGACACCGCAGTTCGTGGAAAGCCGCGGCCGCGGTCCCGGCGTTCACCTCGCTGCACGCCGGCCAGACGCCCGGCCGGACGCCAAGGGCAACGGACGCGACAACGCCGCCGTGAACGCGAGGCCTCTCTCGCCAGCGCGCGCCTACCGCCAGGCGAAGGCGATCTTGCGCAGACGGACGTCGCCGAACGGCTCCACCGCGCGCGCGACCTCCATGCCGCCGAGCCGGGTGTAGAAGGCTCTGGCCTGGGCGTTCTCCTCCAGCGCCCAGACCACCAGCCCCTGCAGGCCGTTCACGGACAGCACCCGCCGTGCCTCCCGGAACAGCCTGCGTCCGAGCCCCACCCCCTGATAGCTCGGACCGAGATAGAGTTCATAGATCTCGCCGCCATAGGGCAGCCGCCGCACCCGATTCGGGCCGAGCGTGGCATAGCCTGCAACCTTGCCGTCGAACTGGAGCACGAGCGTGCCGGCGCCGCGCCGCGAGGCCACCCGGTGCCAGTAGTCCGGCCCCCGGCGCGCCATCATACGCTCCAGCATCACCGCCGGAATGATGCCGCGATAGGCGGTCGTCCACGCTTCGTCGTGAACCTCCGACAGACCCAGCGCATCTGCCGGGCGTGCCGGCCGGACATCGATGACGACGGTGCTCATGGCGGGAATCGTAACGCCGGTCTCGGCCCCCGGCAACAGCCCATGAGACATGGCAGATCCGGTCTGCCGGAATGTGACAGGCCGTTGCTGCGGAGACGCGGGCGGGTCACATCTGCCGTTGCGATATGCACGTATAGCGTGTATCATGGACAAATACAACGTTCGTGAGATTCCGCCATGGCCGGCACCCCTGAAGGTCAGAAGCCGACTGGCTTCTCGAACGGGTCCAGCGATGAACCTGCGCGTGCGGAAGACAGGCTGAACTCGATCATGTCCAGGCTGGATGCGCTCGAGCAGCCCCTTTACAGGCGGCGCAATGTGCTCGGCGGCATCATCGCCGTACTGCTGTTCTGTGCCGGCTATACGGTGGCCAATATCCTTGATAACGGCCATCTTGCCGCGGCAGTCCACTCCGCGCTCGGCACAGACCTCGCTCTCGAAAAGATTCTCAAGGATTCCGGCCAGACCCGGTTCGGGGATGCCGTCGACAGCCGCATTCAGCGGACCGTCGACTCATCCCGGGGCCGATCGCGGCTGGTGTTCGCCAGCGCGGGTCATTTTCACGGCCGTGGGCAGTCTGTGGTGGATGCGGACTGCATGCGGCGCGGCATTGCCATGGCCTCAAGCAGCAGGCAAAGCGCTTCGCAATCCAATGATACGGGATACGAAAGATACATAAGCGAAATAGATGAGATCGAGGAAGCTTGTGCAGAGCCCGTTGACGCAGAGCCGGAAAGCATAACGATACCATTGCTGGTAAAGTGCGGCGATAAGATCACCGTCCGGATTTTCGGATATACGCCGACCCAATATGCGCATGCAAATCATGGGAATGAAGATGTGATCGCACGGGACATGAAAGGCGATGAACTGAAGAAGTACATTTCCTTATACTTCTCTGAGATCGATGTATCGCGACATGTTGAAGGTGCCAGGGAAACGAATGGCATCTGGATCGAAAAGGAATACAGCAACGGTTCATGCAAGCAAGAAACGGACAAACTCATTATCGAGGATATCGCGATCTCGGCCAGCCAGCTGTGGCGCGACCGGAAGGGGCCGGAGATTGCCGTCCGGGTCTTCGTCCTCGTGAACTGGGACTCGAACCCGAATTAGGGAGAGCGCCATGCGCGGTTGCAGGACGTGCATCATCATGCTGGCCTTGATCGGCTGGTCTGTCGGTACGGCCGGTGCGGAGCCGCCACCAGGGTTCATTACGTTCAAGGTCGATACCTTCTCCGCCAAGCTTGACGAGATCGACGTGACCCTGCCGCACGAACTGGCGATGAAGATCCAGCTCAAGGAAGGAGCTGCCGAGATCGACCTTTGGGGAGAGGCCGATCTGAGCGATCTGCAGCTCAAGACGCCGGGGATGCTTCAGGGCGACAAGAAGAACGAGGAGTGCGGCGACAGGCTGGACGTCTTCGATGTGTCGCTGGTCCCGGCCGGGAACTCGGCCAGGTTGTGCGGACAGATCCGCTACGAACGATGGTACTGCACCTATGCGAAGGTCCCCGAGTTCAAGGGGATCAAGGTGACCTTCAAGGAGCGCCAGACATCCAAGAACAAGGTTCTGTCGCAGAGCGGCAGGATCTGTACGGAACTTTGGCCGGTCGTTGAGGCCGACGGTCGTTCCGTTCGTCTCGACGGCGACGTTCAGAAGGTCGACCTCTCGGGGGCGCTCGGCATCATCTCCGATGCGCTGGGGCTCGAAGGCCTGTTCAAGGATCAGATCCGCGGAAGCCTGCGGACGGCCCTGGCGCAGGTCCAGGCGAGCATCCCGGACGAGTTCTCTCGCTACCAGCCGGTGCTGAAATCCATGCGCTTCGTCGAGCGGTCAGAGGGGCGACTCGGCGTGGTCGCCGAAGCCGCAGTCACCGTCGATCAGAATGACCTGGAAGAGCTCCAGCGATTGCTGAGTCCGCGATGACCATGGCCGGCGGGGGTGACCTTTGAGAAGATCGAACCTCGCGATCGTCTGGAGCGTCACCGGCGCGGCGGCAGTCGCCTATGCCTTGAATACGTGGATCGTCACCCAGGGTGGCAAGGGTCCTTTCGGCTTCACGCTGATCGACGATCGGCCGGGCGTGGCTTCGATCTTTGGTATCGCCTTGGTCGCACCGCTCCTCACCTTGGTCTGCCTGACCGGGATCCGCTACCTGGCCAGCATTCGGGCGGCGCACTGGACCGACCGGATTCCCACGATCTGGCTGAAGGAGGAGACGACCGTCAGTACCGAGATGGTCGCCTTCAAGCTGTTCCTGCTGATCGCCTTCGTCTTCATCCCGATGGCCGGGCTCGTGCATTTCCTGAACAAGCTGCGCACGGGCTGGGTCCACATCGATCCGGAATTCGGCGGCGGCCGCCTGCGCGTCTGGGAATTCGCGCCGCTGCACCATGACGGCTACCGGTTCGGATATTCGTGGGACGAGGGCGTGACCTACTTCCCGGGGTGGGAAACCACCTTGCTCGTCACCCTGGCCTTGGTGGCGATCGCGACGGCCGTGTACTACATCTGGCGCGTCGCCACGGGATGATGTCTCAGGCTGCCGTGCCGGCAGCGCGCGCCCGTTCGGCCTTCTTGCGCTCGTTGGGGTCGAGCACGGCCTTCCTGAGCCGGATCGACTTCGGCGTCACCTCGACCAGCTCGTCATCGTCGATCCAGGCGAGCGAGCGCTCGAGCGTCATGCGGATCGGCGGGGTCAGGCGCACCGCCTCGTCCTTCGAGGTGGTGCGGATGTTGGTGAGCTTCTTGCCCTTCAGCACGTTGACCTCGAGGTCGTTGTCGCGCGTGTGCTCGCCGACGATCATGCCCGGATAGACCTTGCAGCCCGGTTCGATCATCATCGGCCCGCGGTCCTCGAGGTTCCACAGCGCATAAGCGACTGCCTCGCCCGCTTCCGTCGAGATCAGCACGCCATTGCGTCGGCCGGGGATCTCGCCCCTGTAGGGCGCGTAGGAGTGGAACAGGCGGTTCATGATCGCGGTGCCGCGCGTGTCGGTCAGCAGTTCGCCCTGATAGCCGATCAGGCCGCGCGTCGGGGCGTGGAAAACGATGCGCTGGCGGCTGCCGCCGGAGGGCCGCATGTCGACCATGTCGGCCTTGCGCTCCGACAGCTTCTGGACGACGACGCCGGCGAATTCCTCGTCGACGTCGATCACCACTTCCTCGATCGGCTCGAGCAGCTGGCCGGTCGCCTCGTCGCGCTTGACCACGACGCGCGGACGCGACACGCCGAGCTCGAAGCCCTCGCGGCGCATGGTCTCGATCAGGATGGCAAGCTGCAGTTCGCCGCGGCCGGACACCACGAAGGCGTCGGCATCGGGCGTCTCCTCGACCTTCAGCGCGACATTTCCCTCCGCCTCCTTGAACAGGCGGTCTCGGATGACGCGACTGGTCACCTTGTCGCCCTCGGTGCCGGCGAGCGGGGAATCGTTGACGCGGAAGGTCATCGACACGGTCGGCGGGTCGATCGGCTGGGCGATCAGCGGCGTCTCGACAGCCGGATCGCAGAAGGTATCCGCGACCGTGCCCCTGGACAGTCCGGCGATGGCGACGATGTCGCCTGCCTCGGCGAGGTCGATCGCGGTGCGTTCGATGCCCCGGAAGGCGAGGATCCTGGAGACGCGGCCGTGCTCGACCAGCGAGCCGTCGCGGGCAAGCACCTTGATTGCCTGGTTGGGCCTCAGCGTGCCCGACGTGATGCGGCCGGTGATGATGCGGCCGAGATAGGGGTTGGCCTCGAGTATCGTCCCGAGGAGACGGAACGGTCCGTCCTCCACCGCCGGCGGCGCGACATGCGACAGCACCAGGTCGAACAGCGGCGCCATCGAGCGGTCGGACTGTGCGGCCGGCGCGACCGGACTCGTCGCCATCCAGCCCTCCTTGGCCGAGCCATAGAGGATCGGGAAGTCGAGCTGTTCGTCGGTGGCGTCGAGTGCGGCGAACAGGTCGAACACCTCGTTGACCACCTCGTCCGGGCGGGCGTCCGGCTTGTCCACCTTGTTGATGGCGACGATCGGCCTCAGGCCGATCTTGAGCGCCTTGCCGACCACGAACTTGGTCTGCGGCATCGGTCCCTCGGCGGCATCGACCAGCACGATGGCGCCGTCGACCATGTTTAGGATGCGCTCGACCTCGCCGCCGAAATCGGCGTGGCCCGGCGTGTCGACGATGTTGATGCGGGTGTCCTTCCAGACGACCGAGGTGGCCTTGGCGAGGATGGTGATTCCGCGTTCGCGCTCCAGATCGTTGGAATCCATCACCCGCTCGGCGACACGCTGGTTCTCCCGGAACGCACCCGATTGCTGGAGCAGGCGATCGACCAGCGTGGTCTTGCCGTGATCGACATGGGCAATGATGGCGATGTTGCGAAGCTGCATGGGGATCCAAACCAAAAAACGGGCGGCGGCCCCTGGCCGCGCCCGCATCCTCTGTTGCGCCGCAATATAGCAATTGCCGCCTCGGAAACAATCCCCGCCACGACCGCCACGGACACGAGCGCCAGATCGGCCGGCAAAGACAAGCCCGGTCGGTCTGAGGGGCCGGAGAGATCAGGCCGCAGGCGGCACGCGTGGCACCAGGCCGGTGCCGGCAGCCGAACGGCGCACGTGCCAGTTGGCCTCGCCCAGCATCATCAGTTCGGCGATGTTCTCCTGGCTGACGTAGCCGATCAGCCGGCCGCTGCCGTCGACGACACCGATCGTCTGCTGGCCGGCCTCCTGCATCCGCTTCAGCGCCAGATCGAGCCGCGTGCCGGACGGCACAGTCACCGGGGTATCGGTGGCCGCCTCCAGCACCGGCGTGCGCGGGCCGCTGCGCGCCAGCGCCTGTACCATCTGCTCGCGCAGCAGGAAGGCGCGCAGCCGGCCGGCGCCGTCGATGATCGGAAACTCCCGCTGGGTGGTGCGGATCAGCGCCTCCGCCGCGTCGTCCACGGTCTGGTCGGGACGCAGGGTCTGATAGTCGCGGATCATCGCGTCGTCGACCTTGAGGCCGCGGCCGAGCGCCATCAGCCCTTCGCTGGCGGCCTCCGCGCCCGCGGCCAGATAGACGAAGATGGCGATGAAGACCAGGATCGCGTTGCCATAGATCAGCCCGGCGAAGCCGAAGGCGAAGGCCAGGCCCTGGCCGATCGAGGCGGCCACCCGCGTCGCCGCCGCCCGGTCCATCCGGTAGGACAGCAGCGCCCTCAGCACCCGGCCGCCGTCCATCGGGAAGGCCGGGATCAGGTTGAACAGCACGAGAAAGATGTTCACGGCGGCGAGCTTCGTGAAGAAGCCGATCTGCGGGTTCTCCACCTCGGCGAGCACATCCGGCTGCACCGAGGTGCCTAGGATGAGGATCAACAGGATCGCGATGACCACGTTGACCACAGGGCCAGCGGCGGCGACGACGATCTCCTGACCGGGCTTCTCGGGAAAGCGCTCGAGCCGGGCGAGGCCGCCGATCGGCAGCAGCGTGATGTCGCGCGTTCCGATACCGTACATCCGCGCTGCCATCGCATGACCGAACTCGTGCAGCACCACGCAGGCGAACACCGCGCAGATGAACAGCACCCCCTCCACCGCCGCCTGCGCACCGCCCGAAATGTAGTAGGCGACCGCGATCCAGGCGAGCAGCAGCAGGAAGGTCAGGTGGATCTTGAGCTCGATGCCGGCGATGCGGCCGATATTGATGGACCAGGACATGGCTGCGCGCTCCCGTTCGGTGCCGGACGGCCGGATACCGCCGAGGCTGATTTAGGCAGATGCCGGAGCCTTGCCAATGCGCCAGCGCAACTCCCGAGGCAGACGCCGCCGCGCCTAGCTCCGCCGCTTGCGTGCCGCCAGCGTCCGCAAGCGCAGCGCGTTGAGGCGGATGAAGCCCTCCGCGTCCTTCTGGTCGTAGGCGCCGCGATCATCCTCGAAGGTGACCAGTGCGTCGGAATAGAGCGAATTCGGGCTTGCCCGTCCGATCACGATGACATTGCCCTTGTAGAGCTTCAGCCGGACCGTGCCGGTGACCATTTCCTGGCTCCGGTCGGCGAGCGCCTGGATCATCTCGCGCTCCGGGGCGAACCAGAACCCGTAATAGACGAGTTCGGCATAGCGCGGCATCAGCGAATCCTTCAGATGTGCCGCCTCGCGGTCGAGCGTGATCGATTCGATCGCCCGGTGCGCGATGTGGAGAATGGTGCCGCCCGGCGTCTCGTAGATGCCCCGGCTCTTCATGCCGACGAAGCGGTTCTCGACCAGGTCGACCCGGCCGATGCCATTGTCGCGGCCGAGATCGTTTAACGCCGCGAGCAGGGTGGCCGGGCTCATCGGTTTGCCGTCGAGGCTGACCGGATCGCCCTTCTCGAATCCGATCTCGATGATCGTCGCCTTGTCGGGCGCCGCCTCCGGACTGACCGTGCGCTGGAAGACATAGGCTGGCGGCTCCTGGTTCGGGTCCTCCAGCACCTTGCCCTCGGAGGAGGAATGCAGGAGGTTGGCATCCACCGAGAACGGCGCCTCGCCGCGCTTGTCCTTCGGCACGGGGATCTGGTGGCGCTCGGCGAAGGCGATCAGCTCGGAGCGCGACTTGAATTCCCACTCGCGCCACGGCGCGATGATCTTGATGTCCGGGTCGAGTGCATAGGCGGTCAGTTCGAACCGCACCTGATCGTTGCCCTTGCCGGTCGCCCCGTGGGCGATGGCGTCGGCGCCGGTCTCGTGGGCGATCTCGATCAGCCGCTTGGCGATCAGCGGCCGGGCGATCGACGTGCCGAGCAGGTATACGCCCTCGTAGAGCGCATTCATGCGGAACATCGGGAACACGAAGTCGCGCACGAACTCCTCGCGCAGATCCTCGATGTAGATCTCCTTGATCCCCAGCATCTCGGCCTTGCGGCGCGCCGGCTCAAGTTCCTCGCCCTGGCCGAGATCGGCGGTGAAGGTGACGACCTCGCACGCGTAGGTCTCCTTCAGCCATTTCAGGATGATCGAGGTGTCGAGGCCGCCCGAATAGGCGAGCACCACCTTCTTGACGTCGGCCATGTCTGTCCTCTTTGGCGTGGCGGGGATCGGCGGCTTATAGGACGCCAGCCGGTCCTCGGCAATCGGCTGTCGGGCGGGATCCGCAATGGTGGTAGCGTCAACCTGTTGCCGATCGCCCGCCGTCCCGCCATGCTCGGGCTGCGTCCGGGGAGCTGCACCATGCCCATCATCGACTTCTGGTACGAATTCGCCTCGAACTACGCCTTCCTCGCCGCCATGCGCATCGAGGCGGTGGCCGAGCGCGCGGGCGTCGGCGTGCGCTGGAGGCCGTTCATGCTCGGTCCCATCTTCGCCGCGCAGGGCCTGACCACTTCCCCCTTCAACCTGTTCCCGATCAAGGGCCGCCACATGATCCGCGACATGGAGCGGCAATGCGCGGCGATCGGCCTGGCCTTCGTCAAGCCCGATCCGTTCCCCCAGAACGGGCTCGCTGCCGCCCGCATCGCGCTGATCGGCCATGACGCGGGCTGGGGCCCGGAATTCTCCCGCCGGGTCTATCGCGCCGAGTTCGTCGAGGGCCGCACGATCTCGGACCGCGATGTTCTGACCGCGATCCTGGACGAGCTTGGCCTCGACGCCGGGGCGGTGCTCGCGGCATCGGAGACGCCCGACAACAAGGGCCGTCTCAAGGCGCAGACCGAAACGGCCCTCGGCCTCGGCATCTTCGGCGCGCCGAGCTTCATCACTGCCGACGGCGAATTGTTCTGGGGCAACGACCGGCTCGAACAGGCGCTGCATTGGGCGCGCTACGGGACACTGGAGGGTCTGCTGCCGCGTCTGTGAGCGATCCGCCGTCCCATCGGCTCCGTATCAGGACCGTCAGGCACCACCGTCAGGCACCATTGGGCGACGGCGATCGAGGCAACGCGTGATCCACACAACGAGCCTGATCCGGGCGGCGGCCCTCACGGGCTTCATTGCGGCGGTTGCCGGAGCGGCCTCGGCCGCCGATGCCGTGGCACCCGCGCCACTGACGCTGGAGGGGTACTTCACCGGTACGACCCACGGCAGCGGCGCCTTCAACAGCTGGATCGCCGGGGTAGATCGGGCCTTCGAGCTGACCGCCGAGGGATACTGGGACGGGACCACGCTGACGCTGGTCGAGGACTTCCGCTTCGCCGATGGCGCGCGCGAGCGCAAGACCTGGCGTTTCGTTCGCACCGGCGAGGGCACCTATATCGGCACGCGCGAGGATGTGGTCGGCGAGGCTGTCGTCACGACGCATGACGGCCGAATCCGCATGACCTACGACCTCGACCTGCCGCGCGCGGACGGCTCGACGATCCGCCTGCATTTCCGCGACATCATCGAGCGGCAGCGCGACGGCACGGTCCTGAACACCGCGCGGGTGACCAAGTTCGGGTTGCCGATTGCTCGCGTCGAGGTGGTGTTTTCCAAGCCCGCGATCGGACGAGGTGGCGGCGCGGCTGCCGGTCAGGCCGCGGGCTCGCGCAGCACGCCGGCGCCGCGCCCCGCCACCAGCCAGTAGACGAAGCCGCCGATCAGACCGGCGGCCACGAACAGGGGCAGACGCCCGCCGACGGCCGGATCGAGTGCCCCGGCCGCCTCGGACCATGCCGGCGGCGAGGCGGCGACATGGCCGAGCGCACCGGCAAGCCCGCCACACAGCACGTGATAGAGCGGCCCGCGGATGCCGAACACCTCCGACACCACGATCGCCAGCACGGCCGGCGCAAAGCCGTGGACCGCTGCCAGGGAGGCGAGAACGCCGCCGAAGAACAGCGATTCGACCGTGAGATGCGCCATCGGGGTGGCGATCTCGCCGCCGAGCCAGGCGTTGGCCACGATGGTCCCGGAGATTGCCGCTCCGACCGCGAGGCAGGCGATCACATATCCGATGCTGGCAACGATCAGTCGGGCAAGGATGCGGCCGATGGTCCTCAACGGGCCTCGCCGCCGGCCGGCTGGCCCTCCCCCGCCAATCGCCGCTTCCAGGCCGGCACGCGTGCGGACTCCGATTTCAGCTGACCGCAGGCCGCCATGATGTCGCGCCCGCGCGGCGTACGCACCGGACTCGCATAGCCGGCGCGGTTGACCACGTCGGCAAAGGCCTCGATCCGTTCCCAGTCCGAGCATTGGTAGGGGCTGCCGGGCCAGGGATTGAACGGGATCAGGTTGATCTTGGCCGGAATGCCCTTCAGCAGCCGCACCAGCTCCCTCGCGTCGGCAAGCGAATCGTTGACATCCTTCAGCATCACGTACTCGAAGGTGATGCGCCGCGCGTTCGAGAGGCCCGGATAGGCTCGGCAGGCATCCAGCAGCTCGGCGATCGGATACTTGCGGTTGAGCGGCACAAGCTCGTCGCGCAGGTCGTCACGCACCGCATGCAGCGAGATCGCCAGCATCACGCCCATCTCGGCGCCGGCGCGCGGGATCAGCGGCACGACGCCGGCCGTCGACAGGGTGATCCGCCGCTTCGACAGCGACAGGCCCTCGCCGTCGGCCGCAATCAGCACCGCGTCCCGGACATTGTCGAAATTGTAGAGCGGCTCGCCCATGCCCATCAGCACAATGTTGGAGACGGCCCGATCCGTGTCGGGCACGTACCCTTCGGCGGGCCGCGCCGCGCCGGGCCAGTCGCCGAGCCGGTCGCGCGCGACGAGGATCTGCGCGACGATTTCGTGCGGCGTCAGGTTGCGCACCCAGGGCTGGGTGCCGGTATGGCAGAACCGGCAGGTCAGCGTGCAGCCGACCTGGCTCGACACGCACAACGTGCCGCGATCGTGCTCGGGAATGTAGACGGTCTCGACCTCGACCGGCGTCTCGCCAGGCGCTCGCGGCGCGAACCGCAGCAGCCACTTGCGGGTGCCGTCGGCGGAGACCTGCTCGGCAACGATGGCTGGCCTTGTCAGCGAGAAGCGTGCATCGAGCCGCGCCCGCAGCTCCTTGCCGATATCGGTCATCGCCGCGAACGAGGTGGCGCCCCGGCCGTAGATCCAGCTCCACAGCTGGGTTGTGCGCATCCGCAGCTGGCGCTCGGGAATGCCGATCTCGGCGAGTGCGGCCGCCAGCCGTGCCCGGGTGAGACCGACGAGCGCCGCGCGACCGGGCGCCGCGGGCTCGGCAGCGACCGTCGGCGCATTCGGATTGGCGCGTGAGATATCGAGGGAAACTGCCATGGCGACCTTCATTCACCCCGCGCGGCGGCGCGGCAGCCTCGCCCCGGCCTGCCGGCAGCACGACCGGACCCACTATAGGGGGTGTGTCCGTCCGCGCCTATACGTTGCCGATCCAGCAGCGCCTGACGCTCAGCGGCATTCCTGGGCGATCCGGTCGAGCGCGGCCGAGATGCCCGACAGCGAATAGGTATCGGTCGTTTCGGTGCCGCGCTGCGAGGTGCCCTTGACCACCATCGTGGCGCCGGCGCGCATCGCGCTGACCAGTCGCGCCTCCTCGGCGGCATTCTCGACCCAGGCGCCATCGTCCTTCGTGAATAGGGTGAAGGTGTCGGAGCCGATCTGGGCGCTGGCCCGGCTGTCGGTGCGGAACGGATATCCGATCACCACGCTGACCTCGTTCTTCACGCCCTGCGCAGGGCGCGAGGTGACGAAGAAGTAGACCGGATCGCGATTGACGTTCTTCGGTTCCATCGATTTCGGCTGCGACAGCGCATAGCAGACCTTGCCGCCGCTCCCCTCCGCCACGTAGGCGCCCCAGTCCCTGAACTGGCCCAAGGGGGTCGCGGTCTGCGCCGATGCCGCTGCGGCCATCGACAGGCTGATCGCCGCCATGGCGAGCCCGGTTCTCAGTGTGATCATCGTTGCCTACCAGACATGGGTTTCGTGGCCACCGAGCGTGGCCCTTGGTTGAGACGGCGTGATTCGACCTGTCGCGTCAAACAGCCCCCTGTCCGCGACGCGGTCGACGCCCGTTTGACGATCGATTGCCCAACAATGGCGGCGATAATTTGACGAATTGTAACAATGCGTGATCTACCGTGTTTGCACCGGTGCGGCTTGCCGCAGGCCATTCCGTCCTCTATGCCCGAGACCGATCTGCCGCCATCGTGAACGGGAGTCCAGCCGATGAAAGCCGTCCTCTGCGAGACCCTCGGACCGCCATCGAAGCTCGTCGTGCGCGACCTGCCCGAGCCACGGCCCGGGCCGGGCGAGGTGGCGGTCAGGGTGCGCGCCGCGGCGCTCAACTTCTTCGACACGCTGATCATCGAGGGCAAGTACCAGTTCAAGCCGCAGCTGCCGTTCTCGCCGGGTGCCGAGTTCTGCGGCACCGTGGCCGCGCTCGGTGAGGGCGTTACCGGCTTCGCCGAGGGCGACCTGGTCGCGGGCTTCCCCGGCTGGGGCGCCTGCCGGGAGACCGTCGTCGTACCGGCGGCGAAGCTTGTGCATGTTCCCGCCGGCGCCGATCCGGAACAGGCGGCAGGCCTGATCGTCACCTACGGAACGACCCTGCACGCCCTTGCCGACCGGGCGAAGCTGAAGCCGGGCGAAACGCTCGCGGTGCTCGGCGCCTCCGGTGGTGTCGGCGCGGCCGCCGTCGAGATCGGCAAGTTGCTTGGCGCCCGGGTGATCGCCGCTGCCTCCTCGCCGGACAAGCTCGACTTCTGCCGCGCGCTCGGCGCCGACGAGGTGATCGACTACACCCGCGAAGATCTGAAGGAGCGGCTGAAGGAGCTGACCGGCGGCCGCGGCGTCGATGTCGTCTACGATCCGGTCGGAGGCGACTATGCCGAGCCAGCGCTGCGTTCGATGGCCTGGCAGGGGCGCTACCTGGTGATCGGGTTTGCGGCCGGCCAGATCCCCAAGATTCCCCTCAACCTGGTGCTGCTCAAGGGCTGCGACATCGTCGGCGTGTTCTACGGCAAGTTCGCCGAGGTCGAGGCCGAAGCCGACCGCGCCAATACCGCGCGCCTGCTCGGCTGGCTCGCCGAGGGCCGTCTGAAGGTCGCGATCCATGGCCGCTATCCGCTCGAGCGCACCGTCGATGCGCTCGAGGCGCTGGCGCGGCGCGAGATCAAGGGCAAGGCAGTGATCGTGATGGAGGCCGACGCCGCCGCGGCGCGCTGAGGCGGCTGACAGCCGGTCGCACCGCGGCGCAGACACCCCGGCCCGGCCGAGCTACCGGTCGAGCTGCCGCAATGTCGCGGCCGCCTTCTCGCGATGGTTGGGCGTGATATGGGCACCGACCACGGTCAGGGCGGCAAGCAGCACCGACGCATCGTCGCTCAGGCCGACCACGGCGAGCAGGTCGGGGACGGTGTCGACCGGGATCACGAAATAGGCGAGTGCACCGAACAGCACGGCCCGCACCCGGAACGGCGTTGCCGGATCGGTGGCGCAGTACCAGGCCGCGACCAGGTCATGCGCAAACGGCAGCCGCGCGGCATGACGGCGCAGTTTCGGCCAGAAGCCGCCGCGCACCCTGCGCTCGTTGGCCGCTGCCACGGTCGGCAGCTGCATCTCGGCGCTTGTCCATTGGCTGATGTCCCCGGTGCTCAAGGTTCTCCTCCGGTTCGGCCACGTGACAGGCTAAACATGGCCCCTGCGACGATTTCCGCAAGCCGGTCGGTTTGCAGCCTCGCGCCGATCGTCTAAGACGGCTGCCACCGACGTCGGCAAGGACAGACTTGGAGGCGACTCATGGAACTGGGCAAGGACATCGCGGCGGTCATCACCGGCGGCGCATCGGGTCTGGGCGAGGCGACGGCGCGCATGTTGGCCGGTGCCGGTGTCAGGGTTGCACTGCTCGATGTGAATGCGGAGCGCGGCGAGACGGTCGCCAGCGAGACCGGCGGCGTGTTCTGCCGCTGCGACGTGACCGATCCGGCCAGTGTTGCCGAGGCACTGGCCAGGGCGCGCGCCGCAAACGGGCAGGAGCGCATCACGGTCAACTGCGCGGGCATCGCGATCGCCCAGAAGACCGCCAGCCGCAAGCGCGACACCGGCGAAGTCGTCGCCCATGACCCTGCCGCCTTCGTCAGGACGATCTCGATCAATCTGATCGGCACCTTCAATGTCGCGTCGCAGTCGGCCGCAGGCATGCTGACTGCCGACCCTCTCGGCCGGGACGGCGAACGCGGCGTGATCGTGATGACCGCCTCGGTGGCGGCGACGGACGGCCAGATCGGTCAGCTCGCCTACGCCGCCTCGAAGGGCGGCGTGCTGGGCATGACGCTGCCGATGGCCCGCGACCTCGCTAAGGACGGCATCCGGGCCGTCACCATCATGCCCGGCCTGTTCTACACGCCGATGTTCGACGGGCTGAGCGAGGAGGTCCGCCAGTCGCTCGCCGCCAGCGTGCCGTTCCCGCAGCGGCTCGGCGACCCCGCCGAGTATGCCATGCTGGTGCGCGCGATCTGCGAGAACCCGATGCTCAACGGCTCCGGCATCCGCCTCGACGGCGCGATCAGGCTCGCGCCGCGCTGAGGCCAGGGGCTGAGGCCAGGGATCGCCGGTCCTGCCGCGACCGCGGCGGGTCAGCGGCCGGCGATCGCGTCCATCGCCCTGGCGAGCGCGACATCCCGTTCCGTGACGCCGCCGGCATCATGGGTCGACAGCATCAC
Source organism: Tepidamorphus gemmatus (assembly GCF_004346195.1). Taxonomy (NCBI): domain Bacteria; kingdom Pseudomonadati; phylum Pseudomonadota; class Alphaproteobacteria; order Hyphomicrobiales; family Tepidamorphaceae; genus Tepidamorphus; species Tepidamorphus gemmatus. The sequence goes on along the minus strand of NZ_SMAK01000003.1, from coordinate 12,025 downwards.
CTCGACGGTTCGGTAGACGTTCCGCCATTCGGGGTGATGGTCCATCTTCTCGGCAACCAACGCCACCCGTGCCATGAAGCCGAAGGCCTCATTGAAATCCTTGAAGCGATAGGTCCGCTCGATTGCGTCGCGGCCGGCGGCCTCGCGCCATTCGGGCAGGCCAGCCAGCGCCTCGGCGCGGGCCGCTCCAGTCAGTGTCTGCGCCATGTCGTCCTCCCTTGCGCGTCGTTCCGGCAATCCTGCGTCCAACTGGGCGGGCGCGGCGCGAACATGCCCGGCGCGCCCCTCGCGCCTGACGGCCTCCCGGTCCCTCAGGCGGCCGTGCGCGGGGGCAGATGGCCGTCGCCTCCGGTCTGGGAGTCGGGCCGGGCGGGCGGGCGCCAGACGTCGCGCGGCGCCACCCCGAAGCGGCGGCGGAACAGGGTCGAGAAGTGCGCCGAACTGCTGAAGCCGAGATCGAAGGCGAGCTCGGTGATCGAGCGCGCCTGCCCACGCGCCAGCCGGTCATGTGCGAGCTGCAGGCGGCGGTACTGGATCCACTCCGACACCGACATGCCGGTGCCTTCGAACAGGACGTGGAGGTAGCGTACCGAGATCCCGTTGGCTGCGGCGATCCGCTGCAGCGACAGGTCCGGTTCGGCGAGGTTCGCCTCGATCCAGCGCTGCACGGCCCGCAGGCGCGCGGTGCGAACCGAAGCGTCGGCGATGCCGCTGTCTTCGGGCGGCGCCATCAGCGCCAGCGCGAGGAGATCCATCACCTGGCCGCCGAGGCTGCGGCGCTGCTCGCCCGTGACCCGCGAACTCTCACTGGCGAGCGTTGCGCAGAATTCGGTGACCACCCGGCCGATGCCGCGGGTGGTGTTGCTGGCTGCGGGGACCGGGATGCGCTGCTGCGGAAAGCGCTGCGCGAAGGCGTCGCGCGGCAGCTCCAGATAGAAGGAGCGCACCTCGCCGCGCACCTGCAGCTCGTACTGTTCGGCCGCCGAGAAGATGGCGCCGCATGCCGGATTGGAACGCAGCGTCTCGCCGCGCTGCAGGACGTCGAGGGTGCCCGAGTGCAGAAGCTGCACGTAACAGCAATCCTTGTCGAGGCGGGCGATATGGCGACGGTCGCGGCGGATGCGCTGTTCCGACAGCAGGATGTCCGTCAGGGTCACGTCGCCGAAGCGCGCCTCGCGGATGTAACCGCGATAGTTCTCGGGGTCGCTCGCACACACCTCCACGTTCACATAGACGTCGCAGATGGCGTCCCGCCAGGCGCCATAGCGCGCATGCGGCGGCAGGTCGTCGGTCGAGAAGACACTGTCCATGCGTTCCTCCCATCGCGGACAGGCAGTCGTCCGCCCGGAGCCGCCCGCCTTCAACGTGCAAGGTCGGCTCCGCGCCGTGAGGCTAGAGGCAAGCCCGTAACCTGTCCAGCAGCGTCGCCGGCAGTGCGCGCTCAGTAAAGTCGCGTGCGCGCCGCTGAAAGAAGCCGGCGGTCGCCATCGCTAGTCTCCCCGAAAGCCATGCACCAGTCGCGGCGGGGAGGGGAGCGGATGATTCCGCGTTTGAGCCAGGAACAGATCGTCTTCGCACTGGCGGTGCTCCTGTGCGCCGGCTTCGCGCTGTCACTGCCCGGCTTCCTGACCGGCGACAACATCCTGAACCTCATCCGGAGCGTCTCGATCCTCGGCATTCTCGGGGTGGCGATGGGCCTCGTCGTCATCGGCAGGGGCATCGACCTGTCGCTGGTGGCGCTGATGGCGGTGTCGGTCGCCTGGATGCTCAATCTCGTCACGGCCGGCATGCCGCTTGCCCAGGCGATCGTGCTCACGCTGGCGTTCAGCCTCGCCGTCGGCGCGATCAACGGCTGGCTGATCGCCTATGCGGAGATCCCCGCGATCTTCGCGACGCTGGCGATGGGCACGCTGATCTACGGTTTCGGACGCTACTTCCTGTTCAGCCTGGATGTGGCCTATCTGCCGCCGGGCGCCGCGCCGATCCTCTGGCTGAGCCAGGGCAGCGTGCTCGGCATTCCGGTGCCCATCCTCACCTTTGCCGCGATCTGCCTCGCCGCCCACCTGTTCCTGCGCTACACGGTGTGGGGCCGATATCTGCGCGCCGTCGGCGACAACCTCGCCGCGGCACGGATCACCGGCATCCCGACCCGGCCGGTCATCGTCCTGCAATATGTGCTGTCGGCCGCCATCGGATATCTGGCCGGCCTCGTCACGGCGGCATCGGTCGCCAGCATGAACACGCGGCTCGCCCTGTCCACCTACGTCTACGACGTGATCCTCGTCGTGGTGCTCGGCGGCATCGGCCTGTCCGGCGGCAAGGGCGGAATCCGCAACGTGATCGTCGGCACGCTGCTGATCGGCGTGCTGCTCAACGGCATGACGATCATGGACATCCAGTACACCATCCAGAACGTCATCAAGGGCGCCCTGCTGCTGGCCGCCATCATGATCGACACGATCGTCAATCCCCGCGACGAGCAGACCGCCCAGCAAGGGGACATCTGATCCATAGCCATGGAGGGAGGAACGGAATGAGACTGATGCGCAATCTCGTCCTGTGCGCCGCGCTGGCAGTGCCGGGGCTCGCCCTGGCCCAGGGCATCGACGATCCGGCCCGGGCCGCCTACTACGACAGCCTGCGCGGCAAGCGGGTGGCCTATGTTCCGGTCGCCATGGGCTTCGACCTGACCGAGGGCTGGGCCGCCGGCCTGCGCGAGGCGCTCGAGCCGCTCGGGATCACCTTCGAGGTTCGCGATCCGAACTGGAACACCGACGCCGGCGCTCAGGCAATCACGTCGCTGATCGCCGAAAAGCCTGACGTCATCGTCGTGCACAATCCCGACGTGCAGTCCTATGCGCGGCTCCTGAAGCGGGCCGAGGAGGCCGGCATCTACGTGGTGCAGGTCAACATGCGCTCGAGCTACTCGACCGACGTGTTCGTCGGTGCCGACTATGTCGGCATGGGAGAGCAGATCGGCCGACGGCTGGTCGAGAAGTGCTCCCCCGCCAATGGCGGCAGCGGCAAGGTGGCGATCACCCAGGGCGTGCTGACGGCGGCGGCGAGCATCTACCAGATGCAGGGGATCGACAACGTGCTCAAGCAGCATCCGGAGATCCAGGTCGTCTCCAACCAGGCGGCCGACTGGGATTCGACCAAGGCGCGCAACATCGCCGCCACCGTCATCCAGCAGCACCCCGACCTGTGCGCCATCACCGGCTTCTGGGACGTGATGGACATCGGCACAGCCTCGGCGATCAAGGAATCGGGAAAGGACGTGTTCCTGCTGACCCAGGGCGGCGGCAACCGCATGGCCTGCGACAACATCGCCAACGGCACCTTCTCGGAAGTGGTCGTCTATCACGTGCCCGGTCAGGCACGCGACATGGCGACGATGATCAAGCACCTGCTGCAGAACGGCCAGAAGCCGGGCACGACGCGCACCACGCTGTTCACGCCGCTCGTGTTCCTCAACAAGGACAACATGACGCCGGCATCGTGCTGGGATCTGCCCAGCTGACACCTCGTGTCCCGCGCGGGCGGCCCTGTGCCGTCCGCGCCGTTTCCCTATCGCTGCGGCAGACCCGATGACCCTGACCGACCGCCTGGTGCGATGGCGTTACCGCCTCGTCCCCGACCATGTGCTTGGCGAGCTATTGTCCAAGCGCTGGATGGACAACGCTATCCCGCTCATCATCCTCGTCGCCGTGGCAGCGGTGTTCGGATCGCTGATTCCCGGTTTCTACGGTCCGCAGAGCCTGTCCGATCTGGCGCGCCAGTGGGGCGAGTTCGCGCTGATCGTGCTGGCGCTGACCATCGTGATGGCGGCCGGCGGCATCGATCTCAGCGTCGGCTCGACCTTCGCGCTCGGCAACATCGTGGCGCTGGCGCTGATTGGCGTGGCCGGGCTGCCCGTCTGGGCGGTCGTCGTGCTGACGATGGCCTGCGGGGCGGCGGTCGGGCTGGTCAACGGGCTGCTGGTAGGCTACCTGCGGCTGCGTGCCTTCCTGACGACGCTCGTCACGCTGATCATCGTGCGGGCCGTCGTGGACATGCTGCTGCTGCGCTACGCGGTGGCGATCGCGGCGTCGTTTCCGGACAGCGACCTGTGGTTCTGGTTCGGCGACGGCTTCGTCGCGGGCATTCCGGTCAGCGTCGTGGTGGCGGTCGCTGTCGCGCTGATCCTTCACCTGGTGCTCAGCCGCACGCGGCCGGGCTGGCAGGTGCTGGCGGTCGGCGGGTCGCGGCGCTCGGCGCACAATGTCGGGATCCCGGTTCGCCGCGTCATCTGCATGACCTATGTCGTCTCGGGCACGCTGGCTGCCGGCGCCGGCGTCCTGTTCGCCTCGCGCCTCGGCGCGGCGGGATCGGACATCGGTCTCGGCCTCGAGATCGCGGCGCTGACGGCAGCCGTGCTCGGCGGCAACAGCCTGGGCGGCGGCCGCAGCTCGGCGGCGAAGGCGGTGATCGGCTCGCTGATCGTGATGATCCTGGTCAACGGCCTGGTGCGGCTCGGCGTGACCAGCGGCGCGAACTCGCTGCTGCTCGGGCTCGTCCTGCTGATCGCGGTGGCGATCGACGTGCGCTGGCTGAAGAACCGCAACAAGGTGCTGGCCAAGGTCTATGTCTCGCCCACCTACGCGGACCTGCCCCCGGCGCCGGGCACCGACGACGGCTCGCCCTATGCCCTCAACGACCGCCTGCGTCCGGTCGAGGCGATCGGGCTGGGCGAGATCGACGGTCCCGAGGATGTCATTCTCGACGAGGACGACAACATCTATGTCGGCAACCGTACCGGCGACATCGTGCGCTTCCTCGCTCCCGACTACAGCCGGCACGAGGTCTTCGCCCATGTCGGCGGCCGGCCGTTGGGCATGGCGCTCGCCCGCGACGGGGCGCTGCTGGTCTGCATCGGCGGCATGGGCCTGTACCGTATCGGGCAGGACCGGACGGTCGAGCGGCTGACCGACGAGACCAACCGGTCCTTGTTCTCGATCATCGACGATTCCCGCCTGCGGCTTGCCGACGACCTCGACATCGCCCCCGACGGCCGGGTGTTCTTCTCCGAGGCCACGGTGCGCTACGAGATGCACGAATGGCCCGTCGACTGTCTCGAATCGCGGGGCAACGGCCGCATCATCTGCTACGATCCGAACAGCCGCACGACCCGCACGGTGCTGAGGAACCTCGTGTTCCCGAACGGCATCTGCATGACCCATGACGGCCAGTCCTTCCTGTTCGCCGAAACCTGGGCGTGCCGGGTCAGCCGCTACTGGTTCGACGGGCCGAGGAAGGGGCAGGTCGAGCCGATCATCCCGGATCTGCCCGGCTATCCCGACAACATCAATCGGGCCTCGGACGGCACCTACTGGCTGGCGCTGGTCGGCATGCGGACGCCGGCGTTCGACCTCGCGCTGCGCATGCCCGGCTTCCGTCGCCGGATGGCGCGTCGCGTCGCGCCGGATGAATGGATGTTCCCCAACATCAACACCGGCTGCGTGCTGCGCTTCGACGAGACCGGCCGGGTCATCGAGACGTTCTGGGATCGCAAGGGCGACAACCACCCGATGATCACCTCGATGCGTGAACACAAGGGCCATCTCTACATCGGTGGCATTTCCAACAACCGGATCGGCCGGCTGAAGCTCGAGGGCGCCGACCCCGGCTGGACCGGCTGGCAATCCTATTGGGGGCGGGCATGATCGCCCCGCTGATGCGCCTGATCGACGGCTTCTTCGGCCGCGGCGAGGCAGCCGTCACGGTGCCGCCGCTCGACGGGGCGATGCTGCCGAACCGGGCCCTCGACGATGCCCCCTTGCGTGTGCCGGTCGCCGATGCCGACTGCCTTGCCGCAGCGGACGGCCGGCTCTACCTGTCGGCCGGCTGCGCGGTGCTGGTCGAGCGGGATGGCAGATTCGTCGCACATCGCAGCTTCGACACGACAGTCTCGGCCCTCGCGCCGTTCGCCGGCGGACTGGCGGTGGCGCTGGAGGACGGATCCCTGCACGTCGAGGGCGGGCGCTTCGATGGTGCCAGGATCGACACCGGGTTGCGCTGCATCACCGCGATCGCCGCGGAGGGCGAGTCGATCCTTCTCGCCAACGGGTCGGAGCGCCACGGTCCAGCCGGCTGGCAGCGCGACCTGCTCGAGCGCGGCGACAGCGGCAGCCTGTGGCGCATCGCCGTCGGCACCGGCAGCTCACAGCGGATCGCCGCCGGGCTGGCATGGCCGGCCGGCGTCACCGTCGATGATCACGGCGTGGTGGTGACCGAAGCCTGGCGGCACCGCATCGTCCGGCCCGGCGGGGCCGTGCTGCATGGCGACCTGCCCGGCTATCCGGGCCGGCTCGCGGCCGGATCGGGCGGCTACTGGATGACGATGTTCGCGCCGCGCAGCCAGCTCGTCGAATTCGTGCTGCGCGAACCGGCCTTCCGGCGCCGCATGATGGCCGAGGTGCCCGAGCCGTACTGGGTCGCCCCGAAGCTGCGCGCTGGCCGCAGCTTCTATGAATCGCTGCAGGGCGGCGGCGTGAAGCAGCTCGGCATTCTCAAGCCCTGGGCACCGACGATGTCGGCCGGGTTCTGCGTGCGTCTGGATAGGGGTTTCCAGCCGCGGGCGAGTCTGCAGAGCCGCGCCGATGGCACGACGCACGGCGTGACCAGCGCGATCGAACACGACGGTGCGCTGTGGGCGGCAGCCCGGGGCGATGGCGTCGTGGTCCGCATTCCGCTCCAGCACGGGGGGACGTCATGACACCGCTGGTCGAACTGCGCGGGGTCTCCAAGGAGTATCGCGGCGTTCCTGCGGTCAGGGACGTGAGCTTCGCGCTCATGCGGGGCGAGGTGCATGCCTTGCTGGGCGAGAACGGGGCCGGCAAGTCGACCCTGACCAAGATGATCGCGGGCGTCGTGCAGCCCACGTCCGGCACGCTGCTCATCGACGGGGAGCCGGCCGTCCTGCAGACCCCGGCCGAGGCGCTGCACCGCGGGATTGCGATGGTCTATCAGGAGACGAGCCTGGTTCCCTCGCTGACCGTCGCGCAGAACATCTATCTGACCGATGCCCGGCGGTTCCACCGCCTGCGCGGCCTCTACATCGCCGGCCAGCAGTTTCTGCAATCGCTGAACTTCCACGTCGATCCCACCGCGCTGGTGGCCTCGCTGGGAGCCGGCCAGAAGCAGATGGTCGAGATCGCCCGCGCCGTCCATCACAATGCGCGCTGCATCATCTTCGACGAGCCGACGGCGACGCTGACGCCTGAAGAGAAGCACCAGTTCTTCGCCCTGGTCGGACGGCTGAAGGCACGTGGCGTGTCGATCGTGTTCATCAGCCACGCACTCGAGGAGGCGCTGGCAATCGCCGACACGATCACCGTGATGCGGGACGGCGGCCATGTGGTGACCGGCCCGGCATCGTCGTTCGATCGCGAGAGCATCGTGCGGGCGATGGTGGGCCGCGGCCTGACCGAGGAGCTCTATGGCGCGCATCGCGACCGCTCGCCGCGTCCGGCCGGCGAGAAGGTGCTGAGCGTGCAGAACCTGTCGATGGGCAGGATGGTGCGCAACACCTCGTTCTCGCTGTTTGCAGGGCAGGTGACGGGTGTCTTCGGCCTGATCGGATCGGGCCGGACAGAAGCCGCCAAGGTCATTGCCGGGGTGTTCAAGCGCGACCTCTTCCACGGTGGCCAGATCCGATTGTTCGGACGGCCGGTCCGCTACCGGGTGCCGCGTCCGGGCGTGCGGGACGGAATCATCTACGTCACCGAGGACCGCAAGGCGGAAGGCTTCTTCGAGACGATGTCGATCGCCGAGAACATCCATACCGGCGCGATGGCGAGCGGACAGACCCGCGCCGCGGTGGTGTCGATGCGCGAAATGCAGGACATCGCCCGACACTGGATCGAGGCGCTGAAGATCCGGGCGATCAATGCCGATGCGCGCGTCATCGAGCTGTCCGGCGGCAACCAGCAGAAGGTGGTCGTCGCCAAGGCCCTGGTACAGAAGCCGAAGCTTGTCATCTTCGACGAACCGACGCGGGGCGTGGACGTCGGCGCCATCGCCGAGATTCACCAGATCATCAACGGGCTGGCCGATGCGGGCGTCGCGGTGATGGTGATCTCGTCCTACCTGCCGGAGATCCTCCACCTGTCCGACCGTATCCTCGTCTGCCGCCAGGGGCGGATCGTCGAGGAGTTCGAGGGGCACCGGACCGACGAGGAAACGATCATGTACGCAGCGGTGCACTGACCATGGATCAACCGCTCAGGACCACCCGACCGGTGCGGACGGTCCGCACCATCGAAGACATTCGCGCCATCGAGGCCGAGCCGATGGACGCGCTGATCACGGCGCGCAATCTCTACGATCTGTTCCGCGCCACAGCCTTCCACCATCCGGACCGGATGGCCCTGACGGTGCTGCGCGCGCCAGACCCGGCGGAGGTGGGCGCCGCGTTGACGCATGCCCGGCTTCTGGCCGAGGTGACGCGCGCGGCGAACATGTTCCGTAGCCTCGGCCTTGCACCGGGGCAGGGTGCGGCGGCCTTTCTGGCGCCCACCCTTCCCGAACTTCCCGTGCTGATGCTGGGGGCCCAGGTCGCCGGCGTGGCCAGCGCCATCAATTATCTGCTCAGCGCCGACGCGATCGCCGATCTCCTGGTCGCCGAGGGTGCGACGGTGCTGGTGATTCCGGCCGCATCGCTCGACCGCGAGTGCTGGGACAAGGCTCAGGGCCTTCGCCAGGCCGTGCCGGGCCTGCGCGAGGTGCTGGTGATCGGTGGCGACGGGCCGCTGCCGGAGGGCTTCCGCCCGCTGTCCGCGGCGCTGGCCGCGCATTCCGGCGAGGTTCTCGACTTCGCGCCCTGCACCGACCGCGACACCGTCTGCGCCCTGTTCCATACCGGCGGCACGACCGGGCGGCCGAAGCTGGTGCAGCTTACCCACGGCAACCAGATCCATGCCGCCTTCTCGTTTGCGCAGGTGTTCGGCTACGACGAACGAGACGTGGTGATGAACGGCTTTCCGTTCTTCCATGTCGGCGGGACCATGACGGTCGGGCTGTCCGTGCTGGCGGCGGGGGGGCATGTCGTCGTCCCCTCGCCCTATGCCCTGCGTCCGCCGGCCGTGATCGCGGCGTACTGGCGGCTCGTCGAACATTTCCGCGCGACCGTGGTCGGTGCAGTGCCCACGTCGATCGGTGCGCTGACCGAGGTGTTCGATCCCGCCATCGACGTGACGTCGGTACGGATGGCCGGAACCGGCGGCGCGGTCATGCCGCCGGCGGTCGGCCGGCGCTTCATGGAGCGGACCGGCATCCGCCTGTTCGAGACCTACGGCATGACCGAGACGGCCGCGGCGATCGCCTTCAATCCCGGGCGGGGCGAACCGCTGGCCGGCAGTGTCGGTTTCCGGGCGCCGTGGTCGGAGCTGCGCATCGTGCGCACCGACGAGCCCGACCGCCTGTGCTCGCCGGGCGAGAGCGGTGTGGTGCAGGTGCGCGGCCCGCAGGTGTTCCCCGGCTATGTCGAGCCACAGCACAACATCGGCACGCTGTCGGCGGATGGCTGGCTGACCACCGGCGATATCGGATATCTGACCCCGGACGAGCGGCTGGTGCTGACGGGGCGGGCGAAGGATCTGATCATCCGCAGCGGGCACAATATCGACCCGGCAGCGATCGAAGATGTCGCCAACGGGTTCCCGGGCGTGGCGATCAGCGCTGCGGTCGGGATGCCCGACCAGTATGCCGGCGAGGTGCCGGTGCTGTTTGTGGTGCCGGCCAGGGGCGCGCCCCTCGATCTCGATGCGCTCGCCGCGCATATGGAGGCACATATCCACGAGCCGCCCGCACGGCCGCGCACGATCCTGACGCTCGACGCACTGCCGGTGACGGCCGTCGGCAAGATCTTCAAGCCCGACCTGCGCAAGGCGGCGATCCGCGAGAAGCTCAGGCAGGAGATCGCCGGCCGTACCGCGGCCGGCAGCCTGCTGTCGGCCGAGGTGAGCGAGGATGCGCAGAAGCGGACGCTTGTGGCCGCGACGCTCGCCGGGGTGACGGCGGGCGAACTCGTCGCGATCGGCAAGGCACTGGCGCCGCTGCCGCAGAGCTTCGCGCTGAGCGCCGTCGACGGGCCGGTCCGGCTTGCCTTCGACGGGCCGACCGCGATCCTGACGCTCGACAGTCCGGCGACGCTCAACGCCGCCTCGGCGGCGATGATGGGGGCGCTGGAGAGGCGACTGCGCGAGCTGGCGGCGTTGCCGTCGCTGCGCGCCGTCATCGTCACCGGCACCGGACGCGCCTTCAGCGCCGGCGGCGACCTAAACGAATTCCGCGCGGCGCTTGCGGCAGGGGGCACGGCGCTGCTCGATGTGCTGCGCTACAATCAGCAGGTCATCGGGCTGATCGAGGCGCTGCCGGTGCCGGTGATCGGGGCTGCCAACGGCCTTGCTGTCGCCGGCGGGCTCGAGCTGCTGCTGGCGTGCGACATCATTCTGGCCGCCGACGATGCGCGGCTCGGTGATGGCCATGCGCGATACGGCGTCGTGCCGGCCGGCGGAGCGACGGTGCGACTCGGCGAGCGGATCGGGCGCGGCCGGGCGGCGCAGCTCTTCCACTCCGCCGCGCTGATCGATGCCGCCACCGCGGCCGCGTGGGGGCTCGTCAACGAAGTGGTGCCCGGCGACCGGCTGCTGGCGCGTGCCCGCGAGCTCGCCGGCGAGATCGCCGCCCAGAGCCCCGAGGCGCAGCGCGCGATCAAGCGACTCATGTTGCCATCCGACCCGCTGCGCGAGGCCCGGCTCGCCGCGGAAATCACCGCCTTCGCCGAACATCTCACCGGGACAGATCTGGCGGAGGGGCTGGCTGCCTTCGCCGAGAAGCGCACACCCCGCTACGCAGGCGACTGAGCGCAAGGCGGCCACGACGCGCGACCCGCCGGGGTCGGTCGCCCGGGGCGCCGATACCATACGGACCGCTGCGACGCCCTGCCTCGCCGACGGACCCTGTATCGACCGGTATCCGGGCCAGGCATTCCCGGCGCGGCCGGACGCGGGAAGACTGGCGGAGGGGAAAACATCTTGCGCCAACCCGCTCTTCGCAATCGCGCGTAAAGGCCGCGCATGGACAAGACTTGATGAGAAGGGCCGCCTGTCACGAAGGCTTCACCTCTATGCCGTCCGCTCGCATGTGCCGCTCGATGCCAGGGAGTTGCAGCACTGTCGACAAAAGCGCCCGGCCGGTTCCGACCATCGCCCAGCGATCAGGTGGCAGGGCGCTTCGCCAGAGCGAGGCCGACGCCCAGCGCGATCATCGCGCCTCCCGACGCCTCGCGTAACCGGCGGACTAGCCCAGGACGCGCTGCCGCACCTTCTCGGATGCCACTGGCCGCAAAAGCGACCACGATGTCGGCGAGGGTGTTGAGCGCAACCGACACGAAGCCAAGCACCACGAATTGCAGAGCTATGTGCCCGGCGCTCGGATCAACAAACTGCGGAATGAAGGCGAGGAAAAAGGCTGCTGTCTTCGGGTTGAGCGCCTCGACCAGCACCCCTTCACGAAACGCCCGCCGGGCCCCGACCGGAGGCGCCACGGTGCCACCCTTCAGAACTGTCGCTGCGTCCCGTCGGGCGGACTGCAAGGTGCGAAAGCCGAGCCAGACCAGGTAGACGGCGCCGATCAGTTTCAGCACGGCGAACAGTTCGGCGCTCGCGAGCACGATGGCAGAAACACCCAAGCTTCCGGCAAGGACGTGGACCATGCCCCCCAACCCCGTGCCGAAGCTAGAGGCAATGCCTTCCGCACGACCGCCGGCAAGCGTGCGCGCCGCGACGTAGAAGATGCCCGGACCGGGCGTGACGGCGAGCAGGAAGGCCGCGGCGACGTACAGGGCGAGTTGAGTCAAATCTGGCATGATGGATGACGCTGACGAGAACCTGTGAGATGCCGTCACGTTGCGCAAGCGGTTTTCGCGATCCGACATGGCGCGGGCGGCGTCGGGATGTGTGGCCTATGCCGCCCGCGCCGTGTC